>DATLGA010000095.1:0-60887 GCA_035540715.1 Candidatus Limnocylindrales bacterium | reverse complement strand
GTCCTGCTGGACAAGGTCGAAGAACGCCGACAGCCGGTCGACGTCGTGCAGCTCCCGCGCCAGGGTCGACGCGAGGTCGAACCGGAAGCCGTCGACGTGCATCTCGGTGACCCAGTAGCGCAGCGAGTCCATGATCAGCTGGAGGACCCGCGGGCTCATGGCGTTGAGCGTGTTGCCCGTGCCGGTGTAGTCGACGTAGTAGCGCGGATCCTCCGGGCTGAGGCGGTAGTACGCGGCATTGTCGACGCCCCGGAAGCTCACCGTCGGGCCGAGGTGGTTTCCCTCGCCAGTGTGGTTGTACACGACGTCGAGGATGACCTCGATGCCCGCGTCGTGGAGCCGCTTCACCATCGTCTTGAACTCGCTCACCGGCTCGCCGGTCGCCGAGTAGCGGACGTCGGGCGCGAAGAACCCGACGGTGTTGTAGCCCCAGTAGTTGCTCAGGCCTCGCTCGACCAGGTGACGGTCGTTGACGTGTTGGTGGACCGGCAGCAGCTCCACGGCCGTGATGCCGAGGTTGGTCAGATAGTCCAAAGCCGGCCCCGAGCCCATCCCGGCGTAGGTGCCGCGCAGGTCCTCCGGCACGTCCGGGTGGAGCTGCGTGAAGCCCTTGACGTGGACTTCGTAGATCAGCGTTCGATCCAGCGGCGTGCGTGGAGGCTCGTCACCGCCCCACACGAACGCGTGGTTCACGACGACGCTCTTCGGCACGAAGGGAGCGCTGTCGCGCTGGTCCGGCTCGAGATCCTCGCCCTTCGCGCCGATGCGGTAGCCGAAGAGCGAGTCGTCCCAGTCGATCGCCCCGTCGACGCGCTTGGCGTACGGGTCGATCAGCAGCTTGTTCGCGTTGAACCGATGGCCGGCGCGCGGCTCGTATGGCCCGTGGACCCGATAGCCGTATCGCTGACCCGGCCGCACGTCGGGCAGGTAGCAATGCCAGACCAGATCGGTCTGCTCCGTCAGTGGAACCCGCTGCTCGTCGCCGCCCGCGTCGAACAGGCACAGCTCGACCGACTCCGCGTTCTCGCTGAAGATCGCGAAGTTGACGCCGGAGCCGTCCCAGGTCGCGCCGAGGGGATAGGGATTGCCGCGCCAAACTCTCAGCGCCATGCGTTCCTCGTGGGTGGAGGATGCAGCATACGGTGGATCAGGCGGCCACGAGCCGCTCGACCGCGGCCATGGGCAGCCACAGCCAGTCCGGCCGGTTGTTCGCCTCGTAGCGAACCTCGTAGCACGCCTTCTCCAGCTCGAAGGCTTCGAGCAGCCCACGCTCCTCCGGAGCGATGCCGCCGTAGCCGTCGACGAAGGCGGCGCGCGCCTCGTTCAGCCACCCATCGGCGTCGAGCCCGGCGTCCCGCTGCGCGGTGCGTGCGGCGTAGTCGAGGCTTCGAACCAGCCCGGCAACGTCCCGCAGCGGGGACCCTGGCAAACGCCGCTCGGCGAGCGGTCGCGCCGGCTCGCCCTCGAAATCGATCACGCTGTACCCGCCGTCGGCGCGGGCCAGAATCTGCCCGAGGTGATAGTCGCCGTGCACCCGTGAGACGGTCGCCTCCCCGGTGGCCCGGCCGAACGAATCCGCGAAACGAGCCGTCGCCGCCGGTGCGAGGGCCACGAGCCGATCGTGCTCGCGCCCGGCGACCGCCGTGACGGCCTGGGCCAGCTGATGCTCGGCCGATGCCCGCCAGCGGGCCGTCTCGTCAACGGTCGCCGGACGCGCCGGGAAGTCCGGATGGTCGGGACGCGAGGCGAGCGCGTCGTGCATGGCGGCCGTCACCCGGCCGATGTCGGCCGCCGCCCGCGTGGCGCGCTCGGGATCGGTCGCGAGATGCTCGAGCATCGCGGCCCAGGCATCGCCCCGCGCCGGCACGAGCGCCTGGAGCATCGCCGCCGCGGCCGGCTCGCCGCCGTCGGGGTGCCAGGTGATGCCGCCGGCCGTGGGCGGCGTGTCCGCGAAGCCGGTCTCGGTGAGGAACGCGCCGATCTCGAGATCCGGGTTGAGCCCCGGCTCGAGGAGGCGGAACAGCTTGAGGATGAGCCGATCGCCCAGCACGACCGACGTGTTCGACTGCTCGACGCGCAGGCGCCGCTCGCTGAGCACGGCCGACGCCTCGTGCGCCGAGGGCACGAGGTCGGCGAGCGCGTCGGTGCGCCTCGCCACGAACCGACCGGCCGAGCCGCGGAGCACGGCGTCATCGGCGATCGCCCCAAGGAGGCGTCGCCAGGCGCCGTCGCCGTCGGCCGGCTCGCGGCCGTCGACCAGCAGCAGCAGGTAGTGGTCCGGGCCGCCGCCATCGGCATAGGCGACCTCGACGACGCGGAGGTCGACCCCCGCCGCCAGCGGAGCCCGATCCGCTTCGGCGACCGTGGCGATCGGCCGCTGCTTGGCCCGAAACCAACGCTGGGCGGCGATCCAGCCGGCTGAAAGGGCTTCCGTCATCGCCGGATCGTCAGTCCATCCGTGCGGCGCGTGATCGACCGACTCGTGACGACCGTCACGTGGCATCGGTGAGCTCGAACCAGAAGAAGTCGTGCGGCCCGAGCGTGAGCAGGTACGGCAGATCGCCGATGGGCGGAAAGTGGACCCGGCCGATGAGCTCGATCGGCACGCGGCCGTTGAATCGGGACAGGTCGAGCTCCACGTACTGCGCGAAGCGCGACAGGTTGGCGACGCACAGGATCGTCGTGCCGTCGTGCTCGCGCAGGTACGCGAGGACGCGACGGTTCTCCGGGTGCAGGAATTCGAGCGTCCCGCGTCCGAAGACCGGGTGCGCCCGTCGGACGCGGATGAGGCGCTTCATCCAGTTCAGCATCGAGCCGGGCACGCGCTCCTGCGCCTCGACGTTGACCGCCTGGTAGCCGTACACCGGATCGGCAACGAGCGGTGCGTAGAGCGCGTGCACGTCGGCGCGACTGAAGCCGGCATTGCGGTCGCCGGTCCACTGCATCGGCGTCCGGACGCCGTTGCGGTCGCCGAGGTAGACGTTGTCGCCCATGCCGATCTCGTCGCCGTAGTAGATGACCGGCGTGCCCTTCATGCTGAAGAGCAGCGAATTCAGCAGCTCGATGCGCCGTCGCGAGTTGTCGACGAGGGGCGCCAACCGCCGACGGATGCCGACGTTGATGCGCATCCGGGCGTCCTTCGCGTACTCGGTGTACATGAAGTCGCGCTCCTCGTCGGTCACCATCTCGAGGGTCAGCTCGTCGTGGTTGCGCAGGAAGAGCGCCCACTGGTTCTCGTCGGGAATCTCCGGCGTCTGGCCCATGATCTCGACGATCGGATACCGGTCCTCCCGCCGCAGCGCGATCCAGATGCGTGGCATCAGCGGAAAGTGGAAGGCCATGTGGCACTCCGGCTCGTCCGGCGTGCCGAAGTACGGCAGCACGTCCGGCGGCCACTGGTTCGCCTCGGCCAGCAGCATCCGGCCGCCGTAGCGCTCGTCGAGGCCGGCGCGCAGCTTCCGCAGCACATCGTGGGTCTCGGGCAGGTTCTCGCAGTTCGTGCCCTCGCGTTCGACGAGGTAGGGGACGGCGTCGAGCCGCAGTCCGTCGACCCCGAGGTCGAGCCAGAAGCGCATCACCCGCATGACGGCGCGGATCACCTGCGGGTTGTCGTAGTTCAGGTCCGGCTGGTGGCTGAAGAACCGATGCCAGTAGTACTGCTGCGTGCCCTGATCCCAGGCCCAGTTGCTCGTCTCGGTGTCCGTGAAGATGATCCGAGCGTCGAGGTACCGCTGGTCGCTGTCGCTCCACACGTACCAGTCGCGCTTCGGGTTCTTTCGGCTCGAGCGCGCCTCCACGAACCACGGATGCTGGTCCGAAGTGTGGTTGACCACGAGCTCGGTGATGACCCGCAGCCCCCGTCGATGCGCCTCGCGCACGAATACCCGGAAGTCACGCAGCGTCCCGTAGTCGGGGTGCACCTTCGTGTACTCGGCGATGTCGTACCCGTCGTCCTTCAGCGGCGAGGGATAGAAGGGCAGCAGCCAGATCGCCGTGACGCCCAGGTCGGCGATGTAGTCGAGCTTCTCGGTGAGCCCCGCGAAGTCGCCCATCCCGTCCCCGCTCGAGTCCGCGAAGGCCTTGACGTGGAGCTGGTAGATGATCGCGTCCTTGTACCAGTGCGGATCGTCGCGCAGCAGCTGCGGGGCGCGGACGTCCGACCGCCGCGGGGCGGCGGCGATCGGCTCGCGCGCGGCTGGCTTGGTCAACGGACTGTCAACCTCCGTGGAGCTCGTGGCGTCAGCGGTCGAGCGCCGAGATCGTGAAGATGCGGAACGGCTCCCCCGCCGGGTCCAGGAACAGGTGCAGGTCGGCCCCCACCTCGCGGGACGTCCGGCCGGTGAGGAGGTCGGTGAGCCGATACGGCTCCGTCCATCCCACGCCCACCGCCGGGAGATCGGGATGCAGGATCGCATGCTCGGCGGTGGTCGGGTCGGTGTTCACCGCGACGTACACCGGGTCGCGCCAGTGATGCGGGTGTCCCGTGAGCGGGTCCGTCTTGCCGACCGGCAGGGCCTTGCGGTAGAAGAGCGTCCGCTGCCCCGTGACGTTCTCGAAGCGCAGGTTGTCGTAGCGCTTCAGCGCAGGCCGCTGGTGCCGCAGCCGATTCAGCTCGCCGATCAGCAGCTTGATGTTGCCCGGCGCGTCCCAGTCGCGCGCCCGGATCTCATACTTCTCGCTGTCGAGGTACTCCTCGCGCTCGCCCAGCCTGGCCGCCTCGCACAGCTCCCAGCCCGAATAGATCCCGTACGAGCTCGACAGCGTCGCGGCGAGGACCGAGCGGACGACGAACGCCGGCCGGCCGTGATCGAGGTGGTGCGGGTTGATGTCCGGCGTATTCGTGAACAGGTTCCCGCGAAAGTACTCGCGCATCTCCGACTGGGTCAGCTCGGTGAAGTACTCGCGCAGCTCCGCGGCCGTCTCGCGCCAGGTGAAGTACGTATAGCTCTGGGTGAAGCCGATCTTCGCCAGCTGGCGCATCATCTTCGGCTTCGTGAACGCCTCGGACAGGAAGATCACGTCGGGGTGCTCGCGCTGGATCTCGGGAATGAGCCACGCCCAGAACGGGATCGGCTTCGTGTGCGGGTTGTCGACCCGGAAGATCTTCACGCCGCGATCGATCCAGACGGTGAAGATCCGCTTCCACTCGCGCCACAGCTCCTCACGGGCGCCGTGGTCGTCACCCTCGAAGAAGACCGGGTAGATGTCCTGGTACTTCTTCGGCGGGTTCTCGGCGTATTTGATCGTTCCGTCCGGCAGGTGGCGGAACCACTCCGGGTGCTCCTTCACCGATGGGTGGTCGGGAGACGCCTGGATGGCGATGTCCATCGCGAGCTCCATGCCGTTGGCCTCGACCTGCTCCCGGAAGTGGAGGAATTGCTCGAGGCCCCCGAGCTCCGGTGCCACGGCGTCGTGGCCGCCCTCGGCCGAGCCGATGGCGTACGGCGACCCGACGTCGTCGGCCGCCGCATCGAGCGTGTTGTTGCGTCCCTTGCGGTTCGTCCGCCCGATCGGATGGATCGGCGGCACGTACACGACGTCGAAGCCCATCGCCGCGATGTCGGGCAGGCGCCACTCCGCCTCGCGGAAGGTCGTGGGCACCGGCCTGGCCGGATCGCGAGCCTGGGAGCGGGGGAAGAGCTCGTACCAGGCCGCGAATCGCGCCCGCTCGCGGTCGACAACCAGCCGCAGCTCGTGCGACCGCGTGGCGAACGAGCGGTCGGGATGCCGGCGCATGGCCGCGAGAAGGTCGTCGCCGAGCATCGTCGCCGCGCGTGTCGCCTCGGATCGGGCACGCCCGAGGTTCGCCAGCGCGGCGCGAATGAGATCGAGGTCGTCGCCGGCGCCGGAGCGTTCGGCGCGGAGCGCGGCCGCCTCGAGGAGCAGGCGGCCCTCGGCGATCTCGTTCGGCACGGGCACGCCGGCGTCGAGCTTCTTGCGGATGCCGTCTCGCCACGATCCGAAGACGTCGCGCCACGCCTCGACGGCGTAGCGATGCCATCGGTTTCGAGTCAGAGCAAGGTGGCCGGACCAGCGGTCGTTGTCGACCGGCCGCATCGGCGCCTCGTGCCAGTTCTCCTCGTCGTCGGCGCGCAGCAGCAGCGCGGCGTCGAGCAGATCGTGACCGTCCGCGAAGATGTCGGCCGTCACGAAGAGCTGGTCACCGACGACGCGCTTGACCGGGTAGCGCCCGCCGTCGAGCTCCGGCTCGATCCGCTCGATGACGACGCTGCGACGCGTGCCGACGGCCTCCGGCCCGGGCTCGGGCCGATCCAGGATGGTACCGACCGCCCGGCGCAGGCTCTCCTTCGTCGTCGTCATGGCTGTGGCGCAACCCTACAGGATCGGGCCACAATGTCGCCGATGAAGCTGCCCCACGGCGGGCTCGTGATCGTGCTCATGGGCCTGATCCTCGCTGCATGCGGCACGCCACCGTCCGGACCGCCTGCCCGAACGCCGCAGCAGGCGTCTCCCACCCCGGCCATTGCCACGCCGGCCGGTCCCGGCACGTCGCCCGACGCGACCGCGCCACCGTCCGAGCCCGCGGCCGGCCCGCCGGCGCCGATCGCCGACGACCCGCCCCCGCTGGCGCTCGACGCCGTGGCCGCCGGGCTGCAGGCACCCACGAACCTCATCGCCGCACCCGGCGGGTGGCTGCTGGTGACCGAGCGGGCGGGCAGGATCGTGGCGCTCGACCCGGGCTCGGGCAACGTGGTCGAGGCGGCGAGCCTGGCGGACCGCGTGCGGGGCCAGGGCGAGCAGGGGCTTCTCGGGCTCGCGCTCCATCCGGAGTGGCCGGACACGCCACGTGCGTTCGTCCACTACAGCGACCGCGACGGCCACACGATCCTTGCCGAGCTCGCGGGCGAGGTGGCCGAGGACGGGTCGCCGCGCTTCGACGCCGGGTCGGAGCGGGTGCTCCTGCGGGTCGATCAGCCGTACGCCAACCACAACGGTGGCCAGCTCGTCTTCGGGCCCGACGGACGCCTGTGGCTCGGGCTCGGCGACGGGGGTTCGGGCGGCGACCCGCTCGGCCACGGCCAGGATCCCGGGACGGTGCTCGGCGCGATCCTGCGGCTCGACGTGGACGCGGCGGACGGCTACGCGATCCCGGACGACAATCCGTTCGCGCGCGGCGGAGGCGCCCCGGAGGTGTACCTCTACGGCCTGCGCAACCCGTGGCGCTTCAGCTTCGACCGGCTCACCGGCGAGCTGTGGATCGCCGACGTCGGGCAGAACGCGTGGGAGGAGGTCAACCGAGTGGACCCGGTCACCGACTCGGGCGGCAACCTCGGATGGAACGTGATGGAGGCCTCGCACTGCTATGCCGACGCGGGGTGCTCGAGCGACGGGCTCATCCTTCCGGTGAGCGAGTACGGGCGCGACCTGGGCTGCTCGATCACCGGCGGATACGTGTACCGCGGCGCCGCCCTGCCGGAGCTGGCCGGCTGGTATCTGTTCGCCGACTACTGCACCGGCAGCGTGTTCGGCATCCCGTCGGACGTGACGGAGCTGACGCCGCCGCGCGAGCTGCTCGACACGGATGCCGCGGTGAGCACGTTCGGCGAAGATGCCGACGGCGAGCTGTACCTGGCCGATCTCTCGAACGGAACGGTCTACCGCATCGTCGCCGACGACTGACCGAGCGCGCCGAGGGCTCGCAGGCTCGTCCAGCGGCCGCGACCGATGACGAGGTGGTCGAGCAGCTCGATGTCGAGCAGCCGGCCGGCATCGGCCAGCTCCGTGGTGATCCGCAGGTCCTCGCCCGACGGCGCCGGATCCCCGCTGGGGTGGTTGTGCGCCACGATGATCGCCGCCGCGCACGCGCGCACCGCGTCGCGGAACACCTCGCCAACGCGGACCGACGAGCCGGCCAGGTTGCCGCGGTAGACGTCGCGCTGCGCCGTCACGACGTTCTTCGTGTCGAGCAGGAGGACGCGCAGCTCCTCCCGCTCGAGGGAGCCCATGGCGTCGACGAGCGGCTCAGCGGCGTCTGCTGGCGTCCGGATCAGCCACGGGTCGCTCGGTGGCGTGCGCGCCAGCCGCCGCCCCAGCTCCGCGGCGGCGACCACGCGCGGCGCGCTCGAGGAAGCCACGCCGGCGAGCCGCAGCTCGGCCGGATGCGCCATCGCCAGGCCGCCGAGCGAGCCGAATCGGTCCAGGAGGCGACGGGCGGTCCTGCGCGCGGCCGGCCCGGCACCAAGGAGGATCGCGACGAGCTCCTCGTCGTCGCAGGCATCGGCGCCCAGGCGCTCCAGACGGCCATCGACCGCGGCGCGGACGCGACGGTGGGGCAGCGAGATCGGCAGGGCGTCAGCGGTCATCGGCCGGGAGCCTACCGCGGACGCGATGACCGGCCGCTTACCGCCGGCTTACCCGGTCCGGTGCCGCCGATCAGCCCGGCAGGGGGACCACCTGGTACCGGGCCAGCAGCGCCAGCGTCACCGACAGCCCGTTGACCGTCGCGTGCATCGCGATCGGGGCGAGGAGGTTGCCGGTGCGCCGGTACACCCAGGCCAGGGCCAGGCCGAGGAGGAAGATCGGCACGACCGCGACGAGCGAGAGATGAATGACGGCGAAGAGCGCCGACGAGCCGAGGTAGGCCCACGTGCGCCCGCCCTCGCGCAGCCAGGCGTTGAAGACGACGCCGCGGAAGAAGATCTCCTCGGCCAGCGGCGCGAGGATCACGATGGCGAGGATCGCCAGCCACGGGTCGACCAGCTGGAGCGCCTGCTCGGCTGCCTGCGGCTCGATGTCGATCCCGAGCTCCTCGAGCAGGAGGACCATGCCGGCCGACACGATCATGGCGCCCGCCCAGGCCAGCAGCCCCCAGCCGAGGCCGGCACGGAGCGCGCCACCCGCGTTCGGCGCCGCCCACGACGGCCATCCGATCAGGGCCTTGGGGCGGAACACGAACAGCCACGAGACGAGCAGCAGCGACGTCTGCGTCGAGACGAGCAGTACGAAGGCGCCGGCCAGCGTCAGCTCGCCGTCGCCGAGCAGGAGCGCGGCGGCATCCTCGCTGAAGGGAGCCGTGAGGACGCCCGACAGCACCAGGACGAGGACCAGGAGGAGGAGGATCGCCGGGCCGCGATACCGCTCCGGCGGCAGGAACCGGCGCACCCGAATCTGGCGGACGGCGCTGTACACGAGCCCGGCCACGAAGAGGAGCGCGCCGCCGAGGGCAAGCCAGGCCAGAAGGCCCGGGTTCCGGACCACCAGCTCTCCGGTCCCGGCGAGCATCAACGCCCCGACGGCGAACAGTGCCAGGAGCCCGCCGCCGACGACGAGCAACGGTCCGGGCCATCGGGGCATCCGCACCGTGCCCGGGCCCGCGGTCGGGTGGGGCCCGGAGGGCAGGGAGCTCGGTTCAGGCCCCGAGGGGTCCACCTCGGAGCGCGTCAGCCGTGCGTGGCGCCGCGGAGACGGCCATGCTCGGCGGTGGCGTCCGAGGATGCCGGCTCGCCGCTCTGCCGCTCGGCTTCTCGTGACCCGCGGGCACGGGAGGCCGCGCGGGCGCCACCCCGCTCGAACTCACGACCGCAGAAGGCGCACAGCGGCCAGGTCGGCTCCGCAAGCCGGTTGCACGATGGGCAGACCCGGTGGAGCCGTGTCCTGCAGTTCGGGCACACCAGCCAGTCGGCGTCGACGCGGTCACGGCAGACCGGGCAGAGCTCGTTCTTCTCGACCTCGGCCAGCAGGCTCTCCTCGGCCAGCGAGCGCTCATAGACCTCGGCGAGCGTCTCCCGCGGACGGACGATGAGGTACAGCACCACCGCGAACACGAAGAGGAGCGGCGTGAAGAAGATGATCAGCGCCGCCGCGAAGTACGGAAGGATCGGGTTCTCGGTGCGGGCCTGCATGTCGCGGAAGGCCCAGTACGCCGTCCCGAGCCACAGCAGCACGACGTAGATCACGATCAGCTGGCTCGCCAGCTGGACGATCGGGTTGTTCAGGAACCCCTCCCAGAACTGACCGATCGGTTCGAGAATCGCGTCCATCGAGCTGTCCTTGGCCTCTCCTGCGGGGGGTGTGCGCTGCGGTGCTACGCGCGGACGGGCGCCTCGGCGCCCGCGGGCATGCTAGCACGCATCATGCCGGGCGGCGGATGGCGCAACCGTCGGGAGAAGCTCCTTTAGGGTGGCGACGAGCAGCCGATGCTCGGCCTCCAGGACCCGCGCTGCCAGGCCCTCGGCGTCCTCGCCTCGTGCGACGGGAACACGCACCTGGGCCAGGATCGCCCCAGCGTCGAGCTGGGGCGTCACCTCGTGAATCGTCACGCCGGTCACGGGCTCGCCCGCTGCGAGGACCGATCGATGCACCGCCATGCCGACCATGCCGCGCCCCCCGTGCGCCGGTAGCAGGCTGGGGTGGATGTTGATGGTCCGGCCCTCGAAGGCACCGAAGTAGGCCGTCCGAAGCAGCTGGTCGTAGCCGGCCAGGACGGCGAGCTCGACGCCCGCATCGGTCAGCGCCTGGCCGATCGCGCGGTCGCGCGCATCGGCGTCGGGGAACCCCGAGCGCCGGCAGACCCGCGTCGGGACCGCGTGTGCGGCCGCGATCTCCAGGGCGCGGACGCCCGGCCGGTTGCTGATGACGATCGAGACTGGAAGCCCGGCGCCGAGGATCGCTTCGAGGTTGCTGCCCCGCCCGGAGACGAGCACCCCCAGCGTCACGCGAGCCGGCTCATCCGAAGCGGACGCGCGGTTCGCCGTCCGGCATCTCGACCACCGTCCCGATGCGTCGCGCATCGGCAACGGCCTCGAGCGCCACGTCGACGAGGTCGGCATCGACGACCGCGGTCATGCCGATGCCGACGTTGAAGGTGCGGACCATCTCGGCGTCGGCGATGTCGCCACAGCGCTGGATGAGGCTGAAGATCGGCGGCACCGGCCACGAGCCGGTCTCGATCTCGACTCCGAGCCCGTCGGGGAGCGTGCGCGGGACGTTGCCCTCCCATCCGCCGCCGGTCAGGTGCGCGAGCGCGGCCAGGTCACCGCCGGCTGCACGGAGGGCGGCGCGCAGGCTGCGAAGGTCGTCCAGGTACGACCGATGGGGCGCCAGGAGCGCATCTCCGACCGTCTCTTCGGAATCGGGCATCGGCCGGGTCCAGGTGTCCTCCGGAAGGACGCGCCGCGCGAGGGTGTACCCGTTGGTGTGCAGCCCGGTCGACGGCAGCCCGATCACCGCATCGCCCGGACGCACGTGCGAGCCGTCGATGAGGTCGACTCGCGACACGACGCCGACGACGAAGCCCGCGAGGTCGTAGTCGTCTTCGCGGTACAGGTCGGGCATCTCGGCCGTCTCGCCGCCGATGAGCGGGATCCCGGCCGCCGCGCACCCGGCCGCCACGCCGGTGACGATCTCCGAGACGACATCGGCACGCAAATCGCCGACGGCCAGGTAGTCGAGGAAGAACAGTGGATCGGCGCCGGTGACCGCGATGTCATTGACGCACGCGTTGACGAGGTCGACGCCGATGGTGTCGTGCCGCCGAAGTGCGATGGCGACCTTGAGCTTCGTGCCGACGCCGTCCGTGCTCGAGACGAGCACCGGGTCCGGGTGGGTGGATGGATCGAAGCGGAAGAGCCCGCCGAAGCCGCCGATGCCGCCGAGGACCGCCGGCGTGACGGTCGACGCCGCAGCCTGGCCGATGCGCTCGACCGCGCGCTGCGCCTCGGCCACGTCGACGCCGGCCTCCCGATACGTGCGCGCCACGCCTCAGCGCCGCTCCATGGCCAGCTTGTCGAGCTCGAGTGGGACGTCGGTCGGATAGGAGCCGTCGAAGCACGCGGTGCAGCGGGCCTCGGTGCGGCCGCCGACGGCGGCGAGAAGCCCCTCCTTCGAGAGGTAGCCGAGGCTGTCCGCGCCGATCGCCCGGCGGATCTCGTCGGTCGTGTGCGTCGCGGCGATCAGCTCGTCGCGACGCCCCGTGTCGACGCCCATGTAGCAGGGGTACTTCATCTGCGGCGAGTGGATCCGCACGTGCACCTCGGCCGCGCCGGCGCGGCGCAGCATCTCGACGATCGGGCCGGTCGTCGTTCCGCGCACGATCGAGTCGTCCACCACCACGACGCGCCTGCCGGACAGGAGCTCCGGCAGCGGATTGAACTTCAGCCGCACCGCGGCCTCGCGGCTCCGCTGCGCGGGCTGGATGAAGGTCCGGCCGACGTAGCGGGACTTCATGAGCCCCTCCCGGTACGGCAGGCCGGCCTCCTCGGCATAGCCGATGGCCGCCGGAACGGCGGAGTCCGGCACCGCGATGACGAGGTCGGCGTCGGCCGGCTGCTCGCGCGCCAGCACCCGGCCCATCTCGAGCCGCGCCTCGTAGAGGAGCCGCCCCTCCATCACGCTGTCGGGCCTGGCGAGGTACACGAATTCGAAGATGCAGAGCCGCTCCCGCGACGGCGTGGCGCGCGACGATCGGTGCGAATGCACTCCCTCGGTGTCGATCGTCAGGACCTCGCCGGCCTCGATGTCACGCACGAACTGCGCACCCATCGCGTCGAGCGCCGCGCTCTCCGAGGCGACGGCCCAGCCACCGCCGGGGAGGCGTCCGAGCGCCATCGGGCGGAAGCCGACCGGGTCGCGCGCAGCGACCAGCGCATCGGCGGTGAGCATCGTGAACGTGTAGGCGCCGGTCGCGCGATGGAACGCGTGGTCGACCCGCTGCGCCCAGGAGCGCCCGGGGGCATGCGCGATCAGTTTGGCGAGCACCTCCGTGTCCGACGCCGACGCGAACTCGACGCCCTGCTCGGTGAGCTCGTCGCGCAGCCACCGGGCGTTGGTCAGGTTGCCGTTGTGGCCGAGCATGAGCTCGCCCCGATCGGTCTGCGCGTAGACCGGCTGGACGTTCGGCAGGGTGTTCGAGCCGGTGGTGCTGTAGCGCGTGTGCCCGATCGCGGCCCGCGGCGCGGCTTCGTCCGCGTCGCGTCCCTCGAGGCGATCGAGCGTCTCCTCGTCGAAGACGGCGGTCACCAACCCGAGCCGCTTGTGAAGGCTCAGGCGTGCGCCGTCACCGACCGCGATGCCGGCCGACTCCTGGCCACGGTGCTGGAGCGCGTGGAGCCCGAGGTACGCCAGTCGCGCCACCGGGGCCGATGGGGCCCAGATGCCGACGACTCCGCACTCCTCGCGCGGCCCGTGCGGCTCGTAGAGCGGCAGCGCCTCACCCGGCGCGACGTGCGGAGGTCCGGGACGGGGTCGCACGGAGCGGTTCAGGCGGGTCGGTGCAGGCCGGGCACCGGTCCATCATAGCCCCGGCCGGGGTGGTGGCACGCCCGCCCGCCGCACGTCTCGCCGGAGGTACCGCACGAGTACTGCACCGCTCCGCACTCCGGCGTGTCGGGACTCCGGGACGGCGATGCCCGCGCGCACCTCGGGACCATCGAGCCATGGTGCTGACAGGACCCCCGGGGCATGCTGTCGACGTGCTGACCTTCGTCCGTGCCCTCGGCTTCATGGCACCGATCGCCGTGGCGGCACTCGTCACCATCGCCCTGGCCGTCACCGTGCAGGCGACCCCGGCGGAGCGCCCGACCCTCGCCCTCGTCCTCGCGATCGCGGTCGCGGCCGGCATGACGACGATGGCGCTGCTGGCCTGGAGCTACGTGGGCTGGCGCCTCAACCGGATCGCGCACGCCCTGGAGCGGACGCTCGAGACCGACACCCCGGTTCAGCTGCGCGTCGGCGGCATCCCGGCCGAGCGACGGCTCGCTCGGGCGTTCAACCAGGCGAGCGGCGCCTTCCTCCAGACGGAGGTCCGTGCGACCCGCGACCGCCTCACGGGAGTCCCGAACCGCGAGACGCTGCTCGCCACGCTCACCGCCGAGGTCGAGCGAGCGGTCCGCCACGCCAAGCCGCTCAGCGTCGCCTTCATCGACATCGACCGATTCAAGCCGATCAACGACACCTATGGGCACAATTCCGGCGACGCGGTGCTCCGGCAGGTCGCCCGCCTCATCGCCAACTCGGTCCGAGCCTCGGACACGTTCGGGCGGTACGGCGGTGAGGAGTTCATGCTCATCCTCCCCGAGACGCTTCCCCAGGATGCCGTCGGGCTGGCCGAGGACCTGCGCGGCGTCGTCATGGCCGAGCCCCTGCGCATCGCCGAGGAGCGAGAGATCCAGGTCACGATCAGCGTTGGGATCGCCGGCGGCCACGGCAGCGAGCTCCAGCTGGACATGCTGGTGGACCGCGCCGATGCGGCGATGTACGCGGCGAAGTCGCTGGGGCGCAACCGCACCTACGTGTTTCGCGACCTCGACGAGGAGGCGCCGGTGCGGCGCGCGCCGATCTCGGCGGATCGTCGTGCGCAGGCGACGGCCATCGGCCGCTGGGCGAGCGACACGGCGACCCGGGCGCTTGCATCGGTGCTGGCCCCCCAACCCCACCATCGCGGCCGTCCATCCGACATGATCGCCTCGCTGGCGACCGGGATCGGGCTCGAGATGGGCCTGCCGCACGAGGAGATCGAGCGCATCCGGATTGCGTCGCTCCTCCACGACCTGGGCAAGATCGCCATTCCGGAGTCGATTCTCGACAAGCCGGCGACCCTGTCCGACGCCGAGTGGCAGGCGATCGGCGAGCACCCGCGCATCGGGCAGGTGATCCTCGAGCAGGCCTCGAGCCTCCGCGACGCCATCCCGGTCGTGCTCCATCACCACGAGCACTTCAACGGCGCCGGGTACCCGCACGGCCTCCGCGGCAACGAGATCCCGCTCGGCGCGCGCATCGTCGCGGTGGCCGACGCCTACCACGCGATGGTTCACGAGCGGCCGTACAGCGGGGCCCTCGCGCACGAGGAGGCCCTGGCCGAGCTGCGCCGCCACGCCGGCACGCAGTTCGACCCGCACGTCGTCGACGTCTTCTGCACCGTCTACGCCGACAGCGTGCCGCCGGACGGCCTCGAGGAGGTGTACCGGCTCCACGAGCGGGCGCGGGACGGCCTGCCGCATCTGCCGGTGAGCGACGACGGGCTCGACCCCGGCCAGCGTCCGGTGCCGGCGGCTTCGACGGCATCGGCTGGACGCTCCGCCCGCAGGCGGAGCCCGCGCGCTCGAGAGGCATCGGGCTGATGGGTCGGCTCGCCCTCATGGTCCCGGCCATCCTCGCGGCGCTCCTGGGAGCGCCGTCGGCCGTGTCGGGCGGGGACAATGCGCTGCTGAATGGCCAGGCAACGCCGCCCAGTGGTACGACGTCGACGGTATTCACGCTCGAGGTCGACTACGTCGGCCTGTTCGACGCGGTGCGCGTGGAGGCCCATGTCGCGGGCCGCGTGCTGGACATGGAGCTCTCGTCGGGGGTCCTGCTCGACGGCCGATGGAGCACGAGCACCACCCTGCCCGCCGGCAGCTGGCCGGTCGCCTTCGTCGCCTCGGCCGTCCTCGGCAACACGGCCACGCTGATCGGCCCCACGCTCGACGTCGCTGGCGACGAGGCATCGCACGAGCCGGCCGAGCCGGCTCCGGGCCACAGCTCGCCGAGCGCCGCGCGAAGTCCCGAGGCACCCGGCTCGACGGAGCCGATCGCATCGGCCGCGCCGGCGTCACCCGCATCGGCCGTCTCGGAGCCGACCGCCGCTCCGGAGCCCGTGGCCGCTCGCACGCCGTCCGAGGGGGAGGCGACATCGATTGATGACGCCGCCGCGGCGCGCGCGACGGATGGCGCAGGCCGGACGGCCACGACCCCGGCGCCGTCGCCGTCGCCGTTGCCGTCGCCCACCGCCGCCGACCACCCGAAGGAGGGCACGGCGGCCGGCGACACCGCGGACGCCGCGCCCGCCGGCTCTCAGCCGGCCGGCCGCGTGGCGACCGAGGAGCGGCGGAGCTCGCAGGGCGGCACCGCCGCGCCCGTGGAGCCCCCGCGGACCGACGGAAGCGCCGAGCCTCGCGTGGACGACGAGCTCGCCGGCATGACGGTGGTGACGATGGCCTGGTTGGCGGCCTTCGTCATCGCGCTCGCCGCCACCTTCGTCATCGTGGCGGCGCGACGGCGAGCACGACACATGGACGCCGCCGAGGCGCTGCTCGTCGCCGACGAGACGACGGCGCTGCTCGAGCGGCGCGCGCTGCGGCGCGCGAAGGTCCACCTCACCGAGGAGGACCCGATCGTGGCCGCACTCGGGATCCGCGACCTCGACGAGCCGCGGCGTCGCCCAACGGGGCGTCGAGGCCGGCCCTCGACCGACTAGAAGGCGGTCCGCCAGGCGCTGCCGAGCTCCCCCAGCCCGAGCGTCACCGACGCGTGGCCGGCCAGGATCGTGAGCCTGTCCCCGCCCGCCCGGCCGAGCCGACGCGCCGCGACGCCCGCATCGTCGGCCGCGGCGCGCAGTGCGGGTACCGCCGCCGGGTCGAGCGCCACGATGGCGCGGCCGGCTCGCTCGCCGAAGGCCGCGGCGGTGGGGCGATCCGTCTCGAGCTCGATCGAGGCACCGATCCCGGAGGCGATCGCCATGCGAGCCAGCGCGACGGCGAGGCCGCCGACGGAGAGATCGTGCGCCGCTCGTGCCGTGCGCGAGCGGGCGAGCCGTGGCAGCAGGTCGACGAGCGCGACCGCGGTCTCGATCGCGAGCCGCGGGCTGCCGCCGCGGAGGTTGCGTCGCCACGCCAGCTCCGATGCGGCGAGCGCATCGGCGTCGTCGGCCGGCTCCCCCAGCAGCCAGAGCTCGTCGCCCCCGGCCCAGGCCATCGACACGCGCTCGTCGCGGTGCTCGAGGAGGCCGACCGTGCCGACGACCGGCGTGGGGAGGATCGGTCCGGCCGGGGTCTCGTTGTACAGGCTCACGTTGCCCGACACGACGGGCACGCCGAGCGCGCGGCATGCCTCGGCGATCCCGTCGATCGCTCGCTCGAGCTGCCAGGCGCCCAGCTCGGTTTCGGGCGAGCCGAAATTGAGGCAGTCGGTGACGCCGATCGGGCGCGCCCCGCTGCAGGCGACGTTCATCGCGCCCTCGAGGACTGCCGAGGCCCCGGCCACGAACGGGTCGAGCGCGCCGGCCCGAGCGGGGCCGGGGCCGTCGATCGAAAGAGCGATGGCCCGATCCGTCCCCTTGATCCGCAGCACGGCCGCGTCACCTCCACCGGGACCGACGAGCGTGTTCGTGCCGTTCATGTGGTCGTAGCGGCGCCAGATCGGCTTGCGGTCGCGCGCGTTCGGGGACGCGATCAGCTCGAGCACGACCGAGGAGTCGATCGCCTGTGCGGCGAGCGATTCCAGGTCCACATCGGTCGGTCGCGAGGCCGTGCCCGCGATCTCGTAGCGGGGAGCGTCGTCGGCCAGAGCACGGCCCGGCACGGAGCACACGAGCTCGCCAGCGCCGCGAGCGCGGATGATCGGCTCGTCGATGACGTGGCCGATCTCCGCCGCGTGGAGCTCGTAGCGCTCGAAGGCCGCCTGCACCTCGCCGACGCGACCGGGCGGAACGACGATCAGCATCCGCTCCTGCGACTCCGACAGGAGGACCTCGTACGGGCTCATGCCGTCCTCGCGCCGCGGGACGGCATCGAGATCCACCTCGGCGCCGACGCCGCCGCGAGCGGTGAGCTCCGCGAGCGCGCAGGTGAGCCCGGCGGCGCCGAGATCCTGCATCGCCACGACCGAGTCGCCGCGCGCGAGCTCGAGGCAGGCCTCCATGAGCAGCTTCTCGAGGAATGGATTGCCGACCTGGACCGCGGGCCGCCGCTCGTCGCTGTCCTCGGCCAGCGTGGCCGACGCGAAGCTCGCCCCCTGGATGCCGTCACGGCCGGTCGCCGCCCCGACGAGCAGGAGCACGTTGCCCGCGCCGGCCGCCCGCGCCAGCGTGATCTCGTCGTGGCGCGCGATCCCGACGCACATCGCGTTGACGAGCGGGTTGCCGGAGTACGACGCGTCGAAGGTGATCTCGCCACCGACGTCCGGGATGCCGATGCAGTTGCCGTAGCCGGCAATGCCGCCGACCACGCCGCCGAGCAGGTACCGGTTGCGCGCCGCGGTGGCCGGATCGGTCTCCGCATCGGCCTCGAGCGGACCGAAGCGCAGGCTGTTGAGGAGCGCGATCGGGCGGGCACCCATCGTGAAGATGTCGCGGATGATGCCGCCAACGCCGGTCGCCGCGCCCTGGTACGGCTCGACGGCGGACGGATGGTTGTGCGACTCGACCTTGAAGACGACCGCCAGGCCGTCGCCGATGTCGACGGCCCCCGCGTTCTCGCCCGGTCCGACGAGCACCGCCTCACCGTCCTTCGGCAGGCGGCCGAGCAGCGGCCGGGAGTGCTTGTAGGCGCAGTGCTCCGACCACATCGCACCGAACATGCCGAGCTCCACGCCATTCGGCGGGCGGCCGAGGGCCTCGATGACGAGCTCGTACTCGCGCTCCGTCAGCCCGTGGCGCTGCTCGGCGGGCGGTGGCGCGAGCGTCATCGGGTCAGCGCTGCGGCCCGCCGAGCGGCTGGTCGTGGCCGAGCTCGAGGATGATCGCGCCGATCGCCGCCGCCGCGGTGCCCAGGAACAGGAGCAGCTCGCCGACGCCTCCGCCGCGGAAGCCGACCCGGTCGAGAGCGACCCCGAAGGCGATGAGGGCCACGACGAGCGTCACGAGACGCAGGTGCGGGACACCGGGCAGGTGGGCCGCGAAGAAGACGGTCGCCGCGACGGCGAGCAACGCCAGCAGGAGGAGCAGGTCGATGACGTTCAGGACGCCGACCACCAGGATGACGACGAGGCCGATGACCGCCAGCACCGAGCCGATGCCGACGAGCCAGCCGGACAGCGTGACCGGCATCGTGATCGGGAGGTCGATGGACGGCAGGCCGCCGCCGGTCTGCCGGTCCTCGGCGCGTTCCTCCCGCGCCGGAGGTCGAGGGCGGTCGGCCGGAGTGGCCGTGCCGATCGGCGCCGGACGAGCCTCGATCCGCGTGGGCGCGTCCGGCGACGGCTCCTCGTCGTGGTCCTCCTCGCCCTCTTCCCGCGCGCGAGCCGGATCGCGCTCGTCGCCGCGGCGCCGATCCGACGGCTCGGGACGATGGCCGGGGGCCTCGGGCTCGAGGTCGCTGGCCGCGGGGTCCGGCCATGCCGGCGCCGGCGGGATGTCGACCTCGTCGGCGTCCTCGATCGGCTGGCCGCAGGTCGGGCAGAAGACCGCGGTGTCGTCGACCTCGGTCCCGCAGCTGGCGCAGTAGCGAGCCATCGGATCAGCTCCTGCCGAAGCGGGTCAGCACGCCGATCAGGATGATGAGGCCGGAGAGGAAGAAGATGATCCCCGCCGGGGTCAGGTCACGCAGCAGTCCGACGATGTCGCCCGTCCAGTTTCCGGCCAGCTCGACGACGCCGAACAACACGATGAGCCCGATGCTCCACAACAGCGCCACGACCAGGCCGACGGTCTGCATCGGCCCCGGAGCCGCCCGGACGAATCCCGCGACAGCGAGCGCGACGAGGAGGAGGCCGAGTAGCGGGACGGGCGCGGCGAGGCCGAAGTAGGCCTGGTCGGCCAGCGACGCGGCGACGTCCGGGTAGCCGTTCCAGAACGCGACGCCGTAGCCGCCGGTGCCGAGCGCGCGCTCGAACAGGGACCCGGCGCCGTAGGCGAAGGGCAGGAGGTAGGCGGTGACGAGCCCGATCAGGCCGATGAGCAGGACGACCGGCCCCAGGATGGCTCCGCGGCGCGCCGGCTCGGCCGAAGCCGCCTCGCGCTCGCCGGCCACCGCCGGCGGCACGTAGCCCTCCGACGTGCCGCGCAGGTTGGCGCCGCAGTTCTGGCAGAAACCCACGCCGGCCCGGTTGTGCGTGCCGCAGCGCGGGCAGGCCATCGTGCCTTCCGGCGCTCCGGGGCGCTCGACGGTGCTCGACACGCCGGCGGCCACGAGCCGCTGGCCGCAGTTGCGGCAGAACGACAACCCCGGGCGATTCTCCGTTCCACAGCGCGGGCACTGGGTGCTTTCGCCCGTGGTGGCCTGGGCGTCCGGGACGCTGTGAGCCGGCGCCGTCGTCGCCGCGGCCGGCGGTTCCGCGACCTCCGCCGCGGCGGCCGGATAGGCCTCCACCTCCTGCGGTGGCCGCTCCTCGGCACTCGGCTCGTCGCGATGCTCGGGCGCGCTCGCCGGCCAGGCCTCCTCGCCGGCGCGATCGGCGGGCTCGGCCGTGGCAGCTTCCTGGCTGGGCCAGCTCTCGATCTCGGCCGGCGCGGTGGCGTCGTCCCGGCCCGTCCCCTCGTCGATGGTCGTCGGGTCCTCGGTATGCGTCGGCTCGCCGGCGGGAAGAGCCGGATCCTCGGACCGTCCCCAGTCGGGCTCCACGGGCTGCGATCCGCCGTCGTCCTGCTCGGGCCAGTCGCGGCGATCGCGCTCGTCGTTCTCCATGCGTGGTTCGCCCTCCTGCGACGCTGACTCGGGGTCGGGGCCGATCATAGCCGACGCTCGGCGGCCGCCGGCTGCTCCTGCAGCCAGCGTTCCAGCGAGCGGAACAGCCACAGTCCGTCGATTCCGCCGACGTCGTCCTCGGCCGCACGCTCGGGATGGGGCATGAGGCCCAGCACGTTGCCACCCCGGTTCACGATCCCCGCGATTCCGCGCTCCGAGCCGTTCGGGTTGGCCGCGTCGTCGACCGTCCCGGCCTCGTCGGCATAGCGGAGCACGATCCGGCCCTCCGCCTCGAGCGCGTCGAGCGTGGCCGCGTCCGCGACGTAGCGGCCCTCGCCGTGGCTGATCGGCAGACGGATCGTCTGCCCGTCGGTGAGGGTCGAGAGCCATGCCGGCGCATGCTCGGGGCGCTCGACGCGCAGCCACTGCCAGTCGCAGCGGAACTCCAGGTGGTCATTGCGCATGAGCGCGCCCGGAAGCAGGCCGGCCTCGGTGAGGATCTGGAACCCGTTGCACGACCCGATGACCGGGCCGCCGGCTGCAGCGAATGACTCGACGGCGCGCATGACCGGCGAGAAGCGGGCGATCGCGCCGGTGCGGAGGTGATCGCCGTGGGCAAAGCCGCCGGGGAGGACGACGGCATCGGCCGGGCCCAGCTCCGGCTCGGCGTGCCAGACCAGACGCGCGTCCCAGCCGAGGACGGCCTCGGCCACGTGGAGGAAGTCCCGCTCGCTCCACGTTCCCGGGAAGACGGCGACGGCCACCCGCGGCCGGCCCGCGAGCAGGGTCATCCGGTGACGGCCCCGTTCGCCGGCATCTCTTCGGCGGCGCGCAGCTCCCAGCTCGCCGTCTCCATGACCGGGTTGGCGAGCAGGCGGCGGCACATGTCGGCGACCGTCGCCTCGGCTGCTACCGGGTCGTCGGCCTCGAAGTCGATGCGCATGAGCTTGCCGGTCCGAACGCCGGACACCGACTCGTAGCCGAGCGACCGCAGGCCGGACGCGATCGTCTGCCCCTCCGGGTCGGCGATCCCCGGACGGAGGGCCACGTGGACCTCGGCCATCCAGCGCACCGTCAGGCCGGCCCGTCCCAGCTCAGCCCCGTGAGCCGCTCGTACGCGGCGACGTAGCGGTTCCGGGTACCCGCGATGACGTCGTCGGGCAGCGTCGGCGCCGGCGGCTCCTTGTTCCATCCCGACGCGGCCACGAAGTCGCGCACGAACTGCTTGTCGAAGCTCTGCGGCGACGAGCCGGGGGCGTAGTGCTCGGCGTCCCAGAACCGGCTCGAGTCCGGCGTGAGCACCTCGTCGATGACGGCCAGCTCGCCGTCGATCCAACCGAACTCGAACTTCGTATCGGCCAGGATCAGCCCGACCGCTTCCGCTCGGCGCGCTCCCTCCAGGTAGAGGGCGATCGACCGATCCTCGAGCTGACGGGCCAGGTCGCTGCCGACCAGCTCGGCCAACTGGTCACGGGTGATGTTCTCGTCGTGGCCGACCTCCGCCTTCGTCGACGGGGTGAAGATCGGCTCCGGAAGGCGATCCGCCTCGCGCAGGCCGTCGGGGAGCGGATGGCCGCACACGGCCCCGGTCCGGCCGTACTCGGCCCAGCCGGAGCCGGCGAGGTAGCCGCGCACGACGCACTCGGCATCGACCCGCTCGGCTCGGCGCACGAGCATCGAGCGGCGGGCCATCTCGGGCGTACGCGCCTGCTCGGGCAGTCGAGCCGGATCGGCGCTCACGAAGTGCGAGCGGCCGAGCGCCGAGAGCTGCTCGAACCACCACGCCGAGAGCTGCGTGAGGACCGCTCCCTTCTCGGGAATCGGCTGATCGAACACGACGTCGAAGGCGCTGAGGCGGTCGGTGGCGACGAGCAGCAGGTGGCTGTCGTCGACCTCGTACGTCTCGCGCACCTTGCCGCGGTGCACGAGCGAGAGGCCGGCCAGGTCGGTGGTCATCAGGGTCACGGCATGTCCTCGCTTTTTCCGTCGTGTGGCTGATCCTCGCCGGGGAGCTTGAACCCCGCAGGGGGGAGCCGCAGCCGTCTGGCGGCGTATCCCTCCACGTGGTCGAGAATGGTCAGGACGACCAGGATGAGCACGGTCCCGATCGTCGCGACGACGAAGAGCCCGGCGCCCGCGGCGGTGCCGATGGCGGCGACCGACCACAGGCTGGCGGCCGTCGTCAGGCCGCGAATGTGCCCGCGGTACTGCAGGATCGTGCCGGCGCCGATGAAGCCGATGCCCGACACGATCTGGGCGGCGATGCGGGTCGGGTCCACCATGACGCCCCCGAAGCCGAACGCGCTCACGACCGTGAACAGCGCCGCGCCCAGCGAGACGAGGCTGTGCGTGCGGAACCCTGCCGGCTGCCGATGCAGCTCGCGCTCGAAGCCGATGATCGCGCCCAGGACGAGCCCCACGGTGAGGCGGAGGGCGAGGTTGAGCTCGGTCTCGAGCGTCAGTTCCACGTTCACGAGCGATGCGGGTCTCCCGGTGCGTGCCGTCCGGCCCGGCCTCCGCCGCGCGCCGGGGCCGCGAGCACCCGCGTCCAGGTCAGCGAGCCCCACGCGTGGAGCGCGCCGCCGCCGAGGAGGAGGCAGAGCCAGATCGCCACGAAGCCTACCAGCAGCGGCACGGCCGCGGGGTCGATCGAGCCGCCCGCGAGCCGGAGGCCGATGGGCGCCCACAGCACGCCGAGCAGGACCGTGGCGAACACCACGTAGGCCAGCCGGAGCAGAGCCAGGACGAGGGCGTGGGCCAGCCCGGCCGTCCCACTCAGGCGGAGCCGGCGTGGCACCGCGGCCAGGGCGTCGACGATGCCGGCATCGGCGCGACCGACCGCTGCGCGGGAGGCGGCCGCGTGAACCACGCCGCCGATCAGCCATGCCAGCCCGACCCCGGCGAGGAACGGCATCAGCCGGCCCATCGTCCGCAGCATCGGGTCCCCCGGTGTGGGCGCGGTGAACTCGCGCATCGCGACCATGACGGCGGCGACGCCGGTCGCCAGCAGCGCGGCGAGGACCGGGGCGGCCGCCACGAAACCGATGCCGAGCAACCGGCCGACGACGCCCGCCGAAGGCCGAACGCGCGAGGCGCGAGCGAGCAGCGAGGCTTCGGCCAGGGTGACGAGCAGGAACGCCACGGCCACGAGCAGCAGGCCGCCCGCTGCGGCCGCGATCGCGTTCCACGGCCATGCCGCGCCGGTGTAGATCCGCGCGCCGAGGAAGGTCAGATCGGCCACCGAGGGCGGGCGCGCGACGACGAGGACCAGTGGAATCCAGCCGAGCCCCAGGCACCAGGCCAGCGCGCCGGGCAGCCAGCTGCCGGAATGATCGGCGACGTGCGCGGCGGCGGCGCGCGCCTCGGCCCACCAGCGACGCATCGGCCCGCGCAGGTCAGCCGCCGGCGTCGAGGCCGAGCGCGTCGTAGGTCGTCGCGATCCCGGCGAGATGGTGTCGCAGGTCCATCGCGCGGCCGATCTCGTCGGCGGTCAGCCACTCGCCCACAGCGGGATCCGCGGCGAGCGCCTCGCGGAAGGTGACCTCCCCCGCCCAGGCCCGCTTCGCGGCGGACTGGACGATTCGATACGCCTGCTGCCGCTCGGCGCCCTTGGCCACCATCGCGAGGAGCAGGGCCTCGGAGTAGACCATTCCACCGAGCTGGTCGAGGTTCGCTCGCATGCGATCGCCGTCGACCTCGAGCCCGTCGAGGAGATCGGCCAGCGTCCGCGTGGCGTAGGCGGCCACGCCGAGCGCGCGCTCGAAGACGAACCGCTCGGCCGAGCTGTGGCTGATGTCGCGCTCGTGCCAGAGCGCCATGTTCTCGAGCGCCACGAGCGCATCGGCCCGAAGGAGGCGTGCCATCCCGCTGATCCGCTCGGCCAGGATCGGGTTGCGCTTGTGGGGCATCGCGCTCGACCCCTGCTGGCCCGACGCGAACGGCTCGAACGCCTCGCCGACCTCGGTCCGCTGGAGATGACGGATCTCGACGGCGACCCGCTCGAGCGTGCCACCGAGGATCGCCAGGGTGGTGAGGAGCTCCGCGTGGCGATCGCGGCTGACGACCTGGGTCGGCGCCGGATCGACGTTCAGCCCGAGGCCGTCGAGGACGTGCCGCTCGACGTCCGCGCTCACGTTGGCATGCGTGCCGACGGCGCCAGATACAGAACCGACCGCGACCGACTCGCGTGCCCTGGCGAGCCGCTCCGCATCCCGCCCGAGCTCGGCGAACCAGCCGGCGGCCTTGAAGCCGAACGTGATCGGCTCGGCGTGGATCCCGTGGCTCCGGCCGACCATCGGCGTCTCTCGGTACTGGAGCGCCAGGCGGCGCACCACCTCGGTCAGGCGCTCGAGCTCGCGCTCGACGACGGCGGTCGCGTCGCGAAGCACGACAGCGGTCGCGGTGTCGAGGACGTCGGAGCTCGTCAGGCCGTAGTGGAGCCAGCGGCCCTCGGGACCGAGACGCTCGGTCACGGAGCGCAGGAAGGCGATGACGTCGTGGTGCGACTCGCGCTCGATCTCCCTGGCCCGCTCGGCATCGACCTCGCCGGCCGCGGCCTCGATCCGGGCCCAGTCACCCTCCGGGACGACGCCGGCGTCGCGCAGCGCCTCCACCGCCAGGAGCTCGATCCGCAGCCAGAGGTCGAGCTTGTGGCGCTCCCCGAAGAGCTCGCGGAGCTCGGGAAGCGCGTACCGATCGATCATCGACTAGGCGCGCGGGTCGACCCGGAGCTCGGCCCTGCCTGCCTGGTCGTCCCGGAACGCCGCGACTCGCTGCGCCACCGCCTGGTCCGACAGGGCCAGGATCCGGGCGGCGAGATGCGCGGCGTTCTTGGCGCCGGCGCTGCCGATCGCCACGGTGGCCACC
This sequence comes from Candidatus Limnocylindrales bacterium, assembly GCA_035540715.1. Taxonomy (GTDB): domain Bacteria; phylum Chloroflexota; class Limnocylindria; order QHBO01; family QHBO01; genus JACDBZ01. The sequence goes on along the minus strand of DATLGA010000095.1, from coordinate 35,685 downwards.
GGGACGCCCGGCGGCATCTGCACGACGGCGTACAGCGCATCGGCCCCGCCGAGTTGCCCGCCGTCCAGCGGGATCCCGATCACCGGCTTGGCCGTCAGGCTGGCGAGAACCCCCGGCAGGTGGGCGGCAAGGCCGGCAGCACCGATGAACAGCTGGACGCCCGCTTCTTCCGCCTCGTCGACGTACGCATGGAGCGCATCGGCCTGGCGGTGTGCGCTGATGACCGAAGCCTCCCAGCTGATGCCGTACGAGTCGAGCACGTCGAAGCATCCCTTCAGGCTGGGGAGGTCCGAACGGGAGCCGCACAGGACGGCGACGGTGGGCATCGCCGACACAGGATAGCGTCCCGTCGACGGCCGCTGCGCGGTCGTACCGGAGGGCCGCTACTCGCCTCGCCCGGCGCCGATCTCTCGAAGCGCGACGTCGGTCCGGTGATGTGCACCGTCGAGCTCGACGTCCGCGACCGCCGCGTACGCGGTCTGGCGCGCCGCGGCGAGGTCGGCTCCACGGCCGACCATCGTGACGACCCGTCCGCCGTCCGTCTCGTATCCGCCCATCGTCCAGCGGGTGGCACCGTGGAAGCAGAGCCGTTCGCCGTCCTCACCGGCGGACGACGGCTCCGCCCCTCCGATGAGCCGCCCAGTCACCGGGGCGTCGGGATAGCCCTCGGCCGCGACCACGACACCGACCGCGGCGCCGGCCCGCGTCCCGAGCGAGGTCTCCATGAGATGACGGTCGCCGACCGCGACCCCGAGCAGCGCCGCGGAGAGCTCGCCGTCGAGCATCGGCAGCAGCACCTGCGCCTCGGGATCGCCGAAGCGCGCATTGAACTCGAGCACCATCGGACCGAGCTCGGTCAGCATGAGCCCGGCGTAGAGCACGCCGCGATACGGAACGCCGTCGCGCGCCATCCGCCAGGCGATCGGCTCGAAGACGTCGGCCGTCGCACGCTCGAGCGCGCGGGCACCGAACCACGGGACGGGCGAGTACGCGCCCATACCACCGGTGTTCGGTCCCTCGTCGCCGTCGCGGAGCCGCTTGTAGTCGCACGCCGCGGCCAGTGGCACGACCGCTTCGTCGCTGACGAGGGCGAACGCGCTGACCTCCGGGCCGGCGAGCCGCTCCTCGACCACGACGCGTGCGGCGCCGTTCACCGATTCGAAGAGCGCACGGATCGCGGCCTCGGCCTCGTCGTGCGTCTCGGGGACGACGACGCCCTTCCCCGCCGCGAGCCAGTCGGCCTTGACCACCGGGGGCCGCTCGGAGGCACGGACGTGCGCGACCGCCGTGTCGGGATCGGTGAACGTCGCCGATGCGGCCGTCGGGACGCCGGCCCGCTCCAGCTGGCGCTTCGCGAATGCCTTGCTCGACTCGAGACGTGCCGCGGCGCGGGTCGGCCCGAAGACCGGGATGCGGGCGGCGGCCACCTCGTCGGCGACTCCGGCGGCGAGCGGCGCCTCCGGCCCGATGACGACGAGCTCGTACCGCTCGCGGACGGCATGCCGGGCGACCGCGAGCGGATCCAGCGCGTCCACCTCGACCGCCTCGGCGACCGCCGCGGTGCCACCGTTTCCCGGTGCGATTCGGACCCGACGCACGCCCTCGTCGTGCGTGAGCCGCCACGCGAGCGCGTGCTCGCGCCCGCCGCCGCCGAGCACCAGCACATCCATGCCGGCCAGTCTAGGGCTCCTGCCCTCCGCGCACCGACGGGGGTTCGGGCCGCGCACCGGGCACGCAATCTGCTAGCCGCTGTGAGCACGTCCGAGCCCCGAGCCCCGAGCCCCGAGCACGAGCCCGAGCAGCGGTAACGAGGCACAGGAGAACGGACCCAATGGCTTCGCAGGCCCTCGCCCTGCGGCACGCCCGACTCCCGCTCGTGATCGTCCTGGCGGCGATCCTCGCGCTGACCGCCCTCTTCACGGGCGCGCCGCGCACGGCGGAAGCGGCCCCGCAGGCCATCCTCTCCCCGGCGCTCACGTCCTGGCTGGCGTCGGCTGACGACGGGGCAACGTTCACGACGATCGTCACCTTCCACGACCGCTCCGGATTCGGCCGCCTCGATGCGCTCGGCGTCGGCGGCAGCCGCTATGCCGCGCTGCCGATGGCGGTCGCGGCCCTCACGCCGGCCCAGGTGCGCGAGATCGCCGCCTGGCCCGAAACACGGAGCCTGTGGGAGGACACGCGCAACGAATTCATCCTCGACGAGAGCGTCGCGCTCATCGGGGCGGACCGCGTCGCCGCCGGTGACCGGCTGCGGACGCCGTATACCGGGGCCGGCATCGGCGTGGCCGTCATCGACACCGGTGCCGACTCGGCGCATCCCGACATGGCGGGAGTGGTTACCTACAACGTTCTCGGAGATCCGTTGAACAAGGACGGCGTCGTGATCGTGCCCGGTCCGACGGTCGACACCTATGGGCATGGAACCCATGTGAGCTCCACCATCGCCGGTTCGGGCGCCGCGAGCGGCGGCCGGTATGTCGGCGTCGCACCGGGCGCGACCGTGCACAGCTTCAAGACCGATGCCGGCGCCTTCCTGCTGAACAGCTGGGCGCTGCGCGTCTTCGACTGGATCCTCGTCAACCCCCAGGCGAACATCCGCGTCAGCAGCAACAGCTGGGGCTCAGGCGACGGCACCGACTACCAGCCGGACAACCCGGTGAACGTCGCGACGAAGATGCTGTACGACGCCGGAGTCTCGGTCGCGTTCGCGGCCTCGAACTCGGGCGGGCCGAACACGCTCAACCAGTACGCCACCTCTCCGTGGGTGATCAGCGTGGCCGCGTCGGACAAGCAGCTGAACCTGGCCGACTTCAGCAGCCGCGGCCGGATCGACGACAACTGGGATCGCGCCCACGCCCAGGCGACGGGGACCGGTCTCTATCGGCCCACGGTCACCGCTCCCGGCGTCGACATCAACGCCGCGAAGAGCGCCCAGGCGACGCTCATGGCGACCGGCACCGATCCGGAGAACCCGTTCTATACCTACGCCTCCGGGACGAGCATGGCGACGCCGCACGTGGCCGGCGCGATCGCGCTGATGCTGGACGCGCGGGAGACGCTGCGCCCGGAGCACGTCATCACGATCCTCGAGGGCACGGCCGACTCGATGCCCGCCTACGAGATCTTCGAGGTCGGGATGGGGCACCTGAACGCCTGGGAGGCGGTGCGCGCCGCCGAGAAGGGCAAGGTACGCTTCCCGCCCTCGACGGGCGGACGGACTCCGAGCTTCACGATGACCTCCGAGGCCGGCTTCTCGGGTACGGTCGTCCTCGCCAACACGTGGGCGCTGGCCGAGTGCCCGGACACCCTCGGCATCCTGAACCATCACGAGTTCACGGTCACGTCCGGCACCGATGCGATCTACACCGAGATCGACTGGGACCTCGCGGCGAACCTGCTCTACCTCCGGCTCTATGACCCGAACTGCGAGGTGGCCGGCGAGTCGGCGGGCCTGCTGGACATCGGCGAGGTCAATCACCGGGCGCTGCTGGTCACGAACCCGCAGCCGGGCACCTGGACGGTGGCCGTCTACGGCCGCATCAACGGACCGACCGACTACGCCGGCAGGTTCGCCACGTACGACAAGAACTAGCCGGCGACGAACGACGCCTCCACCCCGTGCGCCCCACCGGCTCCGGCCGGTGGGGCGCACGTTGTGGCCGCCCTAGTCGCCCGTCCGCTCCGCCAGGGCGTCGAGCACCTCGGCCAGCTCGTCGATCCGGTCCTGGTAGGTCCCGAGATCGCCCGCACGCAGCGCCGCCTGGGCCTGGTCGTAGAGGCGTTGCGCTTCGGCGACGAGGCCGGCCACGTCGTCGGGCAGCGGAGCCGGCGTCTCACCCGGCTCCGGCGTCTCACCCGGCTCCGGCGGCTCCTCGGGCTCCTCGGGCGGAGGCGCCTCGGCCTCACCGAGGAGCTGGGCCAACCCCTCCTCGACATCCCGCGCGAAGGCAACCCGCTCCTGGCTGACCATGATCACGCGGACGAACTCGGGGAACGGCGCTCCCTCGGCCTGGAGGAAGATCGGCTCGATGTAGATCAGCCCGTCGTCACCGATGGGCAGCACCAGCAGGTTGCCGCGGATGACTCGCGAGTTCGAGCGCTCCCACAGCGCGAACTGCGCCGAGATCACGTCGTCCTGGTCGATCCGGGCCTCGACCTGCGCCGGTCCGAGGGTGGTGGTGTCGGATGGGAAGCGGAACAGGAACCGTTCGCCATACACGCCCGGGTCCATGCGCGCCGCCGACCACGCGATCATGTTCGGCCGGTTCTCGGCCACCATGGGCTGGATGAGGACGAACTCCTCGGCCTCCTCGCCCGGGATGCGCATGATCACGTAGTAGGGCTCCATCGGCTGCGGCTGACCGGCCGACACGTCCTCGGGAATCGCCCAGCGATCCTCCTGGTTGTAGAGGACCGTGGCTCCCTGCTCGGTGGCCGGCAGATGGTAGACCCGGGTCATCAGGTTCTGGACCGTGAACAGGTCCTCGGGGTAGCGAAGGTGCGCCTCGAGCTGCGGCGCGAGCTCGTCGAGCGGCTGGAACAGGGTCGGAAAGATGCGCGCGTACGCGGCGATGATCGGGTCCTCGGGATCGGCGACGTAGAAGTCGACGTCGCCGTTGTAGGCGTCGATGACGACCTTGACGCTGTTGCGCACGTAGTTCGCGCCGCGGAATCGGCCCTCGTCGAGCGGCTGGGCGTTCGGGTAGCGCGACGAAGCGGTGTAGGCATCCCAGATCCACACCAGCCGCTCACCGTCGCTGACGAGGTACGGGTCGGCGTCGTAGAAGAGGAAGGGGGCGATCTGCGGCACGCGCTCGTAGATCGAGCGGTTGAACAGGATCTCCGAGTCGCCGGTGAGCTGGTTGCTGATGAGGAGGTTCAGGTCGCCGAACCGGAGCGCGAACAGCGCGCGAACGAGCGGGTTGCCGATGCCCACGCCGGTGTCGCCCTGCCAGCGGGTGGTCGCATCCGTCTCGCGGTCGTCGAGGGGGTAGTCGAACTCGGCGGTGTCCGTGCTCGTGACGACGTACGTGTCGGTCCGCTCGCCGAAGTAGATCCGCGGCTCCCCCACCGGCAGCCGCGGCTCCGGGTTGAGCCCGCTGACGAGGTAGTCGGGCTGCCCCTGCGGCGTCACCGCATCGACCGGCACCGCCGTGATGCCGTAGCCATGCGTGAAGACGAGACGCTCGTTCGTCCAGGTTCGAGCGGCACCGGGCAGACGCTCCACGTCGAGCTCGCGGCCCGAGAGCATGATCTGGCGCAGGTCGCCGTCGATCTCGTAGCGATCGATGTCGACGTCGTTGAAGCGGTAGTACTGCCGCAGGATCTGCTGCTGCCCGAAGGTCGTCAGCAGCGGACGGTAGTCCCACAGGCGCAGGTTGTTGATCGTGCCCGGGTCCCCTTCGAACACCTCGCGCGTCAGTGGCTGCTGGCCCGTGAAGCGCCGCTGCTCGATCTCGTCGAGGCCGAAGGCGGAGCGGGTCGCCTCGAGGTGGTTGCGCAGATAGGGCCGCTCGACGTTGAGCTCGTTCGGCTCCACCTGGAAGCGCTGCACGAACCCGGGGTACATCGCGCCGACGACGATCGAGAGGACGAGCCACGCACCGACCGCCAGAGCCAGAAGCCACAGCGTGCGGAAGAACGTGTTGAGCAGCAGCAGGACCGCCGAGATGATCGCGACCCCGGTCAGGATCATGTACGCCGGGTACTGCGCGTTCATGTCGGTGTAGCTCGCCATCTGGACCGATCCGCCGACGCCGCGCGTCGAGTACGCGAGCTCGGCGATGTCGAGCTGGTAGCCGGCGGCGATGACGCCGAGCAGCAGGGCGCCGATGACCGACAGGTGCGCCCGCACCGGCGCGGTCAGGCGGAACTGCCACTGCAGCGCGCGCGCCGCGTAGGTCGCCAGGGTCAACAGGCCGACGACGATCAGGGTGGTCGATCCCCAACCGAGCACGAAGCGCCAGAACGGCAGGTCGAAGACGTAGAAGCCGACGTCACGTCCGAGCGTCGGGTCGGCCACGCCCCATTCGCTGCCGTTCAGGAACAGGAGCACCGTCTCCCACGCGCCGCTCCACGCTGCGCCGGACCCGAGCGCCAGCAGCACGGCCACCACCCCCAGGGCGATGCCGATGATCCGCGACGCGTCGGGCAGCTCGATGCCACCGAGCTGTCGCACCGGGGCCTGCGGCGCGATGCGCCGGGCGATCCACGTGCTGGCGAGGGCCGGGATCAGCATCGCCACGAAGCCGATGCCGAACAGCGCCACCTGCGCCCAGAGCCGGGTCATGAGGACCTCGCGGCGCTCGAGCGCCTCGTACCACATGATGTCGGTCACGAGATTCACGATGCTGCCGACGAAGCCGAGCAGGAAGAGGACGGCGAGCAGGCCGCCGCCGATGAAGAGCCAGCGGCGCCACGGGAGGTCGGCGACCGGACCGTCCCCACCGCTGGCGCCGCGGCCGCCGCCGCCGTCCGCCCCGTTGCCGCCGCGACGCCCGCGACGCTCGTCGATCGGCGTCACGTTGCGCTCGCTGCGGTCGAAGGGACGGCCCTCCCGTCGCGCGTCGGCCTCTTCCTGCCGGCGCTGGAGGTCCTCGAGAAGCTTGTCGAACCAGCTGGACATGTAATGACGAATGCTACCGGGTGCGCGTCGAGCTTGCGCTTGGTCGGTACCTGGCGCATTCCCGCGCTGCGCCGCCGGAAGCTAGCATCGGTTCATGCAGCTCGCCGGCTCCTGCTTCTGCGGGGCGGTCCGCTTCACCGCCGAGACGCGCACGCCGTATCCCTACCGGCGCTGCTATTGCGCGCGCTGCCGCAAGACGGCCGGAGGCACCGGCGCGGCCGCCAACCTGCTCGCGCAGGCCTCCTCGCTCGAGGTCGAGGGCGCCGATGCGCTGACCGAGTACGCGGCTCCCGACACGACCCGCACGCGCTTCTGCTCACGCTGCGGAAGCGCGATCTACCTCACCATCGACGCGGCTCCCGACTTCGTCTACCCCTTCGCGTCGTCGGTCGACACGCCGCTGCCCGAGCCGCCGGAGCGCGTCCACGTCTTCACTGCGGAGGCGCCGGCCTGGGCGCGGCCGCCGTCGAGCCCGGACGACTACTCGACCGAGCGCAACACGCGTGAGTCGATCGACGCATGGCATCGGCGCCACCGGCTCACCGCCGACGACTGAAGCCGCTCAGGCGGGCGGCTCCGCGGCCAGGTCGGGGCGGTGCACGAGGCCGGCAGCCGGATGCAGGACCGCGGCGAGCGCCTCGACGCAGTCGACGAGCCTCGGTCCGGGCCGGGCGAGGTCCATCGCGACGGTCCGGTCGGTCAGCACGCCGTCGGGCAGTGATGCCGCCTGCTCCCACGCTCGTTCCGGCGAGAGACCGCACGGCGCCAGGACGGTGACCTCGGGACGCGTGGCGCGGACCTCGTCCCAGGTGGCTTCTCGCGATCGCCCGCCCGCCTCACCGAGCAGCGGGATGCCGCCGGCGGCGGTGACCACGTCGGGCACCCAGTGGCCCGCCGTGTAGGGCGGATCGAGCCACTCCAGCACGAGCGTCGGGACCGGCTCGAAGGCCGAGACGGCCTCACGGACGACCGCGAGGCGGGCGCGAAGCGCGGCGACGACCTCCCGACCGCGGAGCGGCACGCCGGCCGCATCGGCCACCGTGGCGACGCTGGCGATCACCTCGTCGAGGCGCTGGGGCTCGAGGGTCACCACGCGTGAAGGGCAGCCGGCTCGCTCGAGCGCGGCATCGACATCGCCGGTCGGCACCGCACAGACGCGGCACAGGTCCTGGGTCAGGACGAGGTCCGGCGCGATCGCCGCCATCGCCGTCTCATCGAGGGCATAGAGCCCGCCGGACGGCGCCTGCTCTCGAACCCATGCGTCGACTTCCGCGGCGGACAGGCCGGCCGGCTGCAGCGCCCGCACCACCGATCGCTTCGTGCGCGCGGCCGGCGGCCAGTCGCACTCGTCGGTCACGCCCTCGAGCCGGTCCTCGAGGCCCAGCGCATAGACGATCTCCGTCGCCGACGGGAGAAGCGAGACGATCCGCGGTGCGGCCTCCGCCGTCACGGGAGCTCGTAGGTCTGGAGGACGCGACCGTTCCAGGCCACCGCCATGACGTGCGTGACGTTCATGTCCGCGGGCGCGAAGCCGAGGAATGCCTGCGCGTCGAGGCCCGCCTCGTCGAGCGGCATGAGCATGGCGGGGATGCGGCGGCCCGTGCCGCCGTCGGCGATGAGCCACACGGTCGCCGTCTCGTCGCTGACGAGCCCCTCGACGACGCTCAACTGCGTCCCATCGCCGCCGCCGCGGACCACGCCACCGAACGCGTCGTCACCCTCGGGAAGGATCTCGCCGCACCCGGTGCTCGTCAGATCGGCGGTCTCGAGCTGCGTGCACCAGCCGTCTTCGCTGGGGTAGATCGCATAGCGCCATGCGGTCCCGAGCGCCTCGCCACTGCCGAGCTCGACGATCGGTCCGGTCGCACCGGCGCCCCGCGCCTCGATCGGTCCGGTGGGGACGGCGGCGGGGTCGGGCGACTCGAGCCGCGTGACCGGGCCGCAGGCAGCCAGGCCGGCGACGAGGATCGAGACGCCGACGATTCGCATGAGGCGCATCGGCGCACGGGGCAACGGCATCGCCTCACTCCCACTCGATGGTGGCAGGTGGCTTCGAGCTGATGTCGTACACGACCCGGTTGACCCCCGGCACCTCGTTGACGATCCGGCTGCTGATCTTCGCCAGCACCTCGTACGGCAGCCGGGCCCAGTCGGCGGTCATGCCGTCGTCGGAGGTCACGGCGCGGATGGCGACGACGTTCGCGTACGTCCGCCCATCGCCCATGACGCCGACCGAGCGCACCGGCGTGAGGATCGCGAACGACTGCCACAGGGACCGATACAGCCCGGCTGCCTTGATCTCGTCGATGACGATCCAGTCGGCCTCGCGCAGGGTCTCGAGCCGCTCGCCGTTCACCTCGCCGATGATCCGGATCGCGAGCCCCGGCCCCGGGAACGGCTGGCGCTGGACCATGGCCTCGGGCAGGCCGAGCTCGAGCCCGACCCGCCGCACCTCGTCCTTGAACAGGTAGCGCAGCGGCTCGATGAGCTGGAAGCGCAGGTCGGGCGGCAGCCCGCCGACGTTGTGGTGGGTCTTGATCTTCTGCGCCGTCTTCGTCTCGGCGGTCGTCGACTCGATGACGTCGGGGTACAGCGTGCCCTGGGTGAGGAAGTCGATCTGACCGAGCTTGGCAGCCTCCTCTTCGAAGACCCGGATGAACTCGTCGCCGATGATCCGGCGCTTCTCCTCCGGGTCCTCGACGCCGGCGAGCCGGCGCAGGAACCGCTCTCGTGCGTCGACCATGACGAGGTTCATGCCCAGGTCACGCTCGAACGTGACACGCAGCAGCTCCGACTCACGCTTGCGCATGAGCCCGTGGTCGACGTAGATGCAAGTCAGCTGGTCGCCGATCGCCCGGTGCACCAGGGTCGCCGCGACGGCGGAGTCGACGCCACCGGAGAGCGCGCAGATGACATGGCCGGCTCCGACGCGCTGGCCGATCTCGGCCACGGTCGTGTCGACGAGGTTCGCGGGGGTCCAGTTCGGCCGCGCTCCGGCGACGCCCACGACGAAGTTGCGGAGCACGTCGCGTCCCATCGGCGTGTGGACGACCTCGGGGTGGAACTGGATGCCGTACAGGTTGCGACCCGGATCGGCAAGGCCGGCGTACGGGGTCGAGTCGGTCTGCGCCGTGGCGTGGAAGCCCTCGGGCGGACGCAGGATCGAGTCGCCGTGGCTCATCCAGACCGGCTGCTCCCGCTCGACGCCGTCGAAGAGGCCGCCGGCCTCGGTGATCGTGACGCTGGCCGGACCGTACTCGCGCCGCGTCGACGGTACGACCTCCCCGCCGAGCTCATGTGCCATGAGCTGCAGCCCGTAGCAGATGCCGAGCACCGGGATCCGGCCCGACCACAGCGCCGGATCGGCCTTCGGCGCCTCAGCGTCGTACACCGATGACGGGCCACCCGACAGGATCACCGCCTTCACCCCGCGACGCTCCAGCTCGGCCATCGGCGTGTCGTGCGGAAGAAGCTCGGAGTACACGTTCAGCTCGCGGACGCGTCGCGCGATGAGCTGGGCGAACTGGCTGCCGAAGTCGAGGATCGCGACGGCATCGGGCCGCTCCGGCGCCTCGGTCTCGACGCGCTGCGGCGGCGGGGCGTGAAGGGCCTGCTCGAGATACGCCTCGACCTCGGCGTCGTCGGGAGCGAGGACGCGATGGCCGGCGTTCGCCGCCTCGCCGTGGACGGTCCGGCCGCGCTCAGTTGGGGGACGGGCCTTCCGGTCGTCGGAGTGTGGATCGGTCGACTCGGTCAATGCCGCTCCATATCGGCGAAGGTGCGCGTTTCAGTGTACCGACCGCTCAGCATCGCCTCGAGCTCATCGCTGCCGATCGCCGCGTCGAGATAGGACGACGTTCCGTCCCGGAGCAGCTCGTCCGCGGCCGCCCGCAGCGCACCGTAGGCGGCTCGTGCCAGCCCGCCGCCGGTGGAGACGCGCCGGACGCCGAGCTGGGCGAGGACCGCGATGGCGGGGGTCGTCCGCATGGCGAGCACGTTGACCGGCGCATCGGTCGCCTCGACCACGACCCGGACGGCATCCGGACCGATGAGGCCGGGCGCGTACACGACGTCCGCCCCGGCCGCCCGGTACGCTCGCAGACGGCCGATCGTGTCCTCGAGGTCCTCGATGCCGTACAGGTGGTTCTCGGCGCGTGCGGTCAGGACCATGTCGTGCCGATGCGCCGCCTCCGCTGCCGCGCCGACACGCTCGACGGCATCGCCGACCGGATCGACGCGGGCGGTGGCCGGATCGTAGTCCTCGATCGAGATACCGGCCGGCCCGAGCTCGGCGATGGCCTCGACGGTGGCCGCAACGCCGGGGGGATCATCGGCGAAGCAGCGCTCGGCGTCGACGTTGAGCGGAACGCCGAGGCCCGCCACGAGCTGCTCGACGTGGGCGGCCAGCTGAGCGAGCGTCACGGTCTGGTCCGCCTGGCCGAGTGACGCGGCGTGGCCGGAGCTCGTCGTGGCGATTGCCGGAAACCCGCGCGCCGACAGCAGCCGCGCCGACCCGACATCCCAGGCATTCGGCATGACGAACAGCCCGCCCTCGTGCAGCTGCCGGAACCGCCGTCGAAGCTGGCGAACGTCGCTCACGCGTCGACCCACTCACGGGGATGAACCGAGAGGAAGTCCCTGACCGGGATTCCGCCTTCGCCGACCAGCAGCGCTCGCGACCCCCGGTGCGTCTGCGTGAACGCGACCGTCCCGGGGTTCCCGCGTGGATGACCGGTCTTCACTTCGATCGCGATCGGATCGGCCCGGCCACGCATGAGCTTCCCCGGCCGGATCACCCAGTCGACCTCGTTGTTGCCGTCGCGCCACCAGGCGATTTCGTCCGGGTCGGCGTGGGCCCAGAGATGGGCGCCGACGGCCGTCTCGACGAGACGGCCCCAGAACCCATGATCCGCTCGGGCGCGCTCCAGCGTCGTCCGCGCCGTGGCCGTGACGAGCGCCGTGTTCAGGGCCAGCAGCTTGGGCGAGGACGCTCGGCGCCGGGCCACCGATCCGGAGTACTTGCCGATGCCGGTGACCATCCCGGCGCCGCCGAGGAGCTCGAGGTAGTGGGCGAGGGTGACGGTGTTTCCCGCATCGGTCAGCGTGCCGAGCATCTTCGTGTAGCTCAGGACCTGGCCGGAGTACGAGCAGGCGAGGCGGAAGAGCTGCCGCAGCAGCATCGGCTTCTCCACGCGGTTCAGCATGAGGATGTCCCGCGACAGGTTCGTTTCGACGATCGAGTCGAGGATGTACTCCTCCCAGCGCTCGTGGCGCTTGATGAGTGGCGCCGCGCCGGGGTATCCGCCGTAGAAGAGATAGGTGTCGAGGTCCCAGCCGAAGGCGTCGCGCATCTCGGCGAACGTCCAGTGCGTGACCCGCACGACCTCGAAGCGGCCGGCGAGACTGTCCGACAGGCCCTGGCGCACGAGCAGCGGGGCGGAGCCGAGGAGCATGACCCGCAGCGGCAGGCCGTCCCGGGTGTCCTCGTCCCAGAGCTGCTTCACGACGTCGGACCAGTCACGGATCTTCTGGACCTCGTCGAGGATCAGGATGCCGCCGGCCCTGCCACCGTTGCGGGCTGCCTGGCGGCCGATCTGCCACTGGGTGTAGATCCAGCCGATGTCCTCCGGATCCGGGGCATCCGCAGACGCAAAGTGGCCCGGTATGCCGATCGCGTCCATGACCTGCCGCGCGACGGTCGTCTTCCCGACCTGCCGAGGGCCGGCGAGGACCTGGATGAACTGGCGAGGCTCATGCGCACGCTCGAGAACGTCATCGTAGATCGGACGTCGGTAGACTCGGCTCTTGCGTGCAGACATACTCAGTGCATCGAGGGGATTTACTCAGTCGTCTGATCAATACTACTCAGTACTATCAACGCCGGGAGCCCGCGTTCGCGCTGTGCGCCACTCGTCCAACAGCATCGACATGATGTGGCCGTCGGTGTAACGGCCGCCCTCCCACCGGTCATGGCGCTGCGTGCCCTCGTGGATGAACCCGGCCTTCTCGTACGAGCGAATGGCGCGAGCGTTCTCGGTCCCGACGTTCAGCCATACGCGCTCCATGCGCAGCTCGGCAAACGCGAAGTCGACGAGGGCGGTCACCGCGTCGGTACCGTAGCCCTTTCCCCACTCGGCGGCCTCGCCGATGAAGATCCCGAGCCCGACGCTGCCGTTGGCGCGGTCCACGTCGAACAACATGGCCTCCCCGACCGGCCGCTCCCCGTCCGCGAGACAGATGACGAAGGCGAAGTGGTCCTTGCCATGGTCGGTGGCGAGGCGCTCGATTCGCTTCTCGACCTCGACCAGGCTCATGGGAGCCCGATCCGGCCATCCCGCCAGGGCCATCGGCGCAGCATCCGCGCGCCAGCGGCGGTAGACCTCGGCGTCGGAGCGCTCGAACGGTCGGAGGAAGATGCGGCCCGACTGGATGATCGCGGTCACTCGCGCCCGGCGAGCTGCCACGACTTGCCCTCGGTGGCGATGGACGGCGCGATCACCATCTCGACCTCGTGCATCTCCCGGATCGTGCGGACACCGAGCGCGGCCATCGACTGCCGCAACGCTCCGACGAGGTTCTGCGTGCCGTGCGTCGTCTCGGCGGGGCCGAAGAGGATCTGCTCGAGGGGCACGCGGGTCCCGATCTCGATGCGCGTGCCGCGCGGAAGCGTCGGCGATGCCGCGGCCATGCCCCAGTTGAATCCGCGACCGGGCGCCTCGAGCGCTCCGGCGAAGGGAGACCCGAGCATGACGGCATCCGCGCCGGCCGCGATCGCCTTGGCGATGTCACCGCCGGTCTTCATACCGCCGTCGGTGATGATCGGGACGGAACGTCCGGTCTCGCGCTCGAAGCGGTCGCGGGCGGCGGCGACCTCGAGGGTGGCGCTCACCTGGGGCACCCCGATGCCGAGCACCTCGCGCGTCGTGCACGCCGCGCCCGGGCCGACGCCGACGAAGATGCCGGCGGCGCCCTGGTGCATGAGCTGGTAGGCCGCCTCCCCGCTGACGGTGTTCCCGACGAGGACCGGCAGCTTCAGCGCGCCGGTGAGGTCCGCGAGCGACAGCACGCGCGTCGAGGTCGAGATGTGCCGCGCGCTGGAGACCTGCGACTGGACGAGGAAGAGGTCCGCGCCCGCTTCGGCCGCCAGTTCGGCGTGGTGCCAGGCCGATGCCGGCGTGGTGGCCACCGCCGCGGTCGCGCCCTGCGCCTTGATCCGGGTGATGAGGTTGCGGATGAGGTCGTCGCGGATCGGCGCCTCGTACGCCTCGGCCAGGAGGTGGGCCGCGGCCCGGCCCGACTCCGCCGAGGCGACCCGCTCGATGATCGCGCCGGCGTCCTCGTATCGGGTGTAGAGCCCTTCGAGGTTGACGAAGGCGACGCCACCGTGGCGGTGCAGCCGCACCGCGAAGTCCGGATCGGCCACGGCATCCATGGCGGCGGCCAGGAACGGGATCTCGAGGCGGAAGCCGCCGACCTCGGTGGAGAGGTCCACCTCTCCGGGATCCGCGGTGACCGCGCCGGGGACGAGGGCCACCTCCTCGAAGCCGTAGGCACGCCGAAGGCGGCTCCCGGTGGCATCGCGAACGGCCGCCTGATCGATCAACGGGACCTCCTCGGAATGCACGACACCCGCGCGGCAAGGCGGCGCGGGCGTCGGTCGTGGATGTTCGGATTGACGGCTCGGATCGGATGCACGTTCGTCGTGTCGGCGGCTTTGGCGGAGTCTATCAGTCCGCGGCAGCCGTCGACGCGTCGCTTCGCCGCGCGCAGGTGAGGGGAGGCGCAGCGCCTCCCCTCACGACATGTCGCGGGCCGTCAGCGGCCGAGCGTACGCGTCGCCAGGACCAGCGACCGGGCCGTCGCCAGCAGGAGCGCCGCGACCCCCACGAGGACGATCGGGGCGATCGGGGCGGCCGGACGCGTGGCGGTGTCCGGCATCGCCATCGCCTCGGTGGCGACGATCACCTGGACTCCCGCCTCGCCGCCGTCCATGGCGATGGCGGTGTAGTTCTCGCCGGCCTCGAGGGCCGCCTCCAGCTCGAGAGCGGCGTCCGTGGCGCCGGCAGCTCGGATCTCGAGCGCGTAGGTTCCCGGATCGACGGTCAGGTAGCCGGTGCTCGCCGCGTACTCCAGTCCTTCGACGAGGACCGGTCCGCCGGTGACGGCAACGTCGACCGAGTCGGGCGCCGAGGGCGACGCGTGGAAGACGCGGAGCTTGCTCTGCCCGGCCGCCGGCATCCGGTCGTCGGTGAGCACCACCGGCGTGATCTCGGCGAGCACGCCGGTCGCGGCAACGGTGTACGAGGTACCCGCCGCGAGCGTGAGGTCGGCGTCGATGACGGGATCGGTCCCGCCCGTGGCCGTCACCTGCACGTTGTACGTGCCGGCCGGCAGCGCGAGATAGTCACTGACAGCCGTGAACGGGACGTCACGCAGGACGACCTCGCCGTCGACCCAGATGTCGACGTTCGGCGCGTCCGGCGAGGCATGGACGACGCGGACGAATGCGTCGTCCTGGGCGGCCGCCGGGGCGGCCAGCGCGGCGACGAGGGCGAGGCTGCCGGCCAGGCCGAGCAGCGTACGGAAGATGGGTCGCATTGGAACGTTCTCCTGAAGCGAATGGCGCCGCCCCGATCCGGTACGGCTTTTGTACAGTGTCTGTATAGTCCGGTCGGTTACGTGTGTCAAGTGTCTGTCCATGATGTACCATGCACGAACCATGTACACCATCAAAGAGGCTTCGGCCCGCAGCGGCGTGGGCATCCCCCTGCTCCGAGCCTGGGAGCGCCGTTACGGCGTCGTGGAACCCACCCGCACGCCGGCGGGCTACCGCCTCTACGACGAGGACGCCATCGCCCGCCTGGTCGCCATGCGACGACTCATCGACGACGGGTGGGCCCCCCAGCAGGCGGCCGCGCACGTCCGGGCGACCGAGCGGGAGCAGCTCGTCGAGATCGTCACTCCTGCCGCCGGCCGGAGTGACGAGCACACCGGCGCCCGTCCGGGTGGGGCGGACGCGACCGCGGCGGCCGCCGAGCTCGTCGAGCGCATCGTGCGGGCCGCCCGACGACTCGACGGAGCGGAGCTCGAGGCGGCCCTCGACGAGACGATGGGCTCGCTCCGCTTCGAGGCAGCCTGGGAGGCCGTCATCATGCCGGCCTTGCATGCCATCGGCGAGGCGTGGCAGCGCGGGGACGTGAGCGTCGCGGGCGAGCACGCCACCAGCCAGGCGATCCATCGGCGCCTGGCCCGGGCGTTCGATGCCGCTGGGAGCGCGAGCACCGAGCCGGCAGTCCTGATCGGGCTCCCACCGGGGGCACGCCACGAGTTCGGAGCGCTCGCGTTCGCGACCGCGGCCCGCCGCTCGGGCCTGCCCGTGCTGTACCTGGGCCCGGACCTGCCTGTCGAGAGCTGGGTCTCGGCGAGCGTCGAGCGACAGGCGCCCGCGGCCGTCGTCGGCGTCCCGCGACGGGCCGATGCCGCGCGCGCCAGCGAGGTCGTCGAAGCCGTGCGGCGCGAGCGCCCGGGAGCGATCCTCGCGCTCGGCGGCGCGGAAGCCGCCCGCGTCAAAGCGGCGGGTGCCGTCGTTCTGCCGGCCGACTCCCTGACCCACGGCGTCGATGCCCTGCGAACGGCCCTCCTGTCGCGTGGCACGCCCGAGGACCTATCGGCATAGGCTTGACATACCCTGTACAGACCCTCTAACGTGAGGGGAGCAACGTCCGCCCATGTCGCGGACCCCCACCATGTCAGAGGTTCACAACGTCACCATGCGATATCTCAACGCCATCGCCCTGCTGCTCGTCATCGTCGGGGGCCTGAACTGGCTGCTCGTCGGAATCGCGCAGTTCGACCTCGTCGCCGCCATCACCGGCGCCACCTTCGGAGAGACGAACCTGCTGTCGTCGATCGTGTACATCCTGGTCGGCCTCGCGGCCCTCGCGCTGGTGCCCGCCCTGATCCGCTGGACCACCGGGCCCGAAGAGCCGGCCTAGGTTCCCCGCGACACCATGGGTCCCGAGCGGGGACGCGCCGAGTGCGCGTCCCCGTTTCCCGTGCCGGGCGTCAGCGGTCGTCGACCGGAACGGACTCGCTGTCGCGTTGCGCCGGTGCGGGCTCGTCCTCTCCGTCGGCGTCCAGCCGGCGACGGATGCGATCGCGAAGCTCGTCCGATGCGGACCGGGCCGCCGCCTCCCTGTCCTGCCTCGGGCCGACCTCGGGCTGCTCCATCGGCTCATCGGTCGGCGTCGGAGCCGGGGCGTCGTCGACGTGGCGGGGGGCACGCCGCACGGCACGACGAAGCGCCGTCTCGCGTTCCTCGACGATCTTGTCGGCGATGCGCCTCACCTCGGTCGTCAGCCACAGGTATGCCGTCGAGTCCGGGGTGTAATCGGCCTCCGCGAAGGCGTGGATGCGGCCGTCGCGCTGGAGGGCACTGATCTGCTCGAACTGCGCCAGCGATCCGCGCTGGTAGACGCCGAACGCCATCCCGCCGTTCGCGCGCACGACGCTCCAGGCGGGGACGTCGGACGGGCCATCGGCGACGTAGATCATGTGCTCGAACGGCACGCGTCGGAGCTCGTGCGGCAGGTGCGAGTTCACGTGGATCTCGGGGCGCTTGTTCGTCCCCTTGTTGATCTCGAACAACGCGCGGGTCTTGCTCGTGTTGTCGATCTGGTAGCCGAGAGCGGTGATCTCGCGTCGTGGGAACAGCTGCTTCTGCTCGGGCCTCGCGTACCCGGGCGGGTGGTGCGCCTCGATGAACTCGCACGCCCACACGTCCGTCAGATGGGGACGGACCGCGCTCCCCTCGATCATGGGCCGCAGGCCGGTGCTGACGACGTAGTGCTCGAGCGTGATGTCGGCGCGCTCGAAGATCGGGTCATCCTCGACGCTCCTGCGCAGCGTGTCGAGGAACTCGGGGACGCCTGGGTGGAAGGTCAGCTCGGCGCCGAGCTCGTGGAGCGTTTCGTTCGAGAGGCCCGCGAAGGCACCGTCACGCACGTACTCGAGGATGTGGTTCAGGTACAGCGCGTCCTCGGCGACCCGCCTGGCTCCGTGGGCGAGGTAGAACCCGGCCAGCGCGTCGACCTCATCCCAGAACGCACGCTCGTCGACGCCGTAGTGGGCGAAGAGCGGACTCTGCATGTTGCCGGGGATGAGCGTCTTGTCGAAGTCCCAGACGACGGCGATCACCGTCTGGCTGAACGGTCCTGGCATGCGTCCCTGCTGCTGGTTCGGGTGCCTGCTGTCAACGGAGGATGCAGTCTAGCCGTGAGCGTCAAGGCTGCCGAATGGGCCGATGGTCCCGCGTTCGCTGCCTTCCCCCTCGCCGCGACCGCCGACGTTCGAGTCGAGCATGCCCCTGTCAGGCGAGCTCGACGTCCGCTTCTCGCGCGTCCGTGGCGAGCTCCTCGAGTGCAGCATCGGAATCCGCCGATGCCCGCAGCAGACCCATCACCCGCGCCACGCCGAGCTCGCCGTAGGCGGCGAGCAGCTCCTGTCGTGCCGCGCCGGTGCGGGACCACTCCGGCGTGCCCCACCACACGTGCACCGATACGGCGAGCGATGCCGGATCTCGGCCGATCTCCTCGCAGCGTGCGCGGATGGTCGGCAGCGCGTCGCGGACCTCGTCCGGCGAGAGTCCGTCGAGGTTGAGCTCGTCGGCATAGCGCGCGGCGAGCCGCCAGGTCACGTTCGGACCGTTCCCGCCGACCATGATCGGCATGCCGGTGGGCTGGACCGGCTTGGGGACGTTGCGTGCCCCACGGACCGTGTGGTGGTCGCCCTCGTACGTGGCGTGGACCTCGGGGCCGCCCTCGAGCATCCGGCCGACCACCTCCAGCGCGTCGTGGAGCATCGCCAGCCGCTCGCGCGTCTCGGGAAAGCCGTAGCCGTAGGCAAGCCACTCGTCGCGCTTCCACCCCGCGCCGATGCCCAGCTCGAACCGGCCACCGCTGATGGTGTCGAGCGTGGCGGCCATCTTGGCGACGAGCGCCGGATTGCGAAACCCGTTGCACAGGACGATGTGCCCCAGCCGCACCCGCTCGGTCAGCGGCGCCAGGGCGGCCAGTGTGGTGAACGACTCGAACGTGATCTCGTCGGTCGGCTTGGGCACCGTATGGAGGTGGTCGAACAGCCAGATCGACTCGGCCCCGATGCGCTCCGCCTGCTGCGCGACCGCGACGGTGCGCGCCCATGCCCGCTCCGGCTCCCAGCCGTCGTACTCGCCGGTCCATCCCTGCGGGACGATCACGCCCAGCTTCATCGGCTCACCTCTCGTTCCGGACGATCATCTGCTCGCGCTCCGGGCCGACGCTCACGTGGCTGATCGGCACGCCGGCCAAGGCCTCCAGGCGCTCGACGTACGTCCGCGCCTCGGCCGGCAGCTCCTGCCAGGAGCGTGCCGCGGTCGTGTCGGTCCGCCAGCCGGGCAGGTCCTCGTACACCGGCTCGAGCCGCTCGTAGACCGACGTCGACGCCGGCACCGTCGTCCACTCACGCCCGTCGGCCGGATCGCGGTAGGCGGTCGCGAGGCGGATGCGATCGAACCGGTCGAGGACGTCGAGCTTCGTCAGCGCGACGCTCGAGTACCCGGCCAGCCGGACGCTGAACCGCACGGCCACCGCGTCGTACCAGCCGCAGCGGCGAGCCCGTCCCGTGGAGGTCCCGTACTCCGCCCCCTGTTCGCGCAGCGCCTCGCCGTCCGCGTCGTCGAGCTCCGTCGGAAGCGGTCCGGCTCCGACCGCGGTGGTGTACGCCTTCACCACGCCGAGGACGCGGTCGACCGCGACCGCCGGCAGGCCGGCGCCGAGGCTTGCCCCGCCCGGGATCGGCGACGAGCTGGTCACGTACGGATAGATGCCCCAGTCGATGTCGCGCATCGTCCCGAGCTGCCCCTCCAGCAGAATCCGCTCGCCGCGCTCGAGCGCCTCGTCCACCATCGCCTGGCCGTCGACGACATGGGGACGGAGCCGCTCACCGGCGGCGAGGTATGCGCCGGCGATGGCGTCCGCGTTTGTCGCCTCGGCGATCGCATCGTCCATCTCCTCGTCGCCGTACCCGGCGGCAAGCCGGCGGATGCGTGGCAGCGTGGCGGCGAGACGCTCGCGGAAGACCTCGGGCTCCATGAGGTCGACGACGCGGATCCCGCGGCGCGCGACCTTGTCGACGTAGGCTGGGCCGATGCCGCGCGAGGTGGTCCCCAGCTTCGCGGCGCCGCGTTCGCGCTCCTCCAGCTGATCGAGGAGCACGTGATACGGCATGACGAGGTGCGCGCGGTCGCTGATGAACAGGTTCGAGCACTCGAATCCCGCCGCGTTGAGCCCATCGAGCTCGCCGACCAGGGCCGGTGGGTTGATGACCACCCCGTTGCCGAGCAGGTTGCGGGTGCGCGGATGGAAGATGCCCGACGGGATCAGGTGGAGCTTGAAGTGCCCGTGCGGGTTGACCACCGTGTGGCCCGCGTTGTTGCCGCCGCCATAGCGGATGACGAGGTCCGCATCGGTCGCGAGATAGTCGACGACGCGACCCTTCCCCTCGTCGCCCCACTGGGCGCCCACGACGGCGATGACGGACATGGCGCGGCGACGAGGACCTCGTGATGCGGGGAGGGCTCCATCGTACCGCCCCGCAGTTCGGCTCGCCGAACGTCGAAACGCCGCCCTGGCGGGGCGGCGTTCGCATCGGTGGTCAGGCGACGAGCACGATCAGCCGCGCGCCCGCACCTTGTCGAAGCAATTCGAGCAATAGACCGGTCGGTCATTGCGCGGCAGGAACGGAACGAGGGCCTGCCCTCCGCACTCGGCGCAGACCGCCGCATGCATCTCCCGCTGACCGTTGCCTCCCCCTCCGGTGCTGATCCCCAGCGCGCGGTTCTGCTTGGCGATGGCACGGCAGCTCTGGCAGCGCTGCGGCTCGTTCACGAGCCCCTTGCTGGCGTAGAACTCCTGCTCGCCGGCGGAGAAGACGAAGTCCATCCCGCAGTCGCGACAGCGGATGGTCTTGTCGGCGTACACCCTTCCCAGTGCCTCCTGTCTCGCACGCCCGGCCCGGATTGGACGTGGCCGTCTGTGAGGAGCCGGATCTGCGTGCGATTCAGGGCGCGGATCGAGCGAGCTCGGGGCAGACGCTATGGGCCGGTCGTTCTGGCGCCCGAGTGTACACCTCGCACTCAAGCCTGTTGAGTTCTCGTCCGACCGCTCGCTCGCTCGCGGATCAGTAGGCGGCGATCTCCTCCCGAGCCGCGACCGTGTAGAAGCGCGTGTTGGCCTTGCGGAACTGCAGCGGAACTTCGCCGATCGGGCCGTTGCGGTGCTTCGCCACCTTCGCCTTGACGAGCTCCACCTCGGCATCGGGGTTCTGCTCGCCGTCGCGGTAGAGGAAGATGACCACGTCGGCATCCTGCTCGATGCTGCCGCTCTCACGAAGGTCGGAGAGGCGTGGCTCGGCGGTGCCGCGCTGCTCCACGCCTCGGGAAAGCTGGGACAGCGCGACGACGGGCACCTTGAGCTCGCGGGCCAGCTGCTTGAGCCCGCGGCTGATCTCGCTCACCTCCTGGACGCGGTTGGCGTCCTTGTTCGGCGTCGACGCCTGCATGAGCTGGAGGTAGTCGACGATGAGCAGGTCGAGGCCGTGCTGCTCCGCCTCGAGCCGTCGGGCCTTCGTGCGCAGCTCCATGACCGACAGCGCCGGCGAGTCGTCGATCCACATCGGCGCGGTGGCCATGTCGTTCATGACCGTGGCGATCTTGCTCCAGTCCGTCTCGTCGACGAAGCCGGTCTGCAGGGGACGCGGGTTGATGCCGGACTCCGCCGACAGCAGCCGCAGGGCGAGCTGCTCCTTGCTCATCTCGAGGCTGAAGACGGCGACCTTCTTGTTCTCGCGTACGGCCGCGTGCTGCGCCACGTTGAGCGCCAGGCTCGTCTTCCCCACCGACGGTCGGGCCGCCAGGATGACCAGATCCGACGGCTGGAACCCGCCGAGCAGCGCGTCGAGCTGCGCCAGGCCGGTCGGCACACCGATGATCTGGCCGCGGTGCTCGTGGAGATACTCGAGCCGGTCGTACGCCTGGCCGAGCAGGATCGAGAGCGCCTCGAACCCGCCGTCGGTGCGACGCTGGCTGATCTCGAACAGGATCGACTCGGCCCGGTCGATCGCGACCTCCGCGTCATTCGCCTCCTCGTACCCGACCGCCGCGATCTTTCCCGCGGCGCCGATCAGGTTCCGCAGCACCGCCTTGCGCTCGACGATCCGGCCGTAGTGTTCGGCGTGCACCGCGGTCGGGACCGCGTTCATGAGCGAGGCGAGATACGCGGGCCCACCCACGGCCTCGAGCCGGTCGCGCCGCTTCAGCTCGTCCCCGAGGGTGACGAGGTCGATCGGCTCCCGCTGCCCGTGGAGGGCGAGCATCGCCTCGTAGATGTCCGCGTGCTGCGCCCGATAGAAGTCGGCCGGCTTGAGGAAGTCGCCGACTCGCAGGATGGCGTCGCCGTCGATGAGGATCGAGCCGAGCACGCTCTGCTCCGCCTCGACCGCCTGCGGTGCGAGCTTGTCGATGCTCACGCGCGCTCTCTTCGCATGCGCGCTTGAAGGCCGATGGGCACGGCGGAGCGGGCTCCTCTCTCGGGACAGGGTGAGCGCCCGGCCGATCCGAGTGGCTGTGGACCGTCGAGCACCGGGCGCACCCTCATCGTGGCCGAACCTCCCGATGCTCTCAACCGGCTTATCAACGAACGCTGTCCACACCCGGCCGGCCCCCCTGTGGATAGACCGATGCCGACCCTACCCGGTCCGGCTTACCAGGCGATTACCGGTCGGCCTCGCGACAGCTCAGGCGTCGCGTTGCGTGAAGGGCGTCGCGACCGGTGGGTCCCGGCGTCCCGTGCATCCATGGTCGGATTGTGGCGCCAAGGGGGTCATTCCTGCCGATGGATCGGGCCTGGCAGCGCATGACGTCCGGGTGAGTGGCGCCCTGCCTCATGAATCGGGCACCCCAACGCACCCCGGCGTTGAGCCCGTCGACTCCGGTGACGTGCTACCCGATCTGTCGGTCAGTCAGCGCGGGACGGCGGCCTCGCGTGTCACCCGACCTGATCCATCGGCGCAGAGCCATGGCACCGGACGTCAGGCCTCGGCGGCGACCACGCTGACGGTGACGACCGATTCGACACCGGGCATGAGCCGGACGTCGACCTTGTGCTCGCCGAGTGCCTTGATCGGCTCACGGAGGTGGAGGTCATGGCGGTCGATCTCGATGCCCGAACGGTTGATCGCCTCGGCCACCTGATGGCTGGTCACGGCGCCGAACAGGCGGCCGCGCTCGCCGGCCTTGACCGGGATCTCGAGCTTGAGCTCGCGCAGCTTCTCCGCGGTGGCCTCGGCGTCGGCTCGCTGCGCGCGATCTCGCTCCTCGCGCTGGTCGCGGTGCCGCTCCCAGTTGGCGACTGCGCCCTTGTCGGCGATCACGGCCGCACCACTGGGCAGGAGGAAGTTGCGCGCGTAGCCGCCCTTGACCTCCTTGAGGTCGCCGTCGCGACCGAGGCCCTTCACGTCACGCTTGAGAATGACCTTCATTCGAGCTCCTTCGGCTGAGGTTGCATCGCCCGGCGGCGCCGAAGCGCGGCCAGTGCGTGCCTGAGTTCATCGGCGTTGCGGAGGCGGCCGTATCGGTCCAGCAGCTCCGGCAGGTCGTCCGCGATCCGGTCGAATCGGTCGCCCATGAGGAGGCGGAGCCGCGCCAGGTCGCGGTCGAGGTCCGCGGTGCCGTTTCGGGCCCGCAGCGAGTGCTCGAGCCGGACCTCGGGCGGCGCGTTGTGGATGAACAGGTCGAGCGTCAGCAACAGGACCGTCAGGTCGTCGGCCTGGCCGATGATCGGGATCGCGTCCGGGATGAGGTCGACCGGCATGACCACGTACGCGAGAGCCGCCGCCATGATCGCCTTGAGGCCGATCGGAGTCCGTGGGTCGCGCATGATCCCCCACACCATCCGCGCGTACATCGGCAGGCGGACGACGAGGCGGGCGAGGCGCAGGTAGCGCCACCGGTTCGACAGGTTCACACGGCCTCCAGGGATCCGGGAAATGCGGGCGGACCATGATACCAGCGTGTGGGGGTCGGTTTGACATTAGAACATGCGTTCTGCTAGCGTGCCTGTCACACGCACGCCCAGCGGAGGGACTCTTGACCAGACACGACGTGGAGCGACGGCAGCGGATCCTTGACTGCATCGTTCGCACCGTCGAAGAGCGCGGGTATCCGCCGTCGGTTCGCGAGATCGCTGATGCCGTTGGTCTCGCCTCGACCAGCGCGGTTCACCACCACCTGCTGGCGCTCGAGAAGGACGGCCTGCTGGAGCGCGGCGGCAAGCACTCGCGGGCGCTTCGCGTGACCGCGCCGCGAGAGCCGATGTCGCGCCCGGCGGACAGCTCGAAGGTCACACCGTTCCGCATGCCCGTCGAGCGCGAGACCCTGGCACTTCCGGTCATGGGCGAGATCGCCGCCGGCCAGCCGATCGAGGCATACGAGGACGCGGCCGAGACGCTCGACGTCCCGCGCTCGATCGAAGCCCGCGAGGACTCGTACGTCCTGCGCGTTCGCGGCAAGAGCATGATCGACGACCTCATCGACGACGGTGACTTCGTGATCGTCCAGCCCCAGGCCACCGCGCGCGACGGCGACATCGTGGTCGCGCTGCTCGAGGACAACGGCGTGACGCTGAAGCGGTTCTTCCGCGAGAAGGATCGGATCCGCCTCCAGCCGGCCAATGCCGAGATGGAGCCGATCTTCGCCACCGACGTCCAGATCCAGGGCAAGGTCGTCGGCGTCATCCGCCGGCTCGGCTGACCGTGCCGGTGGCGCCGGCGGCGCCGTTGACGGCGCGGGAGCTCAATCGAGCGACGCTGGCGCGCCAGGGGCTCCTCGAGCCACTCCACGCGTCTCCGGCCGATGCCGTGCGGCGCCTCGGCTCCCTCCAGGCGCAGCACCCGGAGTGGCCGCCGATCGCGCTCGCCGCGCGCGCGGCCGACGCCGAGACCGCCGACCTGGGCGCTGCCCTCGCAGCGCGAGCGGTCGTGCGCAGCTCTCTCATGCGAAACACGATCCACGTCGTCGCGGCCACTGACCTGTGGCCGATGTTCGCCGTCTGCCAGCCGGGCCGGCTGGCCCGCTGGCGGATCCTGCTCAAGGCCGATCCGAGGGCGTCGACGCTCGGCCGAAGGATGCAGGCCGCCCACGCGACCGCGATCGCGGCGTTGCGCGAAGCGCCACGATCCTCGCTCGAGCTGGACCGCCTGATCGCCTCGGAGGTGGGGCCCGAAGCGACCGAGGCGTCGCGGCCGAGCTGGCGTGAGCCGGACGAGCGGGTGACCCTGCGCGCGTCGTGGATCCACTTCAGCGCCTTCGTGCCGCTCGTCCACGTGCCGCACGACGGCGAGGGGTACGGCCGTTCGAAGTACGCGCTCGCCGCCGACTGGCTCGGCGTGGAGCCGCCTGAGATCGACCCGGCGGCCGCACGCGCGCACGTTGCCCGCCGTTACCTCTCGGCGTTCGGCCCGGCAAGCGTCGACGACCTGGTCGCGTACGTCGGGCGCGGTCCCGGCGGGATCGGCGTGTGGCGCCAGGCGATCGCCGACCTCGGCACCGATGTCGTCGCGTTCCGCGGCGACGACGGACGGACCCTCCTCGACCTCGCTGACGCCCCGCGCCCGCAGGCCGAGACGCCGGCCCCTCCACGACTCCTCGCTCGCTGGGACAGCGCCCTGCTGTCGCACGCCGCCCGTCACCGGCAGCGGATCATCGCCGGCGAGCACCGGTCCGCCGTGTTCACCCGGAACGCCGACGTCCGGCCGACATTCCTCATCGACGGCTTCGTCGCCGGGACCTGGCAGCTCGACCGCGTCGCGGGGTCCGTCGCGATCACCCTCAAACCCTTCGACCGTCCTGCCCCGGCCGTGAGCGAGGCGCTCTGCGAAGAGGCGCGGCGCGTTCTCTCGCTCGCCTCACCGGGCGGCGCCGGCTCGGTCAGACTCGACGCCTGACCAGCTGCCGATGGCTGCGCCGCGCACGATCATCCACGCCGACCTCGACGCCTTCTATGCCAGCGTCGAGGTGCTCGACGATCCGTCGCTGCGCGGCAGGCCGGTGATCGTCGGCGGCCGGCCAGGCGAGCGAGGCGTGGTGAGCGCGGCGTCGTACGAGGCTCGGCGGTACGGCGTCCACTCGGCCATGCCGCTCCGCACGGCCGCCCGCCGATGCCCCGACGGCGTCTTCCTCCCGGGCCGTCCGGAACGCTACCGCGAGCTGTCCGAGCGGGTCATGACGATCTTTTCGGACTACACGCCGCTCGTCGAGCCGATCAGCCTCGACGAGGCCTTTCTCGACGTCTCCGGAAGCGTCGCCGTCTTCGGCGACGGACCCGCGATCGCTCGGACGCTCAAGGGGCGCGTCCTCGACGAGGTCGGGCTCGTCGTCTCCGTCGGAGTCGCGAGCAACAAGCTGTGCGCGAAGGTTGCTTCGGACCTGCGCAAGCCGGACGCGCTCGTGGTCGTACCGGACGGGGACGAGGCAGCGTTCCTCGCGCCGCTGCCGATTCGCCGCCTCTGGGGCGTCGGCCCTCGAGCTCAGGCTGCGCTGGCCGAGTACGGCGTCACGACCATCGGCCAGCTGGCGGCCCTGCCCGACGAGACGTTGCATCGGCGCTTCGGCCGCCATGGAGACGACCTCGCGGCACGCGCGCGGGGCATCGATCTGTCGCCGGTGCAGCCGGCTCACGTGCCGAAGAGCATCGGGCACGAGCACACCTTCCGCACCGATACGGCCGATCCCCGCCGCCTCGAGGCGACGCTGCTCGACCTGGCCGAGTCGGTCGCGAGCCGCCTGCGCCGGCACGATCTCGCCGCCGGGGCGGTGCAGCTGAAGCTGCGCTACGAGGGCTTCGAGACGTTGACGCGGCAGTCGCCCCTCCCGCGGCAGACGCGTGAATCGACACCGCTGTACGAGACGGCGCTGGCCCTGCTGCGCCGGACGCTGGCCGCCGGGCGCGGGGTGCGCCTCATCGGACTGACCGCGATCTCGCTGAGCGACGCGCAACAGCTGACCCTCTTCGACGCACCCGAGCGCGGCGATCGGCTCGCGACGTCGATCGACCTCGTCCGTCAGCGCTTCGGCGACGAGGCGATCACCCGCGCACGGCTCCTGGTGGAGCGGCCCGCCCGCCGCTTCGACTTCGGGGAGCGGCCCGAGGCGCCATCTCGCGATGAGGCTTGACGGATCGAACGTTTGTTCGATACGATCTGCGTCCATCGAACGCCTGTTCGAGTGCTCCGGGCAGGTTTCGCAGCTGAAGGAGCATCACCATGGCACTCGTCCAGATCACGCCGGTGGAGGCCGATGTCCGATGGGACGGTCGGGCCGACCGGCCGTCGCGCGTCCGGTGGAACGGTTGCGAGCTCCGGATCACCGAGCTCGACGCCGTCCGCGACGAGCGGTCCGCCTACCCCGCGGATCGGGGTCCGCGGGTCATCTATCTCCTGCGGACTGCGGAGGGCGGCCAGGCGTCGGTCGTCTACGACCCGCGACGACATCGCTGGTTCGTCGAGGCCGTCGACCAGGCGGCCTGACGCGACCGGTTCGCCGCCTACAATCAGCGGCGGGGCCACCGGGTCGAGCGTCGTCCGCGGGGTCGCCTGAAGCGAGCCCGTGATGAACGACGACGACCTCCGATCGCTGACCGTCGAGGCCTTCCTCCGACGCCTCTCGACCCGCGAGCCGGTGCCCGGTGGTGGCAGCGCCGCGGCGCTGGCGGGCGCCATGGGCGCAGCCCTCCTCCACATGGTCGTGGAGCTGAGCGGCGACCGCGCGACAGATGGGGACCGGTCCGACCTCCAGGAGATCGGTGCCGCCGCTGCGACGTGGCATTCGGAGCTGCTCAACCTCGCGGAGCTGGACGCGCGGGCCTATGACGGCGTGATCCAGGCGCGACGCATGCCTCGCGACACCGAGCGCGACGCGGAGGCGCGGCGCGCGCTGGTCCACGCCGCGACGCAGGAGGCGACCCGCATGCCGCTCGAGGTCGTGCGATGCGGCCAGGAGCTTCTGCGCCTCGCGGAGCGTCTGGCGCCCGTCGGCCATCGCAACGCGATCAGCGACGTCGGCGTCGCCGGCCTTCTCGCCGTCGCGGCCATCCGGGGCGCGGCCTTGAACGTCCAGATCAACCTCCCGTTCCTGCCGGAGGACGATCCGTTGCGCGCCGAGGCCCCACGGGCGCTCGACGAGGTGCTCGAGACGCTCGACGAGCGGGACCGAGCGCTGCGCGCCGTCGTCGCGGAGCGACTCGCTTGACCGCTCGCCTGCTCGATGGTCGCGAGCTGGCCTCCCATCTCCGACGTGATCTGCGCGAACGCGTCGAGCGGCTCACGTCCCGGTCCGGCGCGGTGCCGCGCCTCGCGGTCGTGCGCGACGGGTCGAGCGAGGCGGCGAGCGTCTACGCGGCGAGCGTCGAGCGCGCGGCGCGCGCGGTCGGCATCGAGCCGGCGCCGCTCGTCGGAACCGACCGGTCGTACGAGGGGCTCATCGGCGACCTCAACGACGACCCAACCGTGGCCGGCATCGTCGTGGCGCAGCCCTTCGCGGACGTCGCCGCCGGGCGACGGCTCGTGGAACGCATCGATCCGGGCAAGGACGTCGACGGGGCGACACCCACGAACGCCGGCTGGCTGGCACGCGGCGAGCCCGCCTTCGTGCCGGCCACCGCGCTGGCGGTCATCGCCATGATCGAGGCCTTCGGCATCGAGGTCGCCGGGCGCCGGGTCGTCGTCGTCGGGCGTTCGGCGGTGGTCGGACGCCCGGTCGCCTCCCTGCTCCTCGCGCGTGACGCGACCGTCGTCATCTGCCATCGAGCGACCCGCCACCTGGCGCGCGAGACCCGTCGCGCCGAGGTCCTCGTCGTGGCCGCGGGCTCGCCGGCGCTCATCGGCCCCGAGATGGTGAACGGCTCCGCCGTGGTGATCGACTGCGGCATCAACGCCGTCGAGGGACGGCTCGTCGGCGACGTCGATTTCGACGCCGTCGCACCGGTCGTCGCCGCGATCAGTCCGGTGCCGGGAGGCGTCGGGCCGGTCACGCCGATGATGGTCCTCCGTCAGACGGTCGAGTCCGCCGAGCGGATCGCGTCAGCCTCCTGACGAGCCGTCGATCACCTCCGGAGCGATCATGTCGTCCAGCGGGACCGATCCGTCGACGAACTCGAGGCTTCGCATCGTGTCGTAGCCGGATTCCCACAGGTCCCGATCGACAGCCCCGTCGTCGAAGCCGTCGCCCACCCACAGCTCGATCGTCGCTTCGAGGACGGCGCGCGCCACCTCGGGATCCTCGGCGATGGTCGGGACCTCGCGCTCGGCGGCTGCGAAGCCGAGATCGGGGTCGTCGATGACGGCCCGCTGCGCGGCGGCCGTCGCCTCGACGAAGGCTCGGACCAGCTCCGGGTCGCCGGCGATCAGCTCGTCTCCGGCGATGACACCCGGGCCGGGCAGCGGCACGGTGTCGTCCACGGTGAGCAGGTCCACGTCCATGTCGCGCGCCTCGAGACGCAGCGGCTCGTTGTTTCGGAAGCCGGTGATGAGGTCGACGTCGCCGTTCGACAGGCCGTCGACCTGGTTGAACTGCGGATACTCGCGGATCGTGACGTCGTCGGCGGTGAGGCCGCCGGCCTCGAGCAGAGCCAGCAGCGCGTGCCATGAGGAGCCGAACCGGCCGGGCGTGCCGATCGACATGCCGTCCAGCTCGGCCGGTTCCTGGGGCACCGTTCCCGCCTCACCGATGAGCGCGACCGGGAACGACTGGTACAGCGTCGAGACGTAACGGATCGGGATGCCCGAGGTGCGGCCGATCATGACGTCGGTGGCATCCGCCACGCCGAACTCGGCCTCGCCCGATCCGACGAGCCGCTGGACGTCTGGCGCCTGGCGATGCTCGATCGTGACCTCGAGGCCCGCATCGGCGTAGAAGCCCTCCTGCTGCGCCACGTAGAACGGCGCGAACTGAACGTCGGGGCGGTAACCGAGGAGCAGCGTGATCTGGCGAAGCTCGCCGGGGCTGTCGGGCGCATCGGTGACGCCGGGGGCGGCCTGGCATGCGGCCAGCACGAAGGCGAAGGTGGCCAGGAGGAGTCGTGAAGAGCGCAACGGGAGTTCCTTTCAGCGAACGACGAGGCGGCGCTCGACGAGGACGACGAGGCCGTAGAAGGTGAGGCCGAGGACGGCGAGCGTGGCAAGCGCCACGAACATGAGGGGCGTGTCGAACAGCCCCTGGTTTGCGATGTTGATCAGGACCCCGAGGCCGGTGCTGCCGGCCGAGGCCCACTCGGCGACGACCGCGCCGATGACCGCCAGCGTGACCCCCACCCGCAGGCCCCCGAAGATCACCGGCAGAGCCGATGGGATCTCGAGCAGACGCGTGCGCTGCGCGGAGCGTGCGCCGAGGCTGCGCAGCATCTCGTCGAGCAGCGGGTCGGCGGATCGAATCCCGACCATCGTGGCGATCGCGATCGGGAAGAAGACGATGAGCGCGCAGACGACCACGCGAGCGAGGAAGCCGCCGCCGAACCAGATGTCGAGGAGCGGGGCCAGGGCCAGGATCGGCACGGCCTGCGCGGCGACGATGTAGGGGGAGAGGACGCGCTCCACGACGACGCTCTTGCCGAGCGCCACGCCGGTCACGAGCGCGGCGCCGGCGCCGGCCGCGAACCCGAGGACGATCTCGAGCAGCGTGAGCGACGTGTGGTGCCACAGCAGGCCGGTCGAGACGGCACGGACGCCACGCTCGGCCACGACCTCGGGCGCCGGGAGGATGTAGACCGGGTAGCCGCCGATGACGGTCACGGCCTTCCACACCACCAGAAACGCCGCCAGGCTGAGCAGCGCGCCGCCGAGCCGCCTCATGCGGCCCCCTCCTGTTCGGCCCACGGCCGCAGCTCGATCGCATGCGCCGCCGCGAGGGCCTCACGCACCTCGCCACCGAGCGCCGCGGCGTGCGCGTCGCCGCCCACGTCGGCCGAGCGGGGCCGCGGGAGGTCCACCTCGACGATGCGGGCCACGCGGCCGGGACGGGGAGTCATGACGACGACGCGATCGGCCAGGGTGATCGCCTCGGGCACGCTGTGCGTGACCAGGATCACCGTCCGCCGCCGTTCGAGCCAGAGGCGCTGCAGCTCGGCGTCGAAGGTCTCCCGCGTCAACGCGTCGAGCGCGCTGAACGGCTCGTCGAGGAGGAGCACCGGCGGATCGGTGATGAGCGCCCGCGCAAGCGCGGCTCGCTGCGCCATGCCGCCGGACAGCTCGCGGGGGCGCAGCTGCGCCGCGCCCGCGAGGCCGACGCGCTCGAGGGTCTCGAGCGCCGCCGCGCGCCGCCTGGGGGCGGCGATGCCCGCCAGCTCGAGCGGCAGGGCGACGTTCTCGAGCGTGGAGCGCCACGGGACGAGCCGCGGCTGCTGGAACGCGAGGCCGACGCGGCCGTCGCCCGCCACCGGCGCCACGCCGTCGACGCGGACCGACCCCGAGTCGGGAGCGAGGAGTCCGGCGACGAGACGCAGCAGCGTGCTCTTGCCGCAGCCGTTCGGCCCGATCACCACCGTGAACGAGCCCGCGGGTACATCGAGGGTCAGCCCAGCGAGCGCCGTCACGCGGCCGGGCCCGGGCACGCCGAACCGCACCCCGACGTCATCGATCGTGACGCCGAGGGCGCCGCTGGCGGATCCTCGTGGGGTCATTCAGCCTCCGTGTGCAGCCCATCGCGCACGGGGCGTTCACCGCCGGCGCGAGCTCCGCACGCCCACCGGCGGGCTGCGAGCCCGTCGGACGGACGGCGACACGAAGATCGCGACGCCACGGTCGTCTTCTCCCATCCGGACTGTGACCGTCGGCCCTGTCTGTCCCGGCATGCGCCGGGAGTCAGGTCAACCTCGGCGCCGGCTGGCGCAGAGGGTCGCGGGCTGGCTCACGTGTCGAGCCGACCGCCGGTGGGGAATCTCACCCCGCCCCGAAGACGATGGTTCCTTCAGTTGGCGCCGATCGTGTCACGCGCGCGGAATGCGGTCAAGGAGGCGACGGCCGCTCGCGGCGCGGCACGGCCACACGCCGGCCGCGGCTGCGCGCCGCGGCGAGCTCGCGGGCTCGCTCCTTCTCGTCGACGTCGAGCACGTGAATCGCGACGAGGATGGCGAGCAGCGACCCGCCGGCCATCCAGCCGCCGATGATGTCCATCGGGAAGTGAGCGCCGAGGTAGATGCGCGTCAGCGAGATGGCACCGATCAGCGCCGCGGCCACGACGTAGGCGATGTACCCCTGCCGGTGATCGTGCGCAAGGCGCGCCACGCAGAACGCCGCCAGGCCGTAGAGAACCGTGGCGCGCAGCGCATGCCCCGCGGGGAAGTCGGCGATGTCGTCGAGACCGACCTCGTCGACGTTGAAGATCGCGCTGACGAGAGCCGGCAGCGAGATGACCTCGGCCGAGGTGAAGTATTTCAGCGCCCACTCGATCGGGAAGCACAGCGTCCCGAGCGCCAGGAGGAGAGCGAGGTCGCGGCGCCCGCGCGCGAGCGCCAGGAGCCCGAGTGCGGCGAAGGCGAGGGCCACGAACCAGCCGCTGCCGAGCGCGCTGATGCCCAGGATCATGAGCTCCACGGGTGGCAGGTGGGTCTGCACCCAGGTGTGCACGGCGGGCACGACGTTCGTCATGATCCACTCCTCCGGCGCCGTGTAGACCGTCGTGCGCTTCAGCATCACGAGCCAGAAGAGGGCCGGCAGGGCCAGCATCGAGAGGAGGAATGCGACCGCCGGGCTGGGCACCGCGCCCCCGAGGCGGTGCTCGGCCTCGTCGTGAACGACGAGACGGCTCATGGGGTCCGGCAGCCGTCGCACGGTGCGTAGTATAGGCAGCGATGCCGCCGCTTCCGATCACCGGCCGCCAGCTGACGATCGACCACGTCATCGAGGTCGCTCGGGGCCACCGGACCGTCACCCTGGACGCGGAGGCGGCGGTCCGGATGCGGGAGTCGCGCAGCGTCATCGAGCGCATCGTCGAGGCCGGCGCGACCGCCTACGGCGTCACGACCGGGTTCGGCGACCTGGCGAACGTCCGCATCGATCCATCCGAGACCGCGGAGCTGCAGCGAAACCTCGTGCGCTCCCACGCGGCCGGCGTCGGACCGCCGCTGCCCGATGAGGTGATCCGGGCGATGCTGCTGCTGCGGGCGAACGCCCTCGCCATCGGGCTATCGGGCATTCGCGTGGAGGTCGTCGAGCTGCTCCTGGCCATGCTGAATGCGCGGGTCCATCCGGTGGTGCCCTCCCGCGGCAGCCTCGGCGCCTCGGGCGACCTCGCACCGCTCGCCCATCTCGCGCTCGTCGTGATCGGCGAAGGGGAGGCGACGGTCGACGGCAGCCAGCCGATGCCCGGGATCGAGTCGCTCGCGACGGCCGGCCTGGAGCCGGTGACGCTGGCGGCCAAGGAGGGCCTGGCGCTCCTCAACGGAACGCAGCTCATGGCGGGGATCGGGGTGCTGGCGCACCACGACGCGCTGCGCCTGGCGCTGGTGGGTGACGTCATCGGCGCCATGAGTCTCGAGGCGATGCTGGGCACCGCGGCGGCGTTCGACGAGCGTCTCGTCGCGGCGCGACCGCATCCGGGCCAGCTCGCATCGGCCGCGCACCTGCGGGCTCTCATGGCGGACAGTGAGATCTGGAGCTCGCATCGGGCCGACAGCGAGCACAAGGTCCAGGACGCCTACAGCCTGCGCTGCATGCCGCAGGTCCATGGCGCCGTTCGCGACGCCCTGGCCGAGCTCGAGCGAGTCCTGTCCATCGAGATCAACGCCGTGACCGACAATCCGCTCGTCTTCCCGTCAGGGGAGGTCGTCTCCGGGGGCAACTTCCACGGCGAGCCGCTGGCGCTGACGCTGGACCACGCCCGCAACGCCGTGATCGAGCTCGCCTCCATCTCGGAGCGGAGGACCGCGCGCCTCGTCGACGCGAGCCTGTCGGGCCTGCCGCCGTTCCTCGCGGAGCGGCCGGGCGTGCAGAGCGGGCTCATGATCGCGCACTACACCGCCGCGGCGCTCGTGAACGAGCTGCAGACCCTCGCACACCCGCCCTCGGTCGACACGATTCCGACCAGCGCGAACCAGGAGGACCACGTGAGCATGGGTGCCACGAGCGCGCTGCTGCTGCGCGAGGCCATCGACCGCGCGGAGCACGTGCTCGCCATCGAGGCGCTGTGTGCCGCCCAGGGCATCGACTTCCGAGCGCCGCTGCAACCCGGCCGGGGCATCGCGGTGGCGCATGGCGTGATCCGCCGGCACGTGCCACACCTCGCCGATGACCGGCCGCCCGCCCCGGACATCGCGACCGTGCGCCAGCTCGTCCACGGCGGCGACCTCCTCGCCAACGGCGTCAGCCAGCTCACCGGAGCCGCCACGGCCGATGCCTGAGCTCGAGTTCGTCGCCGTCGGCGACGAGACCTTCGCCGACATCCCGGCTCCCGCGCTGCGGGAGGCCCGCTGCCAGACGTGCGACTACTGGGAACGCATCGACGGCGGCCGCCAACCCCCGGATCCCGAGGCCACCGATCCCGCACCAATGGAGCGGCTGAAGCGCGGCCGCCTCCTCGGCTCGCGCCGTGCGGGCGGTCCGTACGCGATGGTCGCCTATCGCAGCGATGCGGTCGAGCGCGTCGCCGTCGGCTACGCGCAGTTCGGGCCGCTGAGCCTGTACCCCCGAGCGCAGTCGATTCGCGACCGGTACCCGCAGCTGCCCGAGTCTCCGACGCCATGGGTGATCACCTGCCTGCAGGTGACGCCCTCAGCCGGCCCCGATGGCCGGCGGGCCGACGTCGGCGCCGCCTTCCTCGAGGCGGTGTGCTCGGAGCTGGATCGGCGCGGCATCACCGCCGTCGAGGCCTACCCGGAGACGGCGCATGACCCCTGGGTTCCCTCGCCGGGGCCTGCATCGGTCTACGAGGCATCAGGCTTCGAACGGGTGGCCGGCGACGATCGGTTCCCGGTCTACCGCCGGGAGCTGTCCGGCGAGACCGATGCGGACGCCTGGTCCGACCTCATTCGCGCCTCGACGCCGGACGAAGGCGACGACTGGCCTCTGCCGGTCCCGTCGGCACCGGACGAGGACGACTTCTTCCGCCTGCCGCCGGAGAAGCCGAAGCGCCCGAACCCGTTCGGGGACGACTGACTGCAAGGCCGTATCATCGGCGCATGACGGCGGTCGAACCGAGGAGCGGTCCGCGCACCGTTCGCGCCCCACGCGGCACCGAGCTGTCCTGCCGCGGCTGGCAGCAGGAAGCGGCGCTGCGGATGCTCATGAACAACCTCGACCCCGACGTGGCCGAGGATCCTGACCACCTCGTCGTGTACGGCGGGACCGGCAAGGCGGCCCGCAGCTGGGAGGCCTTCGACGCCATCGTCGCCGAGCTGCGGCAGCTGGCCGACGACGAGACCTTGCTCGTCCAATCCGGCAAGCCGGTCGGCGTCTTCCGCACCACGACCGATGCGCCACGCGTCCTCATCGCCAACGCCAACCTCGTGCCCGCGTGGGCGACCTGGGATCGATTCCGCGAGCTCGAGCGCGCCGGGCTGACGATGTACGGCCAGATGACCGCCGGCTCGTGGATCTACATCGCGACCCAGGGCATCATCCAGGGCACGTACGAGACGTTCGCCGAGGCCGCGCGCCAGCACTTCGGAGGCACCTTGGCCGGGACGGCGACGCTCACCGCCGGGCTCGGCGGCATGGGCGGCGCGCAGCCGTTGGCCATCACGATGAACGAGGGCGCGGCGCTCGTCGTCGAGGTCGACGAGGCCCGTGCCCGACGACGCCTCGACGCCGGCTACGTCGACGAGCTGACGCACGACCTCGACGAGGCGGTGGAGATGGTCGACCGCTGGCGCGCCAACCGCGCCGGCCGCTCGGTGGCGCTGGTCGCGAACGCCGCCGACGTCCTGCCGGCCCTGGTGGAGCGGGGCTGGCGCCCGGACCTCGTCACCGACCAGACC
>DATLGA010000094.1:0-4797 GCA_035540715.1 Candidatus Limnocylindrales bacterium | reverse complement strand
TGAGGCCGTCACCGAGCCGGCGCTTCTCGGTGCCGGGCTCGATCGAGACGAGCACGTCGGCGAGCAGCCCGGCACCGACGGTCCCGTCGGGCGCCCAGGCGAAGCGGCGCACGTCGAGGGAGCCGTCCTGGGCAAGCACCGCCGGGTCGCCCTCGACGGTGAAGTCGCGGCGAAGGAGGTAGATGGGGGCGAGCGCCGCACTCCGGCCCTGGTAGACCATCTCGAGCGGGCCGTACTGGGGACCAGGCGCCGGGGTCGGGGTTGCCTCCGCGGTCGGCGACGCGCCGGCGGTCACCGTCGGCACGGGGGTGGCTGTCGGGGTCGGCGTCGCGTCCTCGTCGGTCAGCACGGCGGCCAGGCTCGGGCTCGGCGACGCAGCCCCCGCGCCGCCGAGCGAGGCATCGCCGGCGAAGATGAGTGCCAGCAGCACGATCACCATGCCGGCCAGCAGCAGGATGACGCCGATGAGCCAGGGCACCGCCTGCTCGGCCGTCGAGGCGGCCGCGAGGTCGTCGTCGAGATCCGCGTCGGCCAGCGTCGTGCGTACCGGTCCGGCCGCCGGCTCGAGATCGCCGGTGCGCGGCCGCTCCGATGGCATGGACGGCGACCAGGAGGTCGGCAACACCTGCGTGGACTCCGCACGTTCGGGCCAGGTTGGCTCGTCCCACGGATCGCCGGTGCTCACCTCAGGCTCGGGTTCGGGCTCGTACGCCGGTGCGGGCTCCGGCTCCGGCTCGTAGGCCGATGCGTGCTCCGGCTCCGGCTCGGAGGCATCGGCCTCGTCGACCAAGATGCCACCGGAAACCGTCTCGTCGAAGGTCGCGCGCTGGAGGCCCTGATCGAGGTCCGGCTCGTACGTCAGCTCCGGTGCGGCTGCCGGCGGAAGCGCCTCCGCTTCCGGTTCGGATTCGGGCTCGGCGTCGAGATCCGGCTGGGGCTCGGGCTCGGCGGCATCGGCCTCGATGTCCGGCTCGGTCGCTTCCTCGCGACTCGCGACCCAGGGCAGGCGCGACCAGAAGGATCCGTGCGGCTCGTCGGCCGCTCGCAGCTCTGGCTCGACCTGCGCTGCCTCGAGCCCCTCGGCTTCGGGCTCCACCGCGGTGGCTTGGCCGTCCGGCTGCTCGGTGCTCCGGGGCTCGGGGGCATCGGCGTCGAATGTCTCGTGTGTCGGCGGAGGCGGCTCGGCGAGCCAGTCCGGGAGCTGGTCGTGCGCCGGGGGCCAGCCCATCCGCGGGGGCGGTTCGGCGTCGGCGTGCGCAGGGCGCTCCGGCTCCAGCCTCACCTCGGGCTCGGGCTCCGGCTCGGGCTCGAGCCTTACCTCGGGCTCGGGCTGAGGCTCGGGCTCGCCGAGCCGCTCGGAAGCCGGCTCCGACTCGATTCGCCACGGGTCCGCATCCGGCGACCATGGCTCGATCCGTGGCCGCGCGCGGACGTCCGCAGCCGCCTCGAACGAGTCGTCCTCGACCTCGGGGTGCCGATCGGTCGGGCCGGCCGAGGCATCGGTCCAGCGGTCGGGCGTCGGAGGCGTGTCGTCCGGGGGCGGAGTTGGCGGAGCCGGTTCATCGGTCCAGCGCTCGACACCGGGAGACGCTTCGGACGCCGCGCGCAGCATGGCGTCGGCGTCCTCATCGGTCCACGACTCCGCCCAGGGATCGCTGGACGGCGGCAGCGGCTCCTCGACGAGGTAGTCGTCCGGGGGCGGGGGCGGGGCTGGCGGCCAGTCATCCCAGCCCGGTGCACCATCGGCGCCGGAACCCCAGGGCTCCGGTGAGGACTGCGACTCCCGAGCCTCACGTCCCCCGTCGCTGGCGCGCGACGAGCCGAGATCCTCGCTCGGCCACTGGGCATCGGGGTCGTCGGATGACGGCCGGTCCCACGGTCCGCTCATTCGCGGGCCCCGCTGGGTACACGGCTCACCGACGCATCATAGCGGAGGGTCACGATGATGATCCCGACCACGACCAGCGCGGTACCGATCGCGAGACGCACGTCCATCTGCTCGCCCAGGAGGAGGACGCCGATGGCCACACCGATGACCGGGAACATGTACGTCACCATCGACGCCATCGTCGCGCCGAGATGCTCGATCAGGAAGAAGAAGAGCAGGTACGCGATGAAGGAACCGAGCACGCCCAGCCAGATGACCGCGACGATCGTCGGCATCTCCGTGGGGACGATCACGCCGCCGTCCGCCGGCAGGG
The DNA here is from genome assembly GCA_035540715.1 of Candidatus Limnocylindrales bacterium. Lineage (GTDB taxonomy): Bacteria > Chloroflexota > Limnocylindria > QHBO01 > QHBO01 > JACDBZ01. The sequence goes on along the minus strand of DATLGA010000094.1, from coordinate 2,596 downwards.
CGAGCGCCCACATGTAGATCGCGGCGAACACGAGCGTCCCGCAGGCCACGACGTACCGATGCGTCCGACGGACGCGGTGGGTCGCATAGGACGCGCCCGCCGCGTACGAGATGGCCGCCAGGACGACGGCCAGCGCGCCGATCAGACCGGACGCATCGGCCCGCAGCTCCAGCTCCCGACCGGCGAGCAGCGCCGCGCCGATGAAGCCGAGGACCAGGCCGGTGACGCGCAGCAGGGTCACCGGCTCGGTGCGCAGCACGAGGCCGGCCAGGATGAGGCTGAAGATCGGGACGAGCGAGTTCAGCACCGCCGCGGTGCCCGAGTCGACAAACTGCTCGCCCCAGCTGATCAGGAAGATCGGGATCGCGGCGTTGATGGCGCCCATGACGGCGAGCGGGAGCAGGTCGGCGGGCCGTCTCGGGAGAGGCACGCGGCTGATGAGCAGGAAGCCGACCATGCCGATCGCGCCGAGCGTCATGCGCCATGCCACGAGGGTCGCCGGTGGGATCTCCTCGACCGCGATCTTGATCCAGGCGAACGACGAGCCCCAGATCAGGCCGAGCAGCACGAATGCGGTGGGGAGCAGCCATCGGCGGGGACCGGACATCCGCGGAAGGCTACTCCACGTCGGTCCGGCGCGCGCGGGCGTGGAGTGAAGCCGGCGGAGCGGGCGCGGGCTCGTGGGGCGTCGTCATCTGCGCGCCCACGGTGCAGGTGTCACAACCACGCCGGTGGTCTTGTCAATTGCGCCGCATGCGCGCAATACCCGAGGTCCTGGGCACCCGGATGGGCGGATCTGAGCGTGGATGTGGGTCGACCGCAACGGATGGAGTCGCTACTGCACGCCGGGAAGGCAATTGTCACAACCGGCCGCCTCGACTCGCGATCCGTCCACCACGGAGGGAGCAGACTTCGAATCGATCCCGCCCGAGCCGCCGGGGGTCAGTCCGAGGCGGCCCACATGATGAGGGCCATCGCGAAGAACCCCCAGACCAGGCCGAGGAACGCGGCGGCACCCTCCGGCCCCTCGCCGCCGACGGTCGGCGCCACGGCGTCGATCACGGCGAGGCCGACGGCCATGTAGAGGAGCCATGGAATCGTGACGATGGCGGCGATGATCGCGCGCCGGCTGCGGTTACGGACCATGCTGCGCCGATCCTAGCAGACGCTCACCGGCAGCCTCAGCTCCGTGCGGCCCGTGCCGCCGCCAGCCGAGCGTGCTCCGGGACGCGGTGGAACAGCGACTGGTCGGCGCGTCCCTCCAGCATCCGCAGCTTTCCGGCCGCCTCGAGCCCGATCGTCACCTCGTGGCCGTCGTCGGCTCCGGCGGCGACACGGCGAAGGGTCATCGTGCCGACGTGATCGGCCACCTCGACGACCTCGAACACGTGGCCCGGACGCACGCCGTTCTGCTGGAGGAAGGTGAGCAGGCGCGCGTCCTCCTCGGCTTCCTCGGTGACCCGCAGGATCGTGACATCTTCACCGGCACGGGCATCGGACAGGCGCAGCCCGGCGGGCCGTTCCGGCGTGTGCCCGGCGCGCGGGATCGGGTTGCCATGGGGGCAGGTCGGGGGCTCGCCGAGGAGCTCGTCGATCTTGTCGGTGACCCGGTCGCTCAGCGCGTGCTGGAGGTGGTGGGCCTCCTCATCGGCCTCGGCCCAGCCCAGACCGATGACCTCCGTGAGCAGCCACTCGCTCAGCGCGTGACGGCGAAACGTTCGCTCGGCGGCTGTGCGGCCCGGCCCGGTCAGGTTGAGCTGGCGCGAGTCGGGATCCACGGTCAGCAACCCCTCGCGGACGAGGCGAGTCACCATCTCGGACACGGTGGCGGCACTCACGCCCAACCGCTCCGCGAGCCGGGCGGCGATCACCGGCTGCCCCTCGCCGTGCATGTATCGGATCGTCATGAGGTACTCGGCCGCCGCCTCGGTCGGCTCCCCGCCGTTCCCGGTCTGCGCCATGGACTGATTCTAGCCAGTAGCCACAGCAGCGACGCCGTCGTCAGTACGAGACGCTCACCTCCGGCGAGCAAGTCAAAGTCCCGCCCTCGCAGACCTTGTACGTGTGCGTGCCGCCGCCCTTGCCGATGCTGTCCGTGTGAGCACCGTCGTTTGCCGTCCTCTCGAGGAACGCCCCGTCGCGATAGATGTCGACCTGCGAGCCGGCCGCCCCCGACCAGGAGAGATCCGCGGTCTTGGTGCCCTTGACCTTCGTGCCAGTGACGCTGAGCGTGATACCGCTCGGCGGCTGGTTGGCCGTCACCGACTGGCTTGTGCTGCTAGTCGCACCACCGTTGTCGGTGACCGTGAGCGTCACGGTGTACGTGCCGGCGGCGGCATACGAATGAGATGGGTGCTGAGCGGTCGACGTGGCGCCGTCTCCGAAGTCCCAGCTCCATTCGGCGATCGCGCCGTCGGCGTCCGTCGACGCATCGGTGAACGAGCACGTCAGGTCGGAGCAGGTGGCCGTGAAGCTCGCCGTCGGTGGCTCATTCGTCGGTTGTTCGCTCGACGCGGAGACCGTCACCGACTGGCTCGTGCTGCTAGTCGCACCACCGTTGTCGGTGACCGTGAGCGTCACGGTGTACGTGCCGGCG
>DATLGA010000093.1:0-9236 GCA_035540715.1 Candidatus Limnocylindrales bacterium | reverse complement strand
CCCGTAGGCGGCGCGTGCGGCGTTCACCTGGTTCAACGCGTAGCCGGCCACCTCGCTGGCCGGCTACGCGTTGAACCAGGTGAACGCCGCACGCGCCGCCTACGGGTTCGCCCCCGTGGTCCTCGACCCGGCCATCTCGGCCGTGGCGGCCGCCCACGCGTGGGACCAGGCCCGCAACAACTACTTCAGCCATACCGGGCTGAACGGAAGCACCCGCGAGAGCCGGCTCCGAGCCGGTGGCGTGAGCTTCAGCTGGTCGGGCGAGAACCAGTGCTATCACATCGGCATGAGCCAGCAGGCCACCCTCGACTGGTGCCACAAGCAGTTCATGGCCGAGCCCTACCCGGGGCACTGGAACCACATTGCGAACATCCTCAACCCGAACGCCAAGCGGATGGGCGTGGGGATCGCGACGGTGGGCAGCAAGACCATCATCACCTGGAACTTCACGAACTGACCGATTGCCGGCACGCCGCCCCGAGCGGCGCGCCGGCGTCCCCATCCCAGCATCGACCGGCCCCGTCGGCTCGGTCCGCGGCGAGCGGACCACCGCGGGGCCGGTGCTACACTCGCTGACCGAAATGGCCACCATGCAGCGCCCGACCGTGGGGCTCGACCGCATCGAGCTGCCGCTCTCGGCGATCCACCAGCGCTTCCCGATGCCGGACCTCGACGAGAGGGCCGGCTTCGGCCATGCCCCGCACGGGTCGCGCTGACGCGATGTCGAAGCCACTGGTCATCGTCGAGTCACCGGCCAAAGCCAAGACGCTCGCCCGCCTGCTGGGCGACGAGTACCGGGTCGAGGCCAGCGTCGGGCATGTCCGCGACCTCCCCGAGAACGCGAGCGAGGTTCCCGCGGCGATCAAGGACAAGCCGTGGGGACGCCTGGCGGTCGACGTCGAGAACGGCTTCCGGCCGTACTACGTCGTCGCCCGCGACAAGGCATCGCGCATCCGCGACCTTCGTGCCGCGGTCAAGGACGCCCCCGAGATCCTGCTGGCCACGGACCCCGATCGGGAGGGAGAGTCGATCAGCTGGCATCTCCGCGAGGTGCTCAAGCCGAAGGTGCCCGTCCGCCGGATCGAGTTCCACGAGATCACCCAGGAAGCCGTGCGGCACGCGATCGAGCAGGCGCGTGACATCGACCTCCAGCTCGTCGACGCCCAGGAGAGCCGGCGGATCGTCGATCGGCTCTACGGGTACCTCGTGTCGCCCATCCTGTGGAAGAAGGTTCAGACCGGGCTGAGCGCCGGACGCGTCCAGTCGGTCGCCGTTCGCCTGGTCGTGGAGCGAGAGGAGGCTCGGCGCGCGTTCCGCACCAGCGCCTACTGGGACCTCGAGGCACGGCTGCAATCGGCGGGTACCGCGTTCAGCGCGCGGCTCGAGCGCATCGGCGAGGCTCGGGTCGCGACCGGCAAGGACTTCGACGCCGCCACCGGGCAGCTGCGAGACGGCCGGGTGCGCATGCTCGACGAGGGCGCCGCGGCCGAGCTTCGCGACGCCCTGGCGGACCGCCTGCCGTGGTCCGTCACCGCGGTCGACGAGCGGCCGGCGACACAGAGCCCGTCCGCCCCGTTCACGACCTCGACGCTCCAGCAGGAGGCCAACCGCAAGCTCGGGTTCTCGGCCGATCGGACGATGAGTGCGGCCCAGCGGCTCTTCCAGGACGGCATGATCTCGTACCACCGCACCGACTCGGTCTCGCTCAGCGACCGCGCGATGCGTGAGGCCGCGGACGCAATCCGGTCGCTGTACGGGCCCGACTACTACGCCGGCGCGCGCCAGTACCGCACGAAGGTGAAGAACGCCCAGGAGGCGCACGAGGCGATTCGCCCGACGGACTTCGGCCAGACCCCGGCGCGTCTCGCGCCGCGGCTCGGGCGCGACGAGGTCCGCCTGTACGAGCTGATCTGGAAGCGCGCGGTGGCCTCGCAGATGGCCGACGCACGCGTCCTGCGCACGACGGTGCAGATCACGGCCCACGGGCCCGACGGCCCCTGCCTGTTCACCGCCTCGGGCAAGGCGGTCCAGTTCGCGGGCTTCCTGCGCGCCTACGTCGAGGGATCCGACGATCCGGCCGCCGAGATCGGCGACCAGGAGATGCTCCTCCCGAAGCTCGAGGTAGGGCAGGCGGTCTCGTCGGACGGGCCGATCAGGCTCGAGGCACTCGAGGCGCGCCGGCACGAGACCTCGCCGCCGGCCCGCTACACCGATGCGTCGCTCGTCAAGCGGCTGGAAGAGGACGGGATCGGGAGGCCGTCGACCTACGCGTCCATCATCTCGACGATCGAGCGTCGTGGGTACGTGTGGCGGCTCGGCAAGGCGCTGGTCCCCACCTTCACCGCGTTCGCCGTGACGCACCTGCTGAAGGAGCACTTCGGCGTGCTCGTCGAGCTCGGGTTCACCGGCGAGATCGAGGAGGATCTCGACGAGATCTCGAAGGGCAACCGGCGGCGCGACGACTTCCTGACGGCCTTCTACCACGGCGACGGCGGCGAATGGCCCGGCCTGCGCCGCCTGGTCGAGAACGAGACCCAGATCGACTACCCGGTGACGACGCTCGGGGAACATCCGGAGAGCGGCGCGCCGGTCGTGGTCCGGATCGGGCGCTTCGGCCCGTACGTCCAGATTGGCACCGGGGAGGATGCCCACAACGCATCGGTCCCGGAGGAGACGCCGCCTGCCGACTTCACCGTCGAGCAGGCGATCGAGCTGGTGGAGGCGCGCGCCAAGGGGCCGGAGAGCCTCGGAACCGATCCGGCCAGCGGTCAGCCGGTGTACGTGATGAGCGGGCGTTTCGGGCCGTACGTACAGCTCGGCGAGACGCCCGAGAAGGGCAGCGCCGAGAAGCCGCGGCGCGCGTCGCTGACGCGTGACGACGATCCCGCCTCGTTGACGCTGGAGCGGGCGCTCCAGCTGCTCGCGCTCCCGCGCGTCGTCGGACGGGATCCCGACTCGGGGGAGGAGATCGTCGCGAACTTCGGTCGGTTCGGGCCGTACGTCAAGCGCGGCAGCGACTTCCGCTCGCTGGCCGACGACGCCCACGTCTTCGAGGTCACGCTCGACCAGGCGCTCGAGCTCCTCCGGCAGGAGAAGCCGTCCCGCCGCAGCGGGACGCGCAAGGTGCTGCGCGAGCTCGGGTCGCATCCCGAGTCCGGGGCCTCGGTGTCCCTGCTCGAAGGCCGATACGGCCCCTACGTGACCGATGGCACGACGAACGCCTCGCTGCCGAAGGACGCGAACGCGGGTGAGGTGACCCTCGCCGGCGCCGTCGAGCTGCTGCGCGCTCGGGAGGCGAGTGGCGGCTCCGGCCGGGGACGCCGCGGAGCCGCGCGCTCGGGATCGCCCCGAACCGGTCGGACGCGAAAGGCCGCCGCGCGCAAGCGAAGCCCGTGACCGGCCGCGAAGCCACGGTGAGCGAGTGCTCCCGTGCCTGAGCCGGCCGTCAGCACCGAGGTGCCGCGCGACGCCGACGAGGCGATGCGCGCGTTCCTCGCCGGCCTGCGGGGCCGCAACGCTTCGCCGGGTACCGTCACGGAGTACCGGCGCCACGTGGGAGAGTTCCTCGCCTTCGTGGCGGGGCGCGGCACCGGCTGGCGCGATCCCGACCGGACGACGATCCGCGCGTACCTGGCCGGCCTCGCGGACCGAGGCCTCGCGGCGAGCTCGGTCGGCGGGCGTCTCGCCGCCGTCCGCTCCTTCTACCGCCACGCGTTGCGGCACGGGCGCATCGACGCCGATCCGCTCGCCGGCGTTCGCGCTCCGCGACGACCCTCACGGCTGCCCCGCGTCCTCTCGGTCGACGAGGCGGCCGAGCTCGTCACCGCCCCGCGCCGTCGTGAGACGCGCGACCCATCGCTCGCCCGACGGGACGCGGCCATGCTCGAGCTGCTGTACGCCACCGGGATGCGAATCAGCGAGCTCGCCGGGCTGACGCTCGATCGGGTCGACGTCGGGCGACGGCGCCTGCGCGTGGTCGGAAAGGGCAACAAGGAACGGGAGCTGGTGTTCGGCGTGCCGGCCGCCGAGGCGCTCCGAGCGTATCTCGCCAGCGGACGGCCGGAGCTCGCCGCTCGCGGTCGACCCAGCCGAGCGGTATTCCTCAACGCGTCGGGCGGGCCGCTCAGCATTCGCGGCGCGCGCCTCGTCGTCGATCGGTGGGTGGAGCGCACCGGCGTATCGGTCCGAACCAGCCCTCACACGCTGCGCCACTCGTTCGCGACCCACCTGCTCGAGGGCGGTGCCGATCTCCGGGTCGTGCAGGAGCTGCTGGGGCACGTCAACCTCCAGACCACGCAGGTGTACACCCACCTGTCCGATGCGGCCCTGCGCTCGGCGTACCGCGACGCCCACCCGCGCGCGGGCCGGGCCGGCGGGCGGGGAGAGCGGTGACCGGTCCGGGTCAGCCGCCGCCTCCCGGAACGCCCGGATCGGAGCCGGACCCCGCGACGGGCAATTCGGGCGGCGCCACGGCGACGGCGGCCGCCTCGGTCGGCCGGGTCCTCGTCACCGCCAGCCTGATCCTGACGGTCGCCGCGCTGGCGAGCCGGATCCTGGGCTGGATTCGCCTCCTCGTCATCGGCTCGCAGTTCGGCGCCAGCCGCGAGCTGGACGCGTACTTCGCCGCCTTCCGGATTCCCGACGCCATCTTCCAGCTCGTCGTGGCGGGCGCGCTGTCCGCGGCGCTGATCCCGGTCTTCCAGGGGTATCGGGCCCGTGGCCAGGACGCCGAGGCGTGGCAGCTGGCGAGCAGCATCATCAACCTCGTCCTGATCGCCCTGGCGGGCCTGAGCCTGCTCATGGCGATCTTTGCGCCGGTCGTCGTCCCGATCGTGGCCCCGGGGTTCGACGAGCCGACGACCGAGCTGACCGTGCGGATGACCCGGGTCATGCTGCTCAGCCCGGTGCTGATCGGCATGGGCGCGGTCGTGACCGGCATCCTGAACAGCCACCAGCAGTTCACCGTGCCGGCCATCGCGCCGCTGCTCTACAACGTCGCGATCATCGCGGCCGCGATCTTCCTCGCCCCGATCATGGGCGTGGAGGGCCTGGCGGTCGGCGTGGCGGTCGGCTCGCTCGCGCATCTCGCCATCCAGCTGCCCAGTCTCGCGCGCGTCGGCCAGCGCTACGACCTCACGATCGGGCTCGGGCATCCGGGCGTCCGGCGCGTCGCGTGGCTCATGGGCCCCCGCATGCTCGGGCTGGCTGCCGGCCAGCTCAATTTCCTCGTGAGCACCGTCCTGGCCTCGGGCCTGCCGGAGGGATCGCTGACCGCCTACAACTACGCGTTCCAGCTTTCGCAGATCCCGGTCGGCGTGGTCGGCGTCAGCATCGCCGTGGCCCTCTTCCCGACGCTCAGCCAGGACGCGGCACTCGGGCGCATCGGCGAGATCCGGCGGCAGGTGGTGAGCGCCGTGCGGGTCCTCATCTTCGTCGCGGCACCGCTCATGGCCATCATGATCGTGCTGCGGGAGCCGCTCACCGCGGTCTTCTACCAGTACGGCGAGTTCGACGCCCTGGCGACGGAGCGAACGGCGAGCACGCTGCTGTTCTTCGCGATCGGGCTCGGCGGACACGTGGTCGTCCACGTCCTGGCACGCACGTTCTACGCGATGCAGGACACCCGAACGCCGGTCACCTGGGCGATCATCGCGGTCGCCATCAACGTCCCGCTCATGGCATTCCTGGTCGGGCCGATGGGGGTGGAGGGCCTTGCGCTCGCGCTGAGCATCAGCGCGGTGCTCGAGGTCATCGGGCTGCTGTGGAGCCTGCATCGGCGGATCGACTCGGTGGACGAGGCCGCGATCCTGCGCTCGCTCGTGCGGGCCGGCATCGCGGGCACCGCCGCCGGGCTCCTGATGCTGGGCGGCCTGACCCTGGTCGAGGCGGCGGTCGGCGGCCTGCTGGACAACGTCGTCGGCCGGCTGCTGGCATTGCTCGTGCTCTCGGCGGCCGGTGGCGCGACCTTCCTGGTCGTGGCCGCCGCGCTGCGCTCGCCCGAGCTGTCGCAGCTTCGTGGCATCCTCCGACGCCGAACCCGTAGGAGCGCGTGATGGACTTCCGCCCCGCCACCGATGCCGATGCCGGCGCCTGGCAGACCTTCCTCGCGGCAACCGAGTCGGGCGACTTCCTCCATGACTGGGCGTGGGCCGATGTCGCGGCGTTCGACGGCCAGCCGGTGCGGCGATACGTCCTCGAGGAGGACGGCGCGCTCGTGGCCATCGCCGCGGCCCAGCAGCGGGCGCTTCCGGCCGGCAGGTCGTTCTGGTACGTGCCGCGGGGACCGGTCCTCGACTACGCCGACCCGCGGGCGGGTGAGCGGCTGCGGGGCATCGTCACCGGCCTGCGCGAGGCCGCCGACCGGCATCGCGCCATCGCCGTCAAGCTGGAGCCGCGTCTCGAGGCCGACGCGCCGGAGCTGGCGGCATTCGCGCGGCGCGGGCTCCGGCGGACCGACGAGACGCTCCAGGTCGGCCAGACCCGGATCGTCGAGCTGACCGATGACGAGGCGCTGCTCGCGGGGTTCGACAAGGACACCCGCTACGGCGTGCGGCGCGCCGAGCGCGAGGGCGTGGTCGTCGAGACCGCCACCGATCCGGACGACACCGCCGCCATCGATGCCCTCCACGACCTGGTCCGCGAGACACAGCAGCGCGCCGGCTTCCCGATGCCTCCCCGCGATCGCTACCGCATCGCGTGGCGGGCACTGGCCCGGGAAGGTCGTGCCGTGATCCTCGAGGCGCGCCGTGAAGGGGCGCTCCTCGCGTCGGGCATGGTCGTCATCGAGGGGGATCGGTCCTTCTACCTGTTCAGCGGCTCGCGCCGGGAGGAGCGCGGCGAGCCGAAGCGGTATGCCAGCTATTCGCTGCAGTGGGCGATGATGCGCCTGGCCCGCGACCGCGGCGTCCGCGTCCACGACCTGTGGGGCATCGCGCCACCAGGCGCTGGACCGGATCACCCGTGGCACGGCGTCGGCCTGTTCAAGAAGGGCTTCGGAGGCCGCGAGGTGGTGTGGGCCGGCTCGTGGGACCTCGTCGTCGACCGGACGCTGTACCGGGTGCGCGGCACGCTCGGAATCGCACGCGGCTGGCTGCGGCGCCTGCGCCAGGGCCGATGACCGACGATCGCCGGATGGGCCTCGGCGCCCTGACCGACGCCGTCGCGCCGGAGCGCGTGGTCGGCATCCCGGTGGGCGAGGTCCGCGCGCTCGCGTACGACTCGCGAAAGGTCACCTCCGGCACGGTGTTCTTCGCCGTACCCGGCGACCACGTGGACGGCCACGACTTCGTTCGCGCGGCGGTCGAGGGTGGCGCGATCGCGGCCGTGGTCGAGCGCGAGCTTCCGGACGTGACCGCACCGCAGCTGGTGGTCGACCGATCGCGACGGGCGCTCGCCGATGCGGCCCAGGCGTGGTTCGATCGGCCTCGCGACCATCTCCGGCGGGCCATCGGCGTGACCGGCACCGACGGCAAGTCGACGGTCACCGCCCTGACCGCGGAGGTCCTGCGGGACTGCGGCTGGCATCCCGGACAGATCGGGACGGTGTTCACCGGAATCGGCGACGATCGCGAGCCGAACCTGGAGCGCACGACCACCCCCGAAGCGCTCGAGATCCAGGAGCTGCTGGCGCGCATGGTGGCGGCAGGGAACGACAGCGTCGTCATGGAGGCCACCTCGCACGGGCTGGCGCTCGAGCGCACGCGGAACGTCCGCTTCGACATCGGAGTCGTGACGACGGTGACGAGCGAGCACCTCGAGTTCCACGGCACGGTCGAGGCGTATCGCGCCGCGAAGGCGAAGCTCGTGGAGGAGGCACCGATCGCGGTGCTCAATGCCGACGACGCGGCGTTCGGCTACTTCCGCGACCGCGCGCGCGACCGCGTGATCACGTATGCGATCGACACCGACGCCGACCTGCGCGCCGCCGATCTCGAGGCCGATGCCGCCGGCACGACCTTCCGGGTCACCTCGCCGCGCTGGCACGGACGCGCGCGGATCGGGCTGCCGGGACGCTTCAACGTCTCGAACGCCCTGGCGTCGCTGGCCGTCGCCGAGGCGATGGAGCTCGACCTCGAGCGCGCCGCCGACGCACTCTCGCGAACCGGCGGCGTCCCGGGCAGGATGGAGCGGGTCGACGCCGGACAGCCGTTCACCGTCATCGTCGACTACGCGCACACCACCGACGCGCTGCGCAAGGTGCTCGACATCCTGCGCCCGCTCACCACCGGGCGGTTGATCGCGGTCTTCGGATCGGCGGGGGAGCGCGACGCCACGAAGCGGGCGCCCATGGGTCGAGTGGCGGCCGAGCTTTCCGACCTCGTCGTCGTCACCGACGAGGACCCGCGTCTCGAGGACCCCCGCGTCATCAACGAGGAGATCGCCGACGGGGCGCGCTCGGTTGGAGCAGCGGACGGCGAGACGCTCTGGGTGGTCGACGACCGCCGCGAAGCCATCGGCCACGCGATCGGCCTGGCGAAGGCCGGCGACGTCATCCTCCTGGCCGGCAAGGGACACGAGCAGAGCATCATCGTGGGCACCCAACAGCGGCCGTGGGACGACCGGGCCGCCGCACGCGAGGCGCTGGCTGCGGCAGGATGGGGGACCGATGACGCACGCTGAGACCGACCTGCGCGCATGGCGCGTGACCGATGCGGCCGCCTGGAACGCCTTCGTGGAGTCCGCCCCGTACCACGCCTTTCCGCAGCTGTGGGAGTGGGGCGAGATCCGGGCGATGGGCGGCTGGCGGCCGATCCGGCTCGCCATCGGCCCGTCTCGGGACGAGCCGGTCGCCGGAGCCCAGCTCCTCCTGCGCCGCATGCCGCTCATCGGCTGGCACCTGGCCTACGTGCCCCGCGGGCCGATCGGCCGACTCGATGACCCGGTGGTGCGCGACGCGCTCCTTGCGGCCCTGCGCGCGCTCGGCCGCGCCGAGAAGATCGCCACGGTCCGCGCCGATCCCGAGGCGCGGCCGGACACGCCCTACGGCGCCGCGCTGCTCTCCGCGCCATGGCGCGCGGCGCCGAAGATCCAGCCGCCGACGACGCGCGTCATCGACCTGACCGCCGGGGAGGAGGCGCTGCGGGCGGACCTGAAGCGGAAGCACCGTCAGTACGTGAACAAGGCGGAGCGCGGCGGCGTGACCATCGAGCGCTTCGACGGCGGCACGTTACCGGACGTCATCGGCCCTGCACTGGGGGACTTCAACCGAATCTACCGGCACACCGCCGATCGCGCCG
>DATLGA010000092.1:0-3644 GCA_035540715.1 Candidatus Limnocylindrales bacterium | reverse complement strand
CTCGCCGTGCTCGGCCGGCGCCGGCGGCGGGTCGAGGCCGGTGAGGACGTCGTTCAGCCCGGCTCCGGCCGCGCGCAGCTGCGACGCCAGCCGGCCGCGGACCGCGTCGAGGTCCGCGACGCGCTGCTCCGCCTCGGCGACCCGCCGCTCGCACTCGCACCGCGTCTCCGCGAGCAGGCGCCTGGCCTCCTCGTCGGCGGTGGCGCGCAGGCGCGCGGCCTCCGCCATGGCGCGGTCGCGGGCTTCGACCAGTGCCCGCAGCGCCTCGGCGCGCCGCTGGTCCATCGCGAGGGCGAAGTCCTCCTCCACCAGCTCGCGCTCACGCGTCGAGGCCGCCCAGGCGCGCCTGCGCTCGGCAGCGGCGGTGGCATCGGCCGCTTCGCGCTCGCGGCGCGCGGTGTCCGCCGCGGCGTCCGCCTCGTCGTTCCGGCGCCGGATCTCCGCCTCGGCCTCGTCCCGGAGCCGGGCCAGCTCCGCCTCGGCAGCCGCTCGCCGCTCGGCGATCTCGCGGGCGGACTCCTCGGCCTCGGCGCGCAGCGCCGACCGTTCACGCTCCGCCTCGTGGCGGGCCTGCGCTCGGATCGCCGCCGCTTCGGCGCGTGCCGCGGCCAGGGTCTCCTCCGCCTCGGCGCGGGCGCCGGCGACCGTGCTCCCTGCCTCGTGGCCGGCCGCCGTCAACCGCTGCTCGGCCTCGGCCCGGGCGTCGGCGAGCATCCGTGCCGCCTCCCGCTCCGCGTCGTCGCGGCGGCGGCGGGACTCCGCGTCGGCGTGCCCGAGCATCTCCGCCACCTCGTCGTGGGCGAGCCGGAGCATCGAGCGCATGCGTTCGCTCATGTCCTGCACGGTGACCGGCTGGCGCGCCAGCGTCCGTGCCTGCGCGCGAAGCCGCTCACCCTCGGCGCGGGCGGCCTCGAGCTCGCGGGCGAGCTGCCCGGCCTGGTCCACGGCGGCGCCCCGATCGGCGACGAGAATGCGGACCTCGGCCTCCAGCCGCCTCAGGTGGTCGTCGACCTGGGCCTGGTCGTAGCCCCGGCGGACCATGTCGAAACCGGCGTCGAACGGCTGCCCAGCACGGTCTCCGGCCATGCGCTCACCGTACCGGGCACCCTCGGTCCACGGTGCGTGCCCGAGCGGCGCCGAACGGTGCGGGTCAGACCCCCCGGAAGCGGTTGATCGCGTCGAGGTGCCGTTCGCGCAGCTCCGGGTCGGCGACGCCGAGGCCCTCCTCCGGCGCGAGCGCGAGCACGCCGACCTTGCCCTGGTGGCTGTTGGTGTGGACGTCGTGCGCGGCCTGCCCCGTCTCGTCCAGGGGGTACACCCGCGACAGCGTGGGGTGGATCATCCCCTTCGCGATCAGCTTGTTCGCCTCCCAGGACTCCCGGTAGTTGGCGAAGTGCGAGCCGACGATCCGCTTGAGATTCATCCACAGGTAGCGGTTGTCGAAGGTGTGCTCGTAACCCGAGGTCGACGCACAGGTGACGATGGTGCCGCCCTTGCGGGTGACGTAGACGCTCGCGCCGAAGGTCTCCCGGCCGGGGTGCTCGAAGACGATGTCGGGGTCGTCACCACCGGTGAGCTCGCGGATCTTGGCGCCGAAGCGCTTCCACTCCTTCTGATCCTGGTTGTGCTCGTCGCGCCAGAACCGGTAGCCCTCCGCGCTCCGGTCGATGATCAGCTCGGCGCCCATCGACCGGCAGATCTCGGCCTTCTGCGGAGAGGAGACGATGCAGACGGGGGTGGCGCCGCCGTTGAGGGCGAACTGCGTGGCGTAGGAACCCAGCCCGCCGGACGCGCCCCAGATCAGGACCGTGTCGCCCTGCTTCATACCGGCGCCGTTGCGGGACACCAGCTGCCGGTACGCCGTGGAGTTGACCAGGCCCGGGCTGGCGGCCTCCTCCCAGGTCAGGTGCGCGGGCTTGGGCATCAGCTGGTTCGACTTCACCAGGGCCAGCTCGGCGAGGCCGCCGAAGTTCGTCTCGAAACCCCAGATGCGCTGTTCGGGGTCCATCATCGTGTCGCCGTGCCCGTCCGGGCCCTCCAGCTCGACGGACAGGCAGTGCGCGACGACGCGGTCGCCTGGCTTCCAGGCGTTGACGCCCGGGCCGGTGCGCAGCACGACGCCGGCCAGGTCGGACCCGACGACGTGGTAGGGCAGGTCATGGCGCTTCGCCATGGGGGAGAGCCGGCCGTAGCGCCGGAGGAAGCCGAACGTCGGCATCGGCTCGAAGATCGAGGTCCAGACGGTGTTGTAGTTGATGGCGCTGGCCATGACCGCCACGATCGCCTCCCCCGGGCCCAGCTCCGGGGTGGCGACCTCGTCCAGGTGCAGGCTCTTGCGGGGGTCCTTGTCACGCGACGGCATCCCGGCGAACATCTCCGCCTCGTCCGCGCGCACGGTGACACCGCGGTAGTGATCGGGGACCGTCAGGCCGCCGAGCGCGTCGTACTGCTCGGCGAGGATGGCGTCGAGGATCTCCTGCACGGCTACCTCCGCTGGCGTTTGCTTGGTATCCCAATCTTACCGCTCGGTATGGTAACCGAGCCGCCGATCCCCTTCGAAGTGGAAGCCCGATCGTGACCGAGGCCACACCACCGTAAGGATGGGTCGCGGTCAGTGCGCCGCGGCCGGCTGCACCAGCTCCACCAGCACGCCTCCCGCGTCCTTCGGGTGCAGGAAGTTGATCCGCGAGCCCGCCGTGCCGCGCTTCGGCTCGTCGTACAGCAGGCGGACGCCCTTCTCGCGCAGGGTCGCGCAGGCGGCGTCGACGTCGACGACGCGGTAGGCCATCTGCTGGATCCCCGGGCCGTTGCGGTCGAGGAAGCGCCCGATCGGCGAGTCGGGCCGCAGCGGGGCGAGCAGTTGCACGGCGGCGCCGCGATCGCCGGGCGCGGCGAGCATCGCCTCCCGCACGCCCTGCTCCTCGTTCGTCTCGGTGTGCGTCGCGACCAGGCCGAACGTGTCGGCGTAGAAGGCGATCGCCGCGTCCAGGTCCGGCACCGCGATGCCGACGTGATCGATGCCGGTGACCAGGGCGCCGAGCGCGTTCGTTCCTGCCATGAATCGGGAATGTAGCGGTCACGGGAAGCGCGCGTGTCGTCACTCACCTGCCCGGGCAGGTGGGACGACGGGGCGATCCCCGCAGGTAATGTTCCTGAGACACGGTCTCGCCACTCCGCTGGAGGTTCCCCCATGCCGTCCGAGAACGCCGGATCCGTCATCGTCGCCGGTGCCCGCACTCCCATGGGTCGCCTGCTCGGCCAGCTGAAGGACTTCTCGGCCATGCAGCTCGGCGGCTTCGCCATCAAGGCCGCGCTCGAGCGCGCCGGGGTGGGCCCCGAGCAGGTGCAGTACGTGATCATGGGTCAGGTGCTCACCGCCGGCGCCGGCCAGATCCCCGCGCGTCAGGCCGCCGTCGCGGCCGGGATCGGGATGGAGGTCCCGGCGCTGACGATCAACAAGGTGTGCCTCTCGGGGCTCAACGCCATCGCGCTCGCCGACCAGCTGATCCGCGCCGGCGAGTACGACGTGATCGTGGCCGGCGGCATGGAGTCCATGACGAACGCGCCGCACCTGCTCACCAAGTCACGCACCGGCCACAAGTACGGCGACGTGACGATGATCGACCACATGGCCCACGACGGCC
>DATLGA010000091.1:0-32310 GCA_035540715.1 Candidatus Limnocylindrales bacterium | reverse complement strand
AGGAGATCCAGCTCGGTGACCGCCGTCCTGCCCGCCGCCCGTCCAGCCACAGCCGCCCGACCACTCGGGTCGCCCGGCTCGATGACCGTCGACTGGGAAGAGCGGGTCAACCCCGAGCGGCTGCGCAGCTATCGCTTCGCGCGCTCGCGCGAGGCGCTGGAGGCCTCGCAGCTGGGCGCGCTGCTCGCCTTCGACTTCAACAACATCCGCTACCTGACCAGCACCCACATCGGCGAGTGGGCGCGCGACAAGATGACCCGCTTCGCGCTCCTGACCCGCGGCGGCGACCCGCACCTGTGGGACTTCGGATCGGCGGCGAAGCACCACCGCCTGCACTGCCCGTGGCTGCCGCCCGAGAACGTGCGCGGCGGGATGATCGGCCTCCGCGGAGCGGTGGCGCCGGACGCCGGCCTGTTCACGAACGCGGCGCGGGAGATCGCGGAGATCCTGCGCGCCGAGGGGGTGGCGGACATGCCACTCGGCGTGGACATCGTCGAGCCACCCATGCTCGCGGCGCTCGAGGCCGAGGGCATCGCCGTCCGCGACGGGCAGCAGACGATGCTCGACGCGCGGGAGGTGAAGTCGGTCGACGAGATCACGCTCCTCAACACGGCGTGCGCCATGGTCGACGGCGCGTACCAGCTCATCGCCGAGCGGCTCAAGCCGGGCGTCCGCGAGAGCCAGCTCGTGGCCGAGGTGACGAAGGCGCTGTTCGACATGGGCTCGGAGCACGTCGACAACATCAACGCCGTCTCCGGGGAGCGATGCAGCCCTCACCCGCACGTGTTCAGCGATCGCCTCATCCGGCCGGGCGACCAGGCGTTCTTCGACATCATCCAGACCTACGTCGGCTACAAGACCTGCTACTACCGGACCTTCAGCGTCGGCACCGCCACGGACGCGCAGCGCGACGCCTACAAGCGGGCCCGCGAATGGATCGACGCCTCGATCGAGCTCATGCGGCCGGGCGTGACCACCGACCGGGTCGCATCGGTCTGGCCGAGGGCCGATGAGTTCGGATTCGACTCGGAGATGGAGTGCTTCGGGCTGCAGTTCGGCCACGGGGTCGGACTGTTCCTCCACGAGCGGCCGATCATCAGCCGCCTGAACTCGCTCGAGCACCCGGTCGAACTGAAGGAGGGGATGGTCATCGCGCTCGAAACCTACTGCCCCGCGAAGGACGGCTACTCCGCGGCGAGGATCGAGGAGGAGGTGGTCGTCACGGCCGATGGGCCGCAGGTGATCACGCGCTTCCCATCCCAGGACCTGTTCGTGGCGAACGAGTACTGATGACGGAGACGACGGCCCCCCGCACCGAGCTCGATCGCGAGCTCCAACTGAAGATGTACCGCACCATGGTCGAGTGCCGGCTCTTCGAGCAGCGGACCCACGAGCTGTTCCTGGCCGGGCTCGTGCGCGGCACGACCCACCTCGGCATCGGTCAGGAGGCGGTCGCCGCCGGCTTCGCCGCAGCGATGCAGCAGGACGACTACACGTTCTGCACGTACCGCGGCCACAACCACACGCTCGCGCGCGGCGTGCCGATGGGCCCGGTGCTGGCAGAGCTCGTCGGCAAGGCGAACGGCCTCATGGGCGCCAAGGGTGGCTCGATGCACCTGACCAGCGTCGAGCACGGCGTCATGGGCTCGTACGCGATCGTCGGCGCGCACCTGCCGATCGCGGTCGGGGCGGCATGGTCGGCTCAGTACCGCGAGTCCGGCCAGGTGGCCGTGTGCTTCTTCGGCGACGGCACGACGAACATCGGCGCATTCCACGAGGCGCTCAACCTCGCCGTGGTGTGGAAGGCACCGGTCGTCTTCGTGTGCGAAAACAACCAGTACATGGAGTACACGCCGATCCGCGCCGTGACCGCCGTCGAGCGTCCCGCGGCGGACCGGGCGGCGGCCTACGGGCTCGAGCCGCTCGTCGTGGACGGCAACGACGTGGAGGCCGTGCACGAGATCGCCCGGCTGACGATCGATCGGGCGCGGCGCGGCGACGGACCCTCGCTGGTGGAGGCGGTGACGTACCGCCACGGCGGCCACTCACGGGCCGATCCGGGCAAGTACCGCCCCGAGGAAGAGGTGCAGGCGTGGATGGCGCGCGACCCGATCCCGGCGCATCGGACGCGGCTGCTCGACGCCGGCGTCGCGGCCGAGGAGCTCGACCGCGTCGACGCCGAGGCGAAGCAAGCGGTGGCCGCGGCCGAGCATGAGGCGCGCGAGGCGCCGGAGCCGGACCTCGCGACGGCCGAGACCGAGCTGTGGGCCGATGGAGGATCGGCATGGCGGAGCTGACGTATCGACAGGCGGTGGCGCACGGGATCGCGCAGGAGATGGAGCGCGACGAGACCGTCGTCCTGCTCGGCGAGGACATCGCCGCCGCCGGCGGCGTATTCAAGACGACGGAGGGGCTCCTCGAGCGCTTCGGGCCGAACCGGGTGCGCGACACCCCGATCAGCGAGCAGGCGATCGTCGGCGCGGCCATGGGCGCCGCCATGACGGGGCTGCGCCCCGTGGCCGAGCTGATGTTCAGCGACTTCTTCGCGGTGACCTGGGACATCGTCGCCAACCAGATCGCGAAGACCCGCTACATGACCGATGGCCAGGTGGCACTGCCGCTCGTCATCCGCACCGCCAACGGTGGCGGCCTGCGGTTCGGGGCCCAGCACTCGCAGAGCGTCGAGAACTGGGCGATGGCGATCCCCGGCCTCAAGGTCGTGGCCCCGTCGACATCGGCCGACATGGCAGGGCTCATGGCGGCCGCGATCCGCGACCCCGACCCGGTCATCGTATGCGAGCACAAGGCGCTCTTCGCCGAGAAGGGCGAGGTGCCGGACGGCGAGCACGTCGACGAGCTCGGGCGGGCGAAGGTGCTCCGTGAAGGAACCGATGCGACCGTCGTGGCGCTGGCCGCGATGGTGCCGCGCGCGCTCGCCGCGGCCGAGGAGCTGGCCGCGGAGGGCATCTCCGTCGAAATCATCGACCTGCGCTCGCTGGTCCCGCTCGACGTGGGGACGGTGCTGCGCTCGGTCGAGAAGACCACGCGGCTCTTCACGGTCGAGGAGAATCCGCGGCTCGTCGGGTGGGGAGCCGAGATCGTGTCGATCGTGGCCGAGGAAGCGATCTACAGCCTCGACGGCCCGGTCGTGCGCATCACGACGCCGCACGTGCCACTCGCCGCCAACCCGCTCCTGGAGGACGCCCAGATGCCGTCGGTCGAGCGGGTGGTCGCGACGGTGCGGCGTACGCTGGAGGCACACGGCTGATGAGCCTGGTCGCCATCGTCGGGACCGGACGGATGGGGTCGGCGATGGCGCGTGCCCTGGCACGGGATGGCGGCACCGAGCTGCTGCTCTACAACCGGACGCCCGCCAGGGCGCGACCGCTCGCCGATGAGCTCGGCGCCCGCGTCGTCGAGCGCCTGGCGGAGGCGGCCGAAGCGGACGTCTGCCTCACGATGCTCGCCGATGGACCGGCGGTGACCGACGTCTGGGACGGCGCCGGCGGCCTGGTCGAGTCGGCGCGTGCAGGCTCGGTGCTGGTCGACATGAGCACCGTCCCACCCGACACGCTGCGTCCATTCGAGCAGCGGGTGCGAGCCGCGGGTGCCGGCCTCCTCGACGCCCCGGTGTCCGGGAGCACCCAGCTGGCCGAGGCCGGCGGCCTGACCATCATGGCCGGCGGCGAGACCGCCGACCTCGAGCGGGCGCGGCCGGTCTTCGATCGGCTCGCGAAGCAGGTGTTCCACGTCGGGCCGCTGGGCGCCGGATCGGCCATGAAGCTGGCGGTGAACGCGGTCATCTTCGCGCTCAACAACGCGGTCAGCGAGGCGCTCGTGCTGGCCGAGCGCGCCGGCATCGACCGATCGCTCGCGTACGAGGTGCTCGCCCGAAGCGCGGCCGGGGCGCCGTTCGTCGGGTACAAGCGCGACGCCTTCGTCGATCCCGACGGCGCGCCGGTCGGATTCTCGCTCGAGCTCGCTCGCAAGGACCTCGATCTCATCATCGCCTTCGGGGCCGAGCTCGGGGTGCCGGTCGAGCAGGCGGCCGTCAACGCGGAGCTGATCGGCGAGGCGGCCCGCGGCGTCGGCGGCGACCGCGACTTCTCCGCCGTCGCGACCCATCTTCGGGCACGAGCCAGGGAGGGCCGTGCCGACTGACCACCACTCCCTTGCATGCCGAGGCAGGACGTCCAACCCGTTAGCAGAAAGGGACCCAACCCGTGACAGAGCGAACTCTCATCCGCGGCGGCATCGTGCTCACCCAGGACGACTCGCTGGGCGAACAGGTGGGCGCCGACGTGCTGATCGAGGGCGATCGGATCGCCGAGGTGGGGCGGGGCCTCGACGCCGACGGGGCCCGCGTGATCGAGGCCGATGGCGACATCGTGATCCCCGGCTTCATCGACACGCACCGGCACACCTGGGAAACGTCCATCCGGACCTCGGCCCCCGACTACACGCTCGGTGCGTACTTCGGCGCCATCCTCGACAAGTTCGCCCCGAAGTATCGGCCCGACGACGTGTACGCCGGCAATCTGTGGGGCGCACTGGAGTGCCTCAATGCCGGGATCACGACGCTCGTCGACTGGTCGCACATCATGAACACGCCCGACCATGCCGACGAGGCGGTGCGCGGCCTGCGCGAGTCCGGCATTCGATCGGTCTTCGCCTTCGGCTTCCCGAACACCTCGATCCAGGACTGGTGGTTCGGGCCTGACTACGCCGGCAGCGTCGAGCGCATCAACGGTGACGAAGCGCGCCGGATCCGGAGCGAGCTTTCGGACGACGACGGCCTCATCACCATGGCACTCGCGACCCGCGGTACGAACTTCTGCAAGGAGGAGGTCGTCCGCTACGAGTGGGAGCTGGCGAAGGAGCTCGGGATCAACATCACCGTCCACGTGGCGATGGACCGGTTCGGCTACACGAAGATGCAGCTGCGCAAGCTCAAGGAGATGGATCTCCTCTACCCGAACACCACGTACATCCACTCGTCACACCTGCTCGACGACGAGTGGCAGATGGTGGCCGAGTCGGGCGGGAACGTCTCGCTGGCTCCGCAGATCGAGCTGCAGATGGGGCACGGCTGGGCGCCGGCGGCCAAGGCCTCGAAGCTCGGCATCCCGGTCGGGCTGTCATCGGACGTCGCCACGACCGCATCGGCCGACCAGTTCACCCAGATGCACGCGATCTTCGCGTCGGAGCGAGCGCTGCGCCACCAGGCCGCGTGGGACGAGGATCTCGAGGGCACGGTGCCGACCCCCGACCTCATCGACTCACGCCAGGTCCTCCGCTGGGCGACGCTCGAGGGCGCCAAGGTGGCAGGGATCGCCGACCGCACGGGGTCCATCACGCCCGGCAAGAAGGCCGACATCGTGATCATCGATACGAAGGCGGTGAACGTCGCACCCGTGATCGATGCGGTCGGTGCAGTGGTGTGCGCCGCCGACATCTCGAACGTCAAGACGGTTCTCGTCGACGGCCGCGTGATGAAGGAAGACTTCCGCCTGGTCGCGGACCTCGACGCGCCACGCCGGGCCGTCGAGGCGTCCCGCGACTACCTGGTCGGCGAGTTCGGCGAGCCCGAGCCGGGCTGGGTCGCCGCGCAGACTGCGGCGACGCGATGACGAGCGCTGCCGAGGGCGGTACGTCGTCGATGTAACGCTGCGGCGTCGCCGGATACCCGTCTGGCGGGTCGGCGGGGTCCCAAGCGGCCCCTCAACACCACCCACCTGCGATGCGCCAAGCCGCCCCCGGGCCCCAGCCGAGGGTGCAGGAGGCGGCTCCGGCGCCTGCCGATCGGCCCGGATGCGGTCGATCGGGATCGGGCGTATGCTCAGGCCATGTTCGGCTTCGGCAGACCCAGCACCATGCCCGATCCGGCCGATTCCCTTCCCGGCCGCGACCAGGCGATCCCGACCGCGGAGCGCCACTACGTCAACGACTCAGCGATCAAAGGGCCGCATCCGGACGGCACCGAGCTGGCCACGTTCGGCATGGGTTGCTTCTGGGGTGCCGAGAAGCTCTTCTGGCAGACCCCCGGCGTGGTCAGCACGTCCGTCGGCTATGCCGGCGGCTACACGCCCAACCCGACGTACGAGGAGGTCTGCACCGGCCGCACCGGTCACGCCGAGGTCGTGCAGGTCGCTTACGACCCGTCGCGCATCACGTACGAGGAGCTGCTGAAGCTCTTCTGGGAGAACCACGACCCGACCCAGGGCATGCGACAGGGCAACGACCGCGGCACGCAGTACCGCTCGGTCATCCACGTTCACTCGGAGTCACAGCGGGCCGCGGCCGAGGCGTCACGCGAGATGTACCAGGCGGAGCTTGCCAGGGCCGGCTACGGGCAGATCACGACCGAGATCGCCGACGCGCCGGCCTACTACTACGCCGAGGACTACCACCAGCAGTACCTCGCCAAGGTTCCCCACGGCTACTGCCCTGACCACTCGACCGGCGTCGCCTGCCCGATCGGGCTCGGGGTCGCGGCGGGCCGAGAGCCGGAACGCGTCGACCAGGTCTAGGCGGTCAGCGCGTCAGCGCGGAGAGCGCCGGGTGACGGCCAGCAGCCACATCACCGTCAGGACCGCGAGGACGAGCAGGGCCAGCACGAGAAGCGTCTGGCCGGTCGCAAGCTCCACGTCGTCACCTCCGGGCAGGGTCAACCCCCTCTGCCAGCCGAAGGGCACGACGGCTCCTCGAGGATACGCTCCGAGGGCAAGCGTCACCGCTCATGCGCGATCCGCACCGTCGTCGGACCAATGCGGCAGCGTGGCCACGATGCGTGGCGTGCGCTCGGCGAAGATCGTCCACGCGTGACGGTTGTACGAGTGGGCATAGCCGTGGACGGTCTTCAGCCAGCGGGCCACCGGCACGACGAGGAGCGACCCGAACCCGAGGTCCCGCAGCCTGGCCTCGATCCGGGGACGGCTGAGCGTGTTCCAGTGATACGCGCGGCGTCGCCGGACGTCGTGGTCTGGCGCATCGGCCATGTTGAAGAAGGTGAGGATCAGCCCTTCGCGGGCCAGTCGAGCCGCCTCGGCCAGGGCGGCCTCCATCGCCTCGAGCGAGAGGTGCTCGAAGATGTCCGAGGCGACGACGAGGTCGAACGACCGATCCGGCTGCGGTAGCTCGAGGATGTCACCGACCTCGAACCGGGCCTCCGGGTGGCGGCGCCTGGCGTTCGCGACGTTCTTCGGGCTGAGGTCGATCCCGAGATAGTCGAGGTGGGCGCCGAGGCCCGCCTCGGCGAAGGCGCGATAGTCGTTCGCGGATCCACACGCGAACTCGAGGACCGACACGCGTTCGCCGATGCGGCCGTCCATCCAGGCGCGCCAGCGGTCCTGGAAGGTGCGCTCACGCGGCGCGACCGCGGCATCGACGCGGCGGACCGCGGCGTGCTTCACCGGGTTGCGGTACGAGCCCATCCGCACGCCGAGCTCCTGCGCGCGCTGCCGCAGCACCTCGTTCAGCTCGATCGCGAAGCCGATCTCGTCGGCCATGAGCTCACGAGATTCAGCGCCGAAGATCCGTGCCGCCAGCGCGTGCCGAACGAGGATGCTCTGCACGTTGATGCGTGGGTTCTGATACCCCGACACGAGATAGGCGTCGAGCATCTCCGCGGAGCCGGAGCCCCAGGTCCGCTCGAGCAGGAATCGCTCCGCATGCTCGCCCAGCGGCAGGTGGCGCAGCACCCACAGGGCGGCATGGGCGGCGGCGGACAGGGCCGAGGCCTGAACGCGCCGGAGCCGCGCTCGAAGTCCGCCGTCGGCCGTCATGCTGCTACCGTAGCAGAGCACTGTTCGAACATCTGTTCTATCATCCCCGCATGCGCGCGACGTATCGCGAGGAGCCGTGCCGCACGGCGATGAACCGCGTCACGGGAATGGGGTTCCGCTGGAGCCTCAACCCGTACACGGGCTGCGCACACCGCTGCGCGTTCTGTTACGTCCGCGGCTTCGAGCGGCGCGCCGATCGGCCCTCGGACGCGCGCTACGGGACGAGCGTTCGCGTCAAGGTCAACGTCGTCGAGGTGCTGCGGGCCGAGCTGCGACGCCGGAGCTGGCAGCGCGAGACCGTGGCGATCGGAGCCGCGACGGACCCGTACCAGCCGGCCGAAGGGCGGTACCGCCTCACGCGCGGCTGCATCGAGGCGCTCGGAACCGCACGCACCCCGATCAGTCTCATCACCCGCGGCCCGCTCGTCGTCCGCGACCGCGACGTGCTGGCCGAGGCCTCTCAGCGGGCGCCGGTGTCGGTCAGC
The DNA here is from genome assembly GCA_035540715.1 of Candidatus Limnocylindrales bacterium. Taxonomy (GTDB): domain Bacteria; phylum Chloroflexota; class Limnocylindria; order QHBO01; family QHBO01; genus JACDBZ01. The sequence goes on along the minus strand of DATLGA010000091.1, from coordinate 24,041 downwards.
ATCAGCATCGCGACGCTCGACGCACGCCTGAGCGGCACGCTCGAGCCGGGAGTCGCTCCCCCGCACCAGCGGCTGCGCGCCATTCGCGAGCTGACCGATGCCGGCGTCGCCGCCGGGATCGCCCTCGCGCCGATCCTCCCCGGCCTCACGGACAACCCGCGTGACATGGCCGCGGTGCTCGGCGCCGCGCGCGAGGCCGGCGCCACCCACGCCTGGTCGAACGTGCTCAACCTGCGGCCTGGCACTCGCGAGCACTTCCTGGAGGTGCTCGGGCGCGAGTGGCCGGAGGAGATGGCGCGCTACCTGGTGCTCTACCCCGCCGGTGGCAGCGGATACCTGGCCCCGGCGGCCGGCCACCGGATCGAGGCGCGTGTCGAGGCGGTGAAGCGCGGCGCCGGCATCCGCGACCGTCGGCGCGTGCGGCTGATGCCACCGCCCGAGCCGGAGCAGCTCGGCCTCGGTCTGGGGAACTGAGGCGCCAACAGGTCCGTGCCTCAGCGGAGCGCGGCCGCAGGCGCGACGCTCGCGCACGAGCTCGGCCGGCGGACGAAGGTCGGGCCGGTCGACGCCACGGGGAACGCATCCGAAGCGGTGCCGTGCTCGGTCCCTCCGCGTTCGAAGTGACGCGCGTCACCGGCTGCTGCGCCCAAACGCATTGATCAGGCGGCCGTGGCCGCCGCGCCCTCGGCCTCGGCCTCCGCGATCGCCTGCTCGGTGATGATGGCGCGCGTCGCGACGAGTGTGAGGCCGAGCACGCCGGCCACGAGGAACACGGCTCGCAGGCCGAAGAACTCGCCGACCAGGCCTCCGAGCAGCGCGCCGATCGGCTGCGTGCCCCAGGCGAACAGCCGGTAGGCCGAGTTCAGCCGGCCGAGCAGGTGGTCGGGGACGATGCGCTGACGGAGCGAGACGGTGATGACGTTCCAGATCACGACGAAGACGCCCGAGATGACGAAGGCCGGACCGATGACGAACGCGCTCGCCGTGAAGGCCGGGACGCTGAAGGCCACGGACGACACCACGACGCAGGCGAACAGGAGCCGCACCCGGCCGAATCGCGCCTGCATCCGGGCGGCGATCAGCGAGCCGACGAGGCTGCCTGCCGCGAAGGTCGTCATCAGGAGGCCGAAGCCCGGCTCGGAGAGGCCCATCGGCCCCGGGGCGACGGCGTACAGGACGAGCACCGCCTGCATCGCCGTGCCCGCCAGGTTCATGACCCCGACCATGATCGCCAGCGTCCGCAGCAGACGGTGATTCCACAGGTAGCGCAGGCCCTCGCCGATGTCGGCGGTGAGCCGCGTCGGGGGCCCGCTGCGCTTCGGCCGGAACGAGCCGGCGATGAGCGTGAGTCCGACCGCCGCCAGCGCGTACCCGACAGCGCTTCCGCCGAGCGCCAGCGGGGCCGAGAGACCGATGACCAGGCCGCCGAGCGGCGGTCCGACGAACTGGTTCATGACCAGCTCGACGCCGTACAAACGCCCGTTCGCGGTCGCCAGCTGGTCCTTCTCGACGATCGAGGGCATGATCGACTGGGCCGCGGTGTCGAACAGCGTCTCGGCCACGCCGAGGGCCAGCGCGCTCACGTACAGGATGGGGAGCGAGAGCCCGTCGGTGAGCGCGAGGGCGGCAAGGAGCACCAGCATCGCCGCGCGGAAGATCTGGACGTTGCGCATGGTCGTGCGCCGGTCGAGCCGATCTGCGAGGGCCCCCGCGACCAGGACGAACAACAGCCACGGCAGCCGGGCGGCGATCGCGAGGCCGGCGATCAGGATCGGAGAGTCCGTCAGGCGCACCGCGAGCAGCGGAATGACGACGAAGAAGACGCCGTCAGCCAGATTCGATACGGCTGACGCGCCCCATAGGCGCCAGTAGTTGACGGGAAGGCCAAACACCGCAGCGCAGTCTGACGCAACTGGTTGATAACTGTCAATCACTGTGGTTTCATGACGCGGCGATGATCGAACGTCGGCCGGCGACCCGCGCTGAGGCACGCGCGCTGGCCCACCCACTGCGGCTGCGCATCCTGCGGCTCTGCCTCGACGAGGCGCTCACGAACCGGCAGCTGGCGGACCGCCTCGACGAGCAGCCCGCGACCGTGCTGTACCACGTTCGGACGCTCGTGCGGTCGGGCTTCCTATCCCCGCAGGCGGAGCGACGCGGGCGGCGCGGCGCCAGGGAGATCCCCTACCGGTCGACCCGCAAGTCGTGGACGCTGAGCTTCGAGCCCGACAGCGCCGCAAACCTCGCCATCCTCGACGCGGTTCGTGCGGAGATCGCCGAGGCCGGGCCGGAGGGCGTCCTGGAGCTGACGCGGATGGGCGTCCGGATGCGTCCCGACCAGCTGGAGGCGCTCAAGGAGCGGGTGCTCGAGCTCGTCGGAGCGATCAGTGAGGACGACGACCCGGACGGCGAGCCGATCGGGATCCTCCTCGCGATCCACCGGCGCCGCTGAGGTCGTTCACGGCCATGCGATCACCTCGCTCCGGAATGCCACCTCGCCGGCAACGAGCGTGGCGAGGACGTGGAGGCGGTCGTCCAGCAGGGTGATGTCAGCGCGCCCGCCCGGCAGAAGCGAGCCGCGACCGTCATCCAGGCCGAGCAGGCGGGCCGGGATGGTCGTGACCGCCCCGAGCGCAGCTTCGAGGGAGCCGGTGATGCCGGCGAAGGTGCGGACGCCGTGGTCGAGCGAGTGGAGGCTCCCGGCGAGTGTCCCGTCGACCAGGCGGGCCGTCCCCGCGTCGGTGGCGAGGGCCGCGTCTCCCAGCCGATCCGCGACCTGGTCGCTGACGAGCGAGATCCGCCCGGTGGCGAGGCGCGCCGCCAGGGCAAGCACCGCCGGATGCACGTGGACGCCGTCGGCGATGACGCCCAGCGTGACGCGGTCGTCGCCGAGCAGCGCTCCGACCGCGCCCGGTGCGCGGTGGTGCAACGGCGGCATCGCGTTGAACAGGTGGGTCGCGTAGCGCGCGCCCGCGTCGATCGCATCCTCCGTCGTCGTCGCGTCCGCGTCGGTGTGTCCAACCGACGCAACGGCCCCGGCAGCGACCACACGCCGGATGGCCTCCACGGCGCCGGGGAGCTCCGGCGCCAGCGTGAGGACGCGGACGCCTCCCGCCACCCATCGGGCGATCTCGTCGAGATCGGGCTCGCGCAGATGGCGCTCGTCGTGGGCCCCCCGGCGCGCCGGTGCGATGAACGGGCCCTCGACGTGGATGCCCACGGGCACCGCCCCCTCGATCGGCTTCGGCGCATCTGCCAGTGCTTCGATCGCGCGTTCGACCGTGCCACGCGGCGAGGTCACGATGGTCGGCAGGAACGCCGTCACCCCGTTCCGAGCGAGCTCCCGGCCGGCGCGCCACATCGCCGCCGGATCGGTGGTGAAGTCGTGGTGGCCGACACCGTTGACCTGCAGCTCGATGAACCCCGCCACGGCGCGGAGGCCGGTGGCGCGAACGACGGTGGTCGAGCCGGGCTCAGCCTGGGCCTCGGCGGCCCGCCCGAGTGCGGCAATGCGGCCGCCGTCCACGAGGATGGCCGACGGCTCGCCGGCGAGCCCGGTCAGGAGAAGCGGATCGCGCATAGGGCCATGATGGCAGTCCGGCCGCGCACGCAAATGTCCCGAAGGAACAGGCGTCCGACCGCGATGACCGAAGCCACCGCTGCCGTCCCCGTCTCGGCGGCCGAAGCCTCCGAACCGGAGTCCCGGAACACTCAATCGAAATCAGGTGAACCGGTGTCGCTTGCCCCTTCGGGACGACCTCAGTATGCCGGGCCCTCGATCCGAGACGCAATACCACTTATCCCCGAACTTCGACCCCGCCGGGCGACCTGTCCACAGGCTGTCCACGCCGAGGCCGCTCCGGCATCGGCGCCGCGATCGGGATACCATGGGGCCGCCCGCGTGCGCGCTCCTCGATGGCAGACCTTCGGCGCCAGCGAACGCGGGCCCGATCGCCAGAGCGCCGCCGAAGGACCCACCGCCATGACCGATGCGATCGGTGCCGTCGCCGCCAGCTGGGGCGTGCTGATGGCCCTCTCCCCCATCCTGCAGATCCGGCGCATGCTCGAGCGTCGTTCGTCGGCGGACGTCTCGCTCGCGTACCTCGGCGTGCTCGAGCTCGGGTTCACGCTCTGGATCGCGTACGGGATCGCCTTGGGCAACCCCGCGCTGATCGTGCCGAACAGCGTCGCGTTCGTGATCGGCGCGCTGACCATCGGCGTCGCGGTCCGCTATCGCAGCCCCGAGACCTAGAGGCCGAACGGGCTCTTCCGGTTCTCTCGCCTGCGCCCGTAGGCGAGCCGCTCAGACGAGGGCCGGAACGAGCAACGTCGTGAGGACGAGCGCGAGGAGTAGCAGCGCCGCTGCCACGCCGAGCTCACGGTCGGAGATGGAGGCGGGGCCGCGGGTGGGATCGTGACGGAGCATCGGGGCGCACTCCTGGTAAGACGTGACGCTCACGCTACGCCTCGGTGGTGGCCAGCGGATCAAGCGGACGTCCCGATCGGTCTACGTCATTGCGCCGACAGGGCCCGTCCGACTTCAGCGCGCACCTCCTCGACCTGGCGCAGGCCGCGCAAGCCGGCCGACTCCACGGCCTCGCTGACCGCCTGGCGGACGCGTTCGGCCACTCGCCGGCCGCGCCGCGCTCCGAGCCAGCCGGCATGGAGCGACAGCAGCCAGCCGAGGATGGCGCTCGCGACGATCGAGCCGACGAGGAGGACGAGGGGCACGGGCAGCGGCCCGAGCACGGGCACGTCCACGGTGCTCACCGGCACGACGCCGGTCGCCACGAACAGGGTGATGTACCACGCCGCCGCGAACGCGAAGACCGCGCCGATCGCGAGCTGCACGACGCCGATGACGTGCCACAGCCAGGAGGCCGGCACGTGCAGCTCCTCGGCTGCCTCGCGCGCAACCCCGTCGAGGACGCGGGTCATCGCCGACTCGAGGTCGTCCGCACCCATCGTCGCGAGCACGGCACGTCGGGACGACGGCGGCATCCGCGCCGCGGCCTCGAGCTGGACGGTGCGGATCGGGTTGAGGATCCGCCCCAGCGAGCCGCGTCGGCGCCAGTCGCGAAGGTAGCCAGCCGGATCGGCCCGTCGCCGCTGCTGGCCGGTGAGCCACGCGAGCAGGGCGACGACGCGGCTCAGCAGCGATCCGCCGCGGCGGCGGGCGCGGCCCAGGACACCGGCCTGGATCTGCCGCGCCAGGCCGGGGGGATCGACGACCGCAAGAGCCCCGTCGACGGCACCGCGCGTCGCCTCCTCCACCCGGCGCGGGTCGACCAGCGCCGCCGGCTCGGCGCCCTCCACGTCGAGGGCGTGCGCCAAGGCCAGGGTGGCGGCGCGGGCATCGGCGGCGAGCTTGTCGAGCACGAGCGACTTCGCGTCCGCACCGGCGGCCAGGGCGGCGCGGAGCTCGCCGATCCCCTCGCCGGTCTGAGCCGAGACCACGCTGACGGCGGCGGCGCCGATGCCGGACTCGTCCAGGCGGCGCCGGAGATCCGACTCGAGCGGCTCGCGATCCGCGGGAGCAACGCGGTCGATCTTGTTGAGGACGAGCCGCATGCGCGCTGCGTGCTCGCGCAGGGAGCGGAGGTAGGCGTGGAGCCGGTCGTCGTCGTACTTCTCCGGGTCGACGACCCAGGCGAGCGCGTCGATCCGCGGCAGGAGCTCGTCCACGCGCGCCCGATGCTCGGTCCGGATGCTGTCGACGTCGGGAAGGTCGAGGATCGCCACGCCAGCGAGCGACGGATCGGCATGGCCCGCGACGTGCCGGACGCCGATCCAGTCGAGCAGGGGCGCGAGCTCCTCACGTCGGGCGTCGGCCACCCAGGCAATCGGCTCATCGGTCGTCGGCCGGACCGCTCGCACGGCGCTCACCGTCCGGCCCGCCAGCGCGTTCAGGACCGACGACTTGCCCACGCCGGTGCCGCCGGCGAGCGCGAGCACGTACACCTCGCCCGAAAACCCGATCCGCTCACGGGCGCGGCGCACCACCGCGTCGGCAGGACCGGCCACCTCGCCGAGCCCGAGGCCACGGACCGCCTCGGAGGCACCCGCCAGGCGCTCGATCCGCTCCTCGAGCGTCACGAGGGCGTCGGCTGCTCGGCGGCCCGCGCGGCCGCGGCTCGAAGCTCATCGGCCAGCGACCCGCCCTCGCTCAGCGCGCCGAGCGCACCGATGAACCGGCCACGATCGGCCTCGAAGGCGTCGTCGAGGAGCGCGCCGAGCGCCGCCCGGGCCCTGCTGACGAAGGCGCGGACGTTCGCCTCCCCGAAGACCGCTTCGAGGAGCTTCTGGTTCACGACCGCCGTCGCCGCCGTGATGCCGACCTCCGCGCCGGTCAGGCCGCCGGTCGACATGAAGACCGCCAGGATCGCGCTCGTGCCGACGGCGTTGACGCCGAAGCTCGCGACGCGAGCCCATCCGCGACGTTGTTCCCCGAGCGCACGGATCTGCTCGGCGATCTCCTCCGCCCATCCCTCGAGCCCTTCGGTCAGCCGGTCGCCGAGGCGCGAGCCGGCGCCCCACAGCTCCGGGTGCGAACCGATGACCCGCTCACCGTACCGATCCTCCATCCACGTCCCGGCGGCCCGACGAGCCGCCGCATCGGCGTGCTGGACGACGAGGGCGACGAGGTCGGCGAACGCGGCCTCGCGCACCTCCATCGCCGGAGCCGGCGGCCCGGGACGGACGAGGCTCTGCACCGTCGCCGTGAGCCGGCCGATGCCGCCGGCGAGGAAGCGCGCCACCTGGCCGGCACCGACGAAGTCGTGCCACTGGCGCAGCACCTCGGCGCGCAGGAACGTGCCGCGTGACAGCTCGTTGCCGAGGGCTGCGCGCCGATCGGCATACGCCCGCTCGACCACCCGCAGGAGCGCATCGGCGGCGCCCGATTCCTCGTCGACCTCGCGGGCGACCTCCTCCACGGCGGCCGGAAGGCCCTCGAGCGCGGCGGACAGGCTCCGTCGTGCCACGGCCCGACGCTCGCCGTCGTCGGCGACGAGCCGATCCAGGGAGCGGCGGATCGGCTCCACGGCCGCAGCGTCCAGGGCGTCGGCGTGTTCGTCGAGCGCGCCCTCGGCGACGGGGACGATCTCGAGGTCGCCGAACGCACCGGAAGCGTTCAGGCCGCGACGCTCGACGAGGTTGCGGTAGTCGGCGAGGACCGCCTGTGCATCGCCGGCGTCGGGCGGCATGCGATTCAGGACGGCGAGCAGCGGCACGCCACGCTGCCGCGCGCGCTCGAGCACGGCCCAGGGGACCTGGTCTGCGTAGCGGGTCGCGGTCGTCGTCACGACCACGAGGTCGGCCGCCTCGAGCAGCTCGACGGCCAGCGCCCGGTTCTCGCGCTCGACGCTGTCGAAGTCGGGCGCGTCCACGAGGACGACGCCGCGACGCGCATCCGGATCGGTCACCACGTCGAGCGCGCCACGAGCCGTCATGCCCGGCAGCAGATCCTCGCCGGCGTCCTCGGGGTGCGCCAGGACAACCGGCCGGCGCGTCGTCGGCCGCAGGACGCCGGCGGCGCTGACCGCGCGGCCGGCCAGCGCGTTGAGCAGGCTCGACTTGCCGCTGCCGGTGGACCCGAGCAGGACGACGACGAGCGGCGCCGCGGCGTCCCGGGCGCGAGGCAGCAGGTATTCGGCGACGTGCCGGCGCAGCCGCTCGGCGCGCGCAGATCGCTGCGGCCCGGGCGCGGTCGCGGCCCGCCGCTCGAGCGCCAGCGCGAGCTCGGTGAGCGCATCGGTCAGCATGTCCCGGAGCCGTTGCAGGTCACGCGCCGACGGCCCAGATGTCGCCCAGGGTGAAGCCCTCGCCGAATGGGTCGTCGGGATCGACGACGTACTGCGCAAATCCGGTGATCCATCCGCGGCCGGTGATCGTGGGCACGATTGCCGCATGCGGCCCGACGCGCGTCTCCTCCACGATCCGCCCGGTCCAGGCCGTGCCGAGAATGCCCTCGTGAACGAAATCCTCGCCGGGTCGCAGCCGGCCGCGCGCGTGGAGGGTCGCCATGCGCGCGCACGTCCCGGTGCCGCACGGCGAGCGGTCCAGGATCCCGGTCCAGGTGGCCGGCCGGTCCCAGTCGAGCGCGCCGCTCGACACGACGACGGTGTTCCGCATGCTCGCGCCGCGCGTGGTCGGGCCTGCGCTGAACTGCATGATGCTGACGCCGCTGATCTCCGGGTTCTCGGGGTGGCTCACCGGGTACTGCTCGCGCGCCGCGGCCTTGATCATCTCGCCGGCGCGAACGAGGTCGCGCCCCTCGTCGGGGGTGATGGCGAAGCCGAGCGGCGCGGCCTCGACGATCGCGTACCACATGCCGCCGTACGCGATGTCGGCGATGACCGTCCCGAGCTCCGGCACCTCGACCGGCACGTCGAGATGCGCGACGAACGCGGGAACGTTCCGGAACGTGACGCCGGTCACCTTCCCGTCGCGGACATCGGCTCGCACGCGAACGAGCCCGGCGGGGGTCTCGAGCGTGAGCTCGGTGACCGGCTCGACCGCGGGGATGATGCCGGTCTCGAGCAGGACCGTCACCGCACAGATGGTGTTGCTGCCCGACATGGGCGGGTACTCCGCCTGCTCCATGATCACGAGCCCCACGTCCGCCTCCGGGTGCGTCGCCGGAAGCAGCAGATTGCCGCACAGCGCGGGATAGCCTCGCGGCTCGCGCAGCAGGAGCTTGCGGAGCCCGTCGCCCTGCTCGGCGAGGTGCCGCATCTTCGCGAAGACGGTCTCCCCCGGCACGTCGAGAACGCCACCGGTGATCACCCGGCCGGGCTCCCCGCCGGCGTGGGCGTCGACCGCGCTGATGAGTCGGGCCAGCTTCATGAGTCCTCCGGCGGCGTCGCTGTGGCGACGATACCCGACGGCGGCTCACGAGCGTGTCAGCTCGGATCCCGCTCCTGGAGGTCGCTGACCGAGGCAACCGAGGCATCGGCGACGGCCCAGCCATCCAGCTCGCCACCCGCGATGACGTGGAAGCGGGCGCCACCGACGACGGCCGTCCGCTCGGTGACGAGCCGATGCGCGCCGCCCCCGGCGATCGTCCGTCGTTCCTGGACGCGGCCCGCCGCGTCGAAGCGGAAGGCCGGCTGGTCACCGAGCCGGAGCGTCACCGCCGCCGGGCGCGCTCGCTCATCGGTGCGGAGCAGACGGGTCTCGTCGGGATGGACCGGGGCGTCGGCGGCGCGGACCGGCAGCCATCGGCCGTCGTGGCCCGGCAGGCCGTCGACGATCCGGAGGTAGGTGCGACCGTCGATCACGGTCCGCCGGTCGACGGTGACCACGCGCTCCGTGCGGAGCTGAACGGGCGTCGAAGCCGCCACGGAGCCATCGTCCGCGATGTCCGCGAGGTCCGTTTCCGCCGCCGAAGGGAGCGCCACGGTCGTCGGCGGCAGGCTCACCTCGTCGCTCCGTCCGATCGCGTGGGCGCGCGCGGATTCCGCGACCCACCACCCGGCGTACGGGTCGGCGTCCAGCTCGAACCATGAGCCCGGTTCGCCGGGCAGGCGCGCCCGGTTGCGCGCGGTGAGCGATCGGGCCTCCCCGAGCTCGACGGTCTGCTCTTCGGCGACCGAGCCATCCGCGGCGAATCGGATGAGGCGGTGCCGCCCCGGCTCGAGCACGACGGGAAGCTGGGCGGCGAGCGCGTCGGCGTCGAGCCGCGTGGTGAACGACCAGCGCATCGGCTCCAGCGGATTCCCCGCCACGTCGGCGATCCCGGCGCGGAGCACGAGCCGGTAGCGCGCGCTGAGCGCCAGCGGGGCGTCCGGGCGCACGACGAGCTTGCCGCTCGCCAGGTCATGACGGAGCGTCGCGGGCACCCGGTCGCCCTGCGCGTCGACCAGGACCACCGTGGCCGGTCCGATCCCGGTGACCGGTTCGCTGAGGCGCACGCGGATGCCGGCCGTCGGATCGACCTCGATCGCCCCGGCGGCCGGCTTCTCGAGGACCGCGGTCGGGGCGACCGGATCCCAGGACCGGGCCGGGTTCGCGTCCGGGTTGCCGGCGAAGGCGTACCAGTAGTTCGGCGGCCCATCGGTGTACTTCGTGCGATGCAGCCAGATCTGCTGGCCGGCGCTGAACCAGTGAGACTGGGTCGTCAGTGCGGACGGCACGAAGCGATGGTCTGAGCCGAAGACGGACCGATACGACGCGTGCGGGTTTCCGAGCAGGCGATCGACGAGGTCGGCGGCGCCACGATCGAAGTCTGTCGCGAAGTACGCCGAGCCGCCCATGGCGAAGACCTTGCGGGAGTACGACGCCACGCGTTCGGCGGCGACGGCCGGCGTGGCCGGAGCGAAACCGCCCTCCGAGGCGCCTGGCGCGTAGCAGGTGTTCGAGTAGATCATCACGAAGCCTGGCGCCGGCCGGGCGTTCGCCACGATCCAGTCCTCGCCGTAGTACTCGAGGTAGCCGTTCAGCCCGTCATCGTGCGTGCCGCGAGCGCGCGGTCCCTGCAGGCCCCAACCGTTCTGGCGGCGACGGTCGAGCGCTCCGTACGGGCTCGGATGCCCGTACCCATGGCCGAAGTAGATGACGATGCTCGCGTCCTCGACCGCGGCGAGCACGTTGCCCGGCGTGGCGTGGGGCGAATAGGCACGCGCGACCGTGGCGCCGTGGCGCTGGGCGGTGGCGGCGGCAGCCTCGGCAAGCGCGAGGTACGTCGGAGTGAGTGATCCGACGGGCCCGACGATGATGGCGACCTTGGCCGGCGACGATGCCTGGGTGGGCGCCGGGAGAGCCACCCCGGCCGTGAGGCAGGCGACGACCAGGGCAGCAGAGAGCAGGGGGCGCAACGAGAGAGACTCCTGGGAAGACGATCGGAACGAAACGGGGCGGACGACGGAGAGGACGGTGGCACCCGTCGCATCCCGAGCCTAGGGCGGAAGGGCTCGTGCTCCCATGCGCCGTGGGGGTTGGCCGCTCCCCGTACCATCGGCGGCCACTTGGCTCTGGCGGCGACGGGTACCCTTGGACCAATGCCGCGCACGAAGCTCGTCTGCACCATCGGCCCCGCGACGATCGAGCGCATCGCGGAGCTCGTCGATGTCGGCATGGACACCGCGCGCATCAACTTCTCCCACGCCACTCCCGCGGACCGCCGGCAGACCGCCGAGCGCGTCCGGGCCGCGGCTGAGGCGGCTGGACGGCCGATCGCCATCCTGGCGGACCTCGCCGGCCCGAAGATCCGGCTCGGCGAGGTGGGCGGCGGTGCGGTCGACCTCGAGGCCGGTGACCGCTTCGTCCTCGCGGGCCGGCCGGACGCCGAAGGCGGACGACACGGGGCCGGCGTGACGTATCGCCGGCTTGCGGCAGATCTGGAGCGTGGGGATCGCGTCCTCCTCGCCGATGGAGCCGCCGAGCTTCGCGTGTCCGCCACCGACGGCGACGACGTGGAGACCGAGGTCGTCCGAGGCGGCACGATCCGATCCCGTGCCGGGGTCAACGTCCCGTCCGAGCGCCTCTCGACGCCCGCGCTCACCGATGCCGATCGTGCCGACGCACCGACCGCCGTCGAGATCGGCGCGCACTATGTCGCCCAGTCGTTCGTCAGGCGGGCCGCGGACCTTCACGAGCTGCGGGATCTCCTCGGACGCGACGGACCCCCGATCGTGGCGAAGATCGAGACCCGCCCGGCGATCGACGACTTCGACGCGATCTGCGACGCGGCCGGGGCCGTCATGATCGCCCGCGGCGACCTCGGCGTGGAGCTGCCCTACGAGGAGGTTCCGATTCTCCAGAAGCAGCTCGTTCGCCGGGCGCTCGACCGCGGCGTGCCGACGATCGTCGCGACGCAGATGCTCGAGTCGATGATGGCCTCCCCACGCCCGACCCGGGCCGAAACGAGCGACGTCGCGAACGCGATCTTCGACGGCGCGGACGCGGTGATGCTGTCCGGCGAGACCGCCATCGGCGAGCATCCGATCCTCGCGGCCGAGGCGGCCATTCGGATCTGCCGCCTCGTCGAGGATCGCGGGCGAGCCTTCCTGCCGGCCGGCGGCGTGCCCGGCGGCCACACCGACGCCGGAGCCCTTGCCACCGCCGCCGCCGCGATCGCGGCCACCGAGCACGACGTCGCGGCGATCGCGTGCTATACCCGGACCGGCCACACCGCGCGGATCATCGCCGCGCGCCGTCCCCGCGTGCCGATCCTCGCGTTCTCGCCCGACCCCGCGGTCGTCGGCCGCCTGGCGCTCGTGCGAGGCGTCGAGCCCCGATCCTGCGTGCCGCCGCCCGACGCCGGCGAGCGGCTCGGGCTCATGGCCTGGCTGCTCGACGAGGACCACACCTTCCCGCGGGGATCGGCGGTCGTGCTCGTCGCATCCACGGCGCGGCCCGGAAGCGGCCCGAACCTGCTCGAGCTCCACCGCGTCGCCGGTTGATCAGCCCCGTGCCGATCCCCCACCGAACGCGGTGAACGCGCCGGCCAGCTCGTCGGCCGACATTCCCGCTCCGACGCCGAGGGCGACGAGGACCCGCGCCTTCAGGGTGTCGAGCGATCCAGCGAAGATCGCGCCCGCCTCCCACCATCGCGTGCTGCCACCGGGGAAGCCGTAGCCGGGCAGCGGCCGGCCCGACGGACAGCGCGTCGTCAGGACCACCGGAAGCTCCTGGTCGAGGAGCGGACGCGCGAGCTCGAGGTACGCGGCTGGCGTGTTGCCACCACCGGCGGCCGCCACGACGAGCCCGGCGGGCCGAGACGGCAGCGCCGGCTCGTGGTCGAGCACGACCGGGAGCACCGGCACCGGGAGCGCAGCGGCCTCGGGCATCACGGGGAGGCGCGCCGGCTCCCGCCGCCGGTGCAGCACGACCCGTCCGTCGGCCACGAAGCCGAGCGCGCCGGTGTTGGGGCTCTGGAAGGTGGCATGCGCGTGCGTGTGCGTCTTGCGCACGTCATCGGCGCCGTGGAGCTCCCCGGCCATCGCGACGACGACGCCCTGGCCGGCGAGCGCCGGATCGGCTGCCGCGCCGATCGCGTTGCGCAGGTTCTCTGGCCCGTCGTAGGCCGGCTGCGAGGCCGAGCGCATCGCGCCGACGACCACCACCGGCTTGTCCGGCAGCGGCAGCAGGTCCCAGGCGAACGCGGTCTCCTCGATCACGTCCGTGCCCTGGACGACCACGGCGCCGTCGATCTCCGGGCGCGCCAGCTGCTCGCCCAGGATCCGGCCGATCTCCAGCAGCTGGGCAAAGGTCAGGTGCGACGCCGGCACCAGCCCCCAGTCGATCGGCTCGACATCGGCGATCGCGTCCACGCCGGGGACCGCGGCAAGCAGGTCGTCGGCGCGCAACGTCGGGACGTTGCCGGAGCCATCGGCGTGGCGCATGGCGATCGTGCCGCCGGTGAACACGACGGCGATGCGTGGCATGTGCGAGATGCTAGCGCCGATGCTGACCCGCGCCGGTCGCGAATCGCGTCGATGCCCGTGGCAGGGCTCGCTGCATCATCGGCAAACCTGCGCTAATCTGGCGAACCGCCCGCCGATCGTTCGCTACCCGAGCATGCTATGACCGCAACCTCTCCACCGATGATCGAGGCCTCCGGCCTCCACAAGTCCTTCGGGGCAACGCACGCGCTGCGCGGGCTCGACCTCAGCGCGGCCGAGGGCTCCATCCTCGGCGTGCTGGGCCCGAATGGCGCCGGCAAGACGACCGCCGTGCGGATCCTGACGACCCTCACCGCTCCGGACGCCGGCTCCGCCACCGTCGCCGGCATCGACGTGCTTCGCCATCCCGACGAGGCGCGCCGGCGAATCGGCGTCGCGGGTCAGTACGCCTCGCTCGACGAGCTGCTGACCGGCCGCGAGAACCTGCGCATGATCGGGCGCCTGTACCGGCTCGACGCCCGGACCGCCCGGAGCCGAACCGATGCGCTCCTCGAGCGCTTCGAGCTGACCGATGCGGCCGACCGCCCGGTGAAGACCTACTCGGGCGGGATGCGGCGACGGCTCGACCTGGGCGCGGCGCTCATCAGCCAGCCGCCGGTCATCTTCCTGGACGAGCCAACGACCGGACTCGACCCGAAGGGGCGGCTGGCGATGTGGGACCTCATCGCCGAGCTGGCCCGAGGTGGCACGACGGTGCTCATGACCACCCAGTACCTGGAGGAGGCCGATCGACTCGCCGACGACATCGCCGTCATCGACCACGGGATCGTCATCGCCCGAGGAACGGCCGACGACCTCAAGCGGCAGGTCGGCGGCGAGCGCCTCGAGGTCACGATCAGCGCCGGTTCCCCGCTGGATACCGCAGAGCGCGTGCTCGGCGCCATCGGGGAAGGCGCGGTGCTGGCGCACGCCGACGCGCGTCGCGTGAGCGTCGGCGTGACGAACCACGGTGCGCTGCTGACGCGCGCGATCCGGGAGCTCGATGCGGCGGGCGTGCAGGTCGACGACATCGGCTTCCGGCGGCCGACCCTCGACGAGGTCTTCCTGGCCGTGACCGGACGGCCGGCCGAGGAGCAGGCCGCTCCGGAGGAGGTTCCCGCATGACGGCGACCTGGTGGCTGCTCGACTCGTGGCAGATGGTGCGGCGCAACCTCATCCACATCCGGCGTACGCCGGAGCTGCTGCTCGACGTGACGATCAGCCCGATCATGTTCGTGCTGCTGTTCACGTTCGTCTTCGGCGGGGCGATCAACATCCCGGGATTCGAGGGCGATTACGCGAGCTTCCTGATGGCCGGCATCTTCGTCCAGACCATCGCCTTCGCCGGCGTCTACACCTCGGTGCTGCTCGCGAACGACCTCAAGAACGGGATGATCGATCGGTTCCGCTCGCTGCCGATGTCCCAGTCGTCGGTGCTCGTCGGCCGGACCTTGACCGATCTCCTGCGGGCCCTGATCGCCGTCGCGCTCATGTGGGTCGTCGGGCTCCTGGTCGGGTTCCGTCCCGAGGGCGGCCTGGTGGCGAATGCGGCCGCCATCGGCCTCATGCTGCTGTTCGGCTTCGCGCTGTCCTGGCTCGGCGTTGCGGCCGGTTCCCTCGTGCGGACGCCGGAGGCGCTCCAGGGCATCATCTTCGCCGTCGTCTTCCCACTGACCTTCGTGAGCAGCGCATTCGTCCGTCCGCAGGACATGCCGGAAGTCGTCGGCTGGTTCGCCGAGCGTCAGCCGATGACCCTCGTCATCGACACGGTACGCAGCCTGACGCTGTTCGGCGAGGCGGGGCCGTCGTTCGTCCCGGCGATCCTGTGGTCGCTCGGGACGCTCGTGCTCTTCTTCCCGGTCGGCCTGTGGCTCTACAACCGCCGCACGACCCAGTAGCCGATCCCGGCTCGCACCGGAGGCGCGGTAGGCTAGCCGACATGACCGATACGTCCTCCCCCGCCGACGTGGTCCGCCCGCTGCTCCGTACCCGCCAGGTCCGCGAGTTCACCGACGTCCCGGTCGAGCGGGAGGCGCTCGACGCTCTCTCCGACGTCGCGCGCTGGTCTGGCTCGAGCCGAAACAACCAGCCGTGGCGGTTCATCATCGTCACCGATCGCGCCACCCTCCGGCAGCTCGCCGACTCCGGGATGCCCGTCACGCGCGCGCTCCAGACCGCCACCGCCGCGATCGCGATCACCATTCCCGAGCAGCCGGGATGGAAGATCTCGCACGCCTACGACGAGGGGCGAGCGGCCGAGCGCATCCTCGTGGGAGCGAACCTGCTGGGCCTCGGCGCCGGCATCGTCTGGATCTCCGGCGAGGGCCGCGACCTCGCCGGCGGCCTGCTCGGCCTCCCCGAGGACCGCTTCGTCCGCACGGTCGTCGCGCTCGGGCATCCGACCGAGGCCGCCCGGCAGCCGAAGTCCGACCCGGGCGATGCCCGCCTGCCCCGCGACCAGACCGTGCTGCACGAGCGCTGGCAGGGCGATGGGGAGTCCACGTGAGGCGACGGTCGTCGGCGAGCGAGCCCGAGGGCACGGGCCCGGAACCTGCACCGTCTGACTCGGCATTCGTACCGATGGAGGACCTGCACTCGATGGCCTGGAACGGATCGATCGAGGATGCGGCGCGCGCGAACACGAACTTTCGGCGTGTCCTGTATACCGGCCCGCATGCGCAGCTCGTCGTGATGAGCATCCCGCCCGGAGGGGAGATCGGCGAGGAGACGCACGACGACGGCGACCAGATGCTGACCTTCGTCAGCGGAAGCGGGGAGGCGGTACTGGAGGGAGAGGTCCGACCGGTCGGCCCCGAGGACCTGGTCTTCGTGCCCGCCGGGACACGCCACAACTTCCGGAACACGGCGGACGTCGACCTCAAGCTCTACACCGTCTACGCGCCGCCGGAGCATCCGGACGGGACGGTGCACCGCACCAGGGAAGAGGCCGACGCCGCGGAGCATTGACGCCCGCGCGGGAACGGCCTGCCGGCTCGGAGCGTCTCTCCGGCATGACGACTCGCATTGCGGCCGCGCTGACGGCCGCCTTCTTCCTCGCGGCCTGCGGCCTGGTCAACGGGTCGGGATCCGACGCCGGCATCGACGGCGAGTGGCGCCTGAGCGGCGGCTCCCATGCCGGCGCTCCCCTTCCGCTCGTCCCGGCCGCGCCGATCACGATGCGGCTCGACGGCGACGAGATCGGCGGCACCGCGGCGTGCAACCACTACGGCGGCAACGTGGACATCGGCGACGGCCGGATCGGCATCGGCTCCCTGGCGGTCACCGAGATGGGCTGCGACGGCCCGGTCATGGAGTCCGAGGCGGCCTACCTGGCGGCTCTGGCTGCGGTCGATCGCTTCGAGCGCCGCGGCAACTCGCTCACGCTCTCGGGCGAGGGGGTGGAGCTCACGTACGCGTTCGTCCCGCCGACGCCCGACGCGGCCCTCATCGGGCCGACCTGGCTGCTCGACGGGATCATCGAGGGCGACGCCGTCTCTTCGACGATGGGAGACCCGGCGACGCTCGAGCTCCACGAGGATGGCACCCTCAGCGGAACGACCGGTTGCCGGACGTTCGACGGCCGCTACACGGTCTCGGACGACGGCATCTCCGTCAGCCAGCTTGCCAACGACGACCGGGCCTGCCCCGGCCTGGAGGTGCAGGACGAGCACGTCCTCGACGTCATCGCCGATGGGTTCGCCTACGAGATCGCCGGCGACCGCCTCACGCTCACCGCCGGCGACATCGGCCTGGTCTACCGGGTCACCGACGGGTAGTCGATCACCCAGGCCTGCACGGGCTCGCGCTTCCCCTTGAGCGTCAACGGCCCGAGGCCGGTCGCGACCAGCTGCCCCGACTCGATCGCCACGGCCAGCTCGGTGCGGGTGGCATCCGAGATCACGACCTGGCCGGGGTCGCCGGCGCTCATGAGGCGGGACCCCAGGTTCGTCGTGTCCCCGATCGTGGCGAAGCTGCGCCGCCCGGCAGATCCGACCGTTCCCACGACCGCGCGACCGCTGTGGACGCCAGCCCGGAAACGCGGCCAGCCGGGACGCTTCTCCGCCACGCGGTCGGCGGCCCGCACCAGCTCGAGGCCGCACCGCACCGCCCGCTGCGCATGGTCGGGCTGGTCCGTCACGGAGTTGAAGAGGACGAGGATGCCGTCGCCGGCGAAGTGCTCGATCGCCCCCTCGACGCGGTCGATGACGGGGATCGCCGCGGCCCAGAACTCGTTCAGCATCGCGATGACCTCGGTCGGCTCGTGGAGCTCGCTGAAGCTCGTGAAGCCGGCGAGGTCCGCAAACAGGACGCTCACCGTCCGCTCCTCGCTCCGATCGGCGAGATCGGGCTGGGCTCGCAGCCGCTCGGCATAGGCCTGCGGCAGGTACGGACGGAACAGCTCGTCGATCCGCCGGATCTCACGTGCCGCCTCCGCCATCAATGCGAGCTGGTCGCTGGAGGCGCCCTCGCGCCGCAGCCCCTCGAACAGCGCGTCGGTCGGCTGGCCGCGCGACTCGGCTTCGGCGAGCTGCGCGATCGCGCGTCCGTGCCAGCGATCGATCCGCTGGAGCGTCGCTTCGGTGTAGATCGGCTCGAACGTGGCGACCAGCGAGCCACTGCGCCGGTATTCGCGGCGCGCACCGAGCGCGATGAGTCCGAAGGCGGCGGTCATCAGGACGTGCCACTCCCACCAGCTCAGGTGCCAGCTCCGGCTGAACGCGACGGCGATCATCGCCTGGGCCAGCAGGACGAGCGCCGCGGCGATCGCGACGGCGAACGCGCTCCGTCGGTGTCGAGCGATGCCGGCGTAGCGCCACGCCGCGAACAGGTAGAGCGCCACGGTGCCGATCGCCGCGACCGAGACGACCGGATGGGCGTGCTCCGGTGGTGGACCGTCGAGCGGCGGGAGGCGCAGGAGCGAGACGGCGGCCCAACCCAGCATGAGCGCCAGCACTGCTGCGCGCAGGAGCGCGCGGTGACGCAGGATCCATCCGCCGCGAGGCCCGCCGAGCGGGCTCGTGGAGGCGGCGGCGGCCACGGCGGCGAGGGCGAGCCCGACCGGCGTGGCGGCGAAGAAGCCGGCGTTCGACTCGGGCAGCAGGACGCCGGGCGTGGCCAGCGCGTGCAGCCCGAGAAAGCCGGCGCTGACCAGGAAGGCCAGTGACACGAGCACGACGCGGGCGTCGGCGTGCCGGCCGGCCGCCTCGTTCGTCAGGACCGCGAGGGCCACGCTGATGGCGGCGGTGACCAGGACGAGCCAGAAGTGGCTCGGCTGATGCTCCCAGCGGACGTCGAGCTGCGGCTGAGCGAGGAGCAGGGCGAGACCGAGGATCGGCAGCGCGAGTGCGGCGCCGATCGCCATCCAGGCGCCGCGTGGCGGCTCGCCGTTCGTGGGGCGGAGCACCTCCCCAGCCTAGCCCACGCGTCGAGCGGCGATCAGGCCACCCGCTGGCCGGGCCGGTCGACGACGACCATCGTCACCGCCGCGATCAGCGAGATGGCCAGCACTCCCAGGCCGATCCATGTCGGAGTGATTCCGAGGACCGCGGCGATCGCGAGATACGAGCCGACGGCGATGATCGAGGCGGCGAACGTGACTGCGCGCACGGGCGAACTCCAGCAGAGCGGGATTGGTGCCCCCAGACTCGGTCGCGACGGCCCGCGGCGCATCGGGCCGATGCGCGAGGCGGGCATACGTCATTCGTCGAGCGACTCCGCGCGCAGCTCGTCCCGGTACGCCACCACCGCGGCGAGCAGGGCAAGGTGGCCGAGGACGACCACGATGGAGTCGAACTGGCGCACGTAGAAGCCGATGAGGTCGCCCAGCGTGATCGTGACGAGCAGGCCGAAGTACGCGAGCGTCCACCCGAGCCGGTGGCGTCCGACGACCGCGACCAGCACGCCACCCGCGAGGAGGAGCGCTCCGGCGAGGGCCTCCACCGCGAGATGGAGGAGCCGGATGCCGGTCAACGGGTCGAGCGGATCGGCGGGGCCGACGAGGATGCCGGTCGCGATGGAGACGAGCGCCCACACCTGGCCGATCCCGGTCACGAGGAGCGCCGCGACGATCAGCACGCGCAGGCCGCGACCTCCGAGCCAGCGGTGCGTGCGAGCCCGCCAGGTGGCGCGCAGCCCGCCGAGGCGGTCCACCGGATCCGGCGCCACGTGGAGCTCGTCCGCGTCGACGAACGCGAGGAGCGTCGCGGCGAGACGGCGCTGCTCGGCGGCGGGCGCATCCTGCGCCGCGGTCACGAGGCGCGATCGAAGCGCCTCGAACTCCTCGCGCTGGAGGTCACCCTCCACCGACTCCTCCAGCAGCTCCAGCGCGCCGAGCAGCTGGGCGCGAGGCTGCGGATCCCCGGCGCGGCGCACGCGGAGCCAGACGATCACCGCGAGCAGGAAGGTGGCGTAGATGATCGGCGCGGCAGCCGGGTAGAAGTAGTCGTTGTCGGCGGTGATGAACTTGCCGACCTCGTCGACGAAGAGGCCGATGCCGACGCCGGCCAGGACCGCGGCCGACCGATAGACGAACCGGCCAGCCAGCACGATCGGCAGCAGCGCGGCCGCGAAGAGCGCGGCGCCGCCCCACAGTGCGTGGGCGATGTGGAGATCGCCGCCCCCGATCCGCGGGAAGCCGGTCAGCTCGAGAAACCAGCGCGTTCCGATGACGGTGACGGCGAACGAGACGAGCACGAGGAAGAGGTAGCCTTCGGCGCCTTCGCGCCGGACCGGTCGCCGGAACCACCACCACCGACCCTCGTTCATGCCCCCTACGCTAGAGGACGCAGCTGCGCTCCGTCGGGCGCGAACGTTTGCTCGCTCGACCGAGAAGCGCTTGTCCGCGTGGCATACCCCGTGCACCTGTCACGGCATGGCCACCGCGCGCGCGATGCGGCGCTACGTCGTGGGTGCCGGCTGGGTGGCGCTTTACCTGGCCGTCACGCTCGCGCCGCTGCTCGTCATCATGCTCACCCCGTCGCCTCCCGGACGCGGGTTCTGGACCGAGTTCTCGGCCGCCCTCGGGTTCGCCGGCCTGAGCATGCTCGGGCTGCAGTTCGCCCTGACCTCGCGCTTCCGCCGTGCATCGGCTCCGTACGGAATGGATCTGGTGCTGCAGTTCCATCGCCAGATCTCGCTTGTCGCCGCGGGGCTGATCGTGGCGCACGTGGCGATCCTCTTCGTCAGCCGACCCGAGACGCTGGAGCTTCTGAACGTGATCGAGGCGCCGTGGCGCGCGCGCTTCGGCCTCCTCGGGCTTCTCGCCCTCGTCGTCCTCATCGTCCTCTCGCTGTGGCGGGTCGAGCTGCGCATGCGGTACGAGCCGTGGCGCATCGTGCACGGTCTGCTGGCCGTCGCGATCCTCGGGTTCGGCGCCGCTCACGTGATCGGTGTCGGCCACTACCTCGAGCTGTTCTGGAAGCAGGTCCTGTGGGTCGTCCTCGCGCTCGGCGCCATCGGACTGCTCGTCTACATCCGCGTCGCACGACCGGCGAAGATCCTCCACCAGCCATGGATGATCGACGAGGTGATCGAGGAGCGCGGCAACGCCTGGACGCTCCGCCTCCATCCGGTCGACCACCCCGGCATGCGCTTCGAGCCGGGGCAGTTCGCGTGGATCACGATCGGTCGCTCGCCGTTCGGGGTGCACGAGCATCCATTCTCGTTCTCGTCCAGCGCCGATGAGCCGACGCGACCGACCCTCACGATCAAGGCGCTCGGCGACTTCACGAACACGATCGGCGAGATCGAGCCGGGGACGATCGCCTACCTCGACGGGCCGCATGGCGTGTTCATCCCGCGCCGCATGGATGCCCCCGCGTTCGTCTTCGTCGCCGGGGGGATCGGCATCACGCCGATCATGAGCATCCTGCGCACGTTCGCCGATCGCGAGGATCCTCGCCCGCTCACGCTCATCTACGCGTCGGAGTCGTGGGAAGCGATCACCTTCCGCGAGGAGATCGATGCGCTGACCGAGCGGCTCGCGCTTCGGGTCGTGCACGTCCTGCGCGATCCGCCCGACGGCTGGAAGGGCGAGTCGGGCTACGTCGACCGTGAGCTGATCGAGCGCCACCTGCCGGAGCATCCCGAATCGGCGGCATACCTGCTGTGCGGGCCTGACCCCGTCACCGAGGCAGCGGAAGAGGCGCTCCTCGACCTCGGCATTCCGCACGGCCAGATTCGCATCGAACGGTTCGACGTCGTATGAGATTTCACGTGATGTGGGCCGTCGTCGTGCTCATCGGCATCGTCATCGTCGCGATGTCGGCCCTGCTGGCGTCGGTGCAGACCTGAGGGGCGGCTTCAGTCGTCGGTGTCCTCGTCGCCGCCACGATCCCCCTGGAGGCCGGGCGCGTGATCGCGGCCCTGACCGCCTCCCATGACGCCGCCGATGCCCGGGTGGACGCCGAGCTCGCGCGCGATGACCCCCCAGCCCTTGCCCTCGGCGCGAAGGTCCCGGATGGACTGGACCGAGACGCCGGTCTCGGACGCCCATGCGAGCACGCGAACCGCGCCGCCGACGCCATATTCGCCCGCCAGCTCGGCGAGGACACCTTCGTCAGCGGGAATCCCGCTCGCGGCAAGGCGCTCCGCGGCGTGTCGCAGACCCTCGGGGTCGGGCGCCTCGGGATCGGTCCCCTGCTGGGCGGGAGCTGCGTCCTCGCCGGGGGCACGTGTGGCCACGGTCGTGCCGGCCAGCACGAGCAGCAGGAGCACGGCGGCCACGAGTGCGAATCGATTCGTGCGGTTCATCCCCACTCTCCGAAGGAAAACGTCCGAAGGCTACGCCGCCCACCTTGCAGCGGCCATTACGATTCGGCGGCGAGATCCTCGACGACCTGCCGGCGGCGCTCGATCGACGGATAGGCGTGGGCGAGCCCGTCCACCCGCTCAAGCCGGACCGAGGCGCCCGTCCCGCGGAGGGCATCGACCATCGCCTCGATCGCCGCAGCGGACACGGCCGCATCCTCCGAGCCGAGCAGGACGTGGAGCCGAACGCCCGGGGCGCGGCCCAGCAGGCCGGGCCATTCCGGGTCGTCCTGCAGGAAGGCTGGCGGCCCGATGAGGAGCAGGCGCGACGCCGACACCGTCCCGGAGAGCGCGGCCCACAGCCCGACGTCGCCGCCGAGCGAGAAGCCGGCGATCAGCGTGGGACGGTCGTCCGGGACCAGCTCGGCGATGGCGGGGGCCTGGCGTCGAACGTCGGCGCGGGCGGCCCCGGCGTCGTCCCAGACCGCCCCGGAGGAGTGGAGCATCTGCGACGAGGCGGGTGCGGCCACGGTCCAACCGGCGTCGGCCATCGGACGCCAGGCGTCGGCGGCATGGCGGGCCGTCTGGCCGTTCCCGTGGAAGGCGACGAGCAGGCCGCGAGCCTCTCCCTTCGCGCGCACGATCACCGGTTCGGCCGCGGCCGACTCCGCCGGCGGTCGAGCCGCGAACGAGGCCACGAGCGTCTCGTACTCGGGGAGGCCCTGGAGCGACTGGAGAGACGGGCTCTGGCGGAGCACCGGCTCCGAGTACCAGATGCCCTCGTTCAGCGCCTCGCGAAGGGTGGCGAGGGCCGTGCCCTGGTCTCCGCGTCGAGCTTCGATGCAGGCTCGCAGGTAAGCGGTGTTCGCGCGATTCGCCTCGAACCGATCGGCATGCGCATCGAGCAGGGCGATGGCCGCGCCGTAGTCGGCCTCGGCGAAGCGTGCCATGACGTCGGCCTCCAGGGCCTCGAAGCTCGACGCTGCGGGGGGATGGTGGCTCAACGGACTGGTCCTCGATCGGGGACGGGTGAACGAGGATAGGCGACCTGCTAGCCTCGGGGCATGATCGTCGGCGTGCTGCTCGTGCTCGTGGGGCTCGTGCTCATCATCTCGAACCCGATCCTCGGGTTCATCCCCGGCGTGCTGCTCATCGTGATCGGCATCATCGTCGCGGTGCTGGCCTTCCTCGGGCGCAGCGTGAGTGCGGTCCTGGGCTTCGGCCGGCGGCGGCGCGACTGAACCACCCACGGAGGCGAGAGAGCCGGGCCGCGAGGCCCGGCTCTCGGTACGCCGCGAGGACCCGGCTACGGGTGGCCGTGGTGGCACCCGGTGAAGTACGGCGGCGCCGTGATGCGCACCACCGACGGATTGGCCAGCGTGGACTGGCAGGCAGCCACGAGCCCGCGGGCGTGGGATGGCGGCAACTTACCGATCGGCGAATCCAGGAGCGCGTCGCCGCGGCCGGGGACCGGCCCGCCCCCGACCCACACGACCGGGCCTTCCGAAACGCCGGGCGGGTCGACGAACACGGCGTGGGCCGCCGTGGGGCCGGCGAGGGTCAGCAGCAGCGCCACGGCTGCCACGAGGCTGAGAGGTCGGTGCATCAAGCTCCTCCGTGTGGTTGTAGGCTGAGCGAGTGATCGCTCGCCGTTGGATCGGACGCGTGCCCGCGGAGCGGGCCGACGCGTACGTGGACTACCTGCGTGCGACCGGGTTGCGGGACTACGCCGCGACTCCGGGACACGTGCGGACGGTGGTGCTGCGGCGGACGCTCGGCGGCGTCACCGAGCTCGAGCTGACGACGTTCTGGGAGTCCGAAACGGACATCCGCCGCTTCGCGGGCGACGACATCTCGATCGCCCGGTACTACCCCGAGGACGCCGATTTCCTCCTCGAGCTGCCGGAG
>DATLGA010000090.1:0-42958 GCA_035540715.1 Candidatus Limnocylindrales bacterium | reverse complement strand
CGCGACGCGTTCGAGGCGCCGATCCTCGCGAAGTACGAGCGCGAGGGCTCGCCGTACCACTCGACGGCCCGGCTGTGGGACGACGGCGTGATCGACCCGATGGACACGCGTCGCGTGCTCGCGCTCGGCATCTCGGCGGCGTTGAACGCGCCGATCCCGGAGCCGGGATTCAGCCTCTACCGGATGTGACGATGCGGCGCGGGCTGCGGGCCGCCTAGGCCGGGTTCGGCTCCCGCAGCGGAGCCTCGACCACGTCGACGCCGAAGGCCAAGCCGAGGAGGTCGGCGCTGACGGGCGTCTCGACGTCGGCGCCGAGCGTGACGGCCGCCGCGACCGGCATCTCGCCGCGCGGGCGGAGGCGCACCTCGTGCGGTCCGACGGCGAGGACCGCGAAGTCCGGCACGGCGTGGCCCTCGATGCCGAGGGCATGCGCGAGCTCGGCCGAGGCCGCCGGCGGATCGTCGACGGCGAGTGTGATCCCGCTCAGCCGAACCGGCGAACCGAGCGGGTGGATGAAGCTCGCGCGCTCCTCGAGCGCAACGGGACCCCACTCGGCCCCGGTCATGGCGTGCTGGATCAGGAACGGGCGCGTGGCGTTCAGCGGGGCGTCCGGGAAGGCCGTCCACCACTCCACCAGCTCGCCGTCGTCGCGCCGTCGCGATCCGTGCGTCGGGGAACCGTACGCGGCGCCGGCGCCGTTCAGCGAGTCGACGGCTGCCTCGATGTCGTCGACCAGCGCGGCCCAGGTCGCGAGCCCGCTGCCCTGCGTCACCAGGATGCGCATTGACGCGGCCCCGACCGGCGAGCGAGCGGCGAGCTCGGGATCGACGATGCCGATGAGCTCGACATACGAGCCGTCGGCGAGGAAGGCCAGGCGGTTGCGGGTTCCGAAGGACTCGTGCCGGCCGCCACCGGTGAAGGCGATGCCGACCGCGGTCTCGAGCGCATCGGCGGCGGCATCTGGGTCGTCGCTGGCGATCACGAGATGGTCGATGCCGCGGATCATGCGACCGATGCTACCCCATCGGAGTAGGCTCACCGGACCGATGCAGCCGTCCACCGACCGCCCGACGCCGGGCTCGCACGACCGATCCACCCCGACCGGCTCGCTCGAGGAGAGCGCCGCGAACCTGTTCGACGCCATGCTCGCCGCACGTGACGCCGAGGAGCGAGGCGACCCCGGACCGCTGCGAGAGTTCTATCGGACGCTCATGAGCGGAACGCTCCTGCTGCCGGTCCCGCCCGAGCACGGTGAGGAGGCGAAGGCAGCGCTCGCATCGGCGGTGAACGACGACGAACAGGTCGAGATCAGCGTG
This sequence comes from Candidatus Limnocylindrales bacterium, assembly GCA_035540715.1. Lineage (GTDB taxonomy): Bacteria > Chloroflexota > Limnocylindria > QHBO01 > QHBO01 > JACDBZ01. The sequence goes on along the minus strand of DATLGA010000090.1, from coordinate 41,642 downwards.
ATGCTGGCGCAGGAGTCGGGCGGCAACCCGGTCAGCGTCGTGTTCGGCTCGGTCGGGGCGCTCGCCGCCTGGGCACCGGCCAGGACCGGCAATCTGCCGCTTCCGGCACGGATCGCAATCGGCAACCTGGCCGCGGCCGGGCTGCCGGCGATCATGGACCCGGCAGGACCGGTCCCCTACCGCTTCGGCGCGGAGGAGCTGGAGGCGCTGGCAGCCGGTCGGATCCCCGGCACCGATGAGCCGCTTTTCGAGCCAACCGCCCGGCGATCGATCCGCATCCGGCTGCCCGGCAGAGACACGCGTGATCTCGAGACGCGCCTGCGCGACGCCCTGCGCGACACGGGCGTCGAGGCGGCCTACCTGGTCGAGACCGACGCCGGCGGCGGCGATGCTCGGCTCCTGCTTGGCCTGGTCGGCGACGACGGCGCATCGGCGACGGTCGACGTTCCCGATGGCACCGACGTGGTGTGGCTCGAGGAGCCGCTCCTGACCCAGGTTCGAGCCGTGACCGAGCCGTTCCACCGCCGGGGACGGGCGCGGTGAGCGGACCCCTGCGCGTCGAGCGCGACGGTCCCGTCGCTCGTGTCACGCTCGCCCGGCCCGACGTGCGCAATGCCTTCAACGCCGAGCTCATCGCCGAGATGGCCGAAGCCTTCGGAACGCTGGCCGGCGATCCGCCCGACGCCCTGCGCGGGGTGGTCCTGGCCGGCGAGGGCCGGACCTTCTCGGCCGGCGCCGACGTGGCGTGGATGCGGGCGGCCATCGGCCTCTCGGTCGAGGAGAACGAGCGCGACGCGCGGGCCATGCAGGCCATGTTCGCGGCCATCGAGGCATGCCCCGTCCCCGTCATCGCGCGCGTGCAGGGCGCGGCGCTCGGCGGCGGCATGGGGCTGTGCGCCGCGGCCGACGTGGTGGTGGCCACGGCCGACGCCACCTTCGGCTTCACCGAGACGAAGCTCGGAATCGTGCCGGCCGTGATCAGCACGTTCGTGCTGCCCAAGATCGGCGAGTCGCACGCGCGAGCGCTGTTCGCCACCGGGCAGCGATTCGACGCAGAGCGGGCCCTCGCCATCGGCCTGGTCCACGAGGTCGTGGCCGACGAGGCCGCCCTGGACGAGCGGATCGATGGCCTGATCGAGGAGCTGCGGACGGCCGGCCCGACCGCCATCCGGGAGGCGAAGGCGCTCGCCACGGCGGCCAGGCGGCTCGGCGCCGACGAGGCGTACCGGCGGACGCCCGCCGCGATTGCCCGGCAGCGCACGAGTGACGAGGGCCAGGAGGGTTTGCGCGCCTTCGTCGAGAAGCGCGCCCCTGGCTGGCGGGCCTGACTGCATGGCACGTCCGCCGCTCGCCGTCCCGCCGAAGCCGGCGCCCGGTGCACGCGTCGCGATCGTGTCGCCGTCGTGGGCCGCTCCCGCGTTCTTCCCAAACGTCCACGAGCTCGCCATGACGCGGCTCCGCGTGGAGGTTGGCGTCGACCCCGCCGAGTACCCCACCACGCGGAAGCCCGACGCCTCGCCCCGGGAGCGAGCGGCCGACCTCGCCGCGGCCTTCGCCGACGACACGATCGGCGCCGTCATGGCGACGATCGGCGGCGACGATCAGCTCACGGTCCTCCCGCACCTCGATCCCGCCGAGATCGGCGCGCATCCGAAGCCGTTCTTCGGCTACAGCGACAACACGAACCTCCTGAACTGGCTCTGGAACCTCGGGATCGTCTCGTACCACGGCGGCTCGACGATGGTTCACCTGGGACGCGGTGGATCGACCCACCCCGTCTCGACCGGCTCGCTGCGGTCGGCCCTGTTCACGAACGACGAGGTCGAGATCACGCCACTCGATGCCTACGCCGAGGACGAGATCGACTGGGGATCGCCGGCCGCGTTGACCGAGGCACCGGCCACCCGGCCGAGCGATGGGTGGACGTGGCACCGAGCCGACCGCGTGGTCGAGGGGCCGACGTGGGGCGGAAACCTGGAGATCATCCACTGGAATCTGGCCACCGGCCGGTGGATTCGCCCCGCAGAGGACTACGCCGGCTGCATCCTGGTGATCGAGACCTCCGAGGAAATGCCGCCGGACCTCGAGGTGTACCGCATGCTGCGGAACATGGGCGAGCGCGGGATGCTCGAGCAGTTCGCCGGCGTCGTGGCCGGCCGTCCGAAGGCCTCGACGAGGCTCTCTCCGAGGACGGACGACGAGCGCAGCGACTACGTTCGCCGTCAGCGCGAGGCGGTGCTGCGAGCGCTCGAGACGTACAACCACACGGCACCGGCGGTGTTCGGTGTCGACATCGGCCACACCGACCCGCAATGGGTCATTCCGTACGGCGGCTGGATGCGAATCGACGGCCCGGCTCGTTCGCTCCGCGTGCGCTACTGACCGACGTTGAGCGACAATAGCGACATGAGCGACGCGGACACCGATCTGTTGACCCCTCGGGAGGTGGCCGGCGAGCTGGGCGTGACGGTCCGCACGGTCCAGCGCTGGATCGCGGATGGCCGCCTGTCCGCGAACCGTGTCGGATCGCGCGTCCGTGTGTCGCGTTCGTCGCTATCCGCCGTTGCCCCTGGCGGCGCCGGCGGAGGTCGCACTGAAGCGCCACGGTCACCGATCAGGACCCTGCTGGTCGCCAACCGAGGCGAGATCGCGGTTCGGATCGCCCGAACGGCGCGCCAGCTGGGGATCCGCACGGTTGGCGTCCACGCCGACGACGAGCGTGCCCCCGACGGCGTAGACGAGGCGCACCGCATCAACTCGTACCTCGATGGCGACGAGCTCATCACCGTCGGCCGAAGCGCCGGAGCCGACGCCGTGCACCCCGGCTACGGGTTCCTCGCCGAGAATGCTGCCTTCGCGCGCGCCGTCGAACGCGCCGGCCTGGTGTGGGTGGGGCCGCCGGCCGATGCCATCGCCTCGATGGGCGACAAGGCCGCAGCGCGCCAGCGAGCCGCGGCCCACGGCGTTCCCACCGTTCCCGGCTACGACGGCGAGGCGCAGGACGACGCGGCGCTGGAGCGGGAGGCCGGCCGCATCGGCTATCCCCTCCTCGTCAAGCCGAGCGCCGGTGGCGGCGGCAAGGGGATGCGCGTGGTCGCCGACGCCGCCGCCTTGGCCGAGGCGCTCGCGGCCGCGCGCCGCGAGGCGCATCGATCCTTCGGCGACGACCGCCTCGTCCTCGAGCGGTATCTCGCCGGGTCGCGCCACGTCGAGATCCAGGTGCTCTTCGACGGGCACGGCGCGGGCGTCCATCTCGGCGAACGCGACTGCAGCGCCCAGCGACGCAACCAGAAGATCGTGGAGGAGGCGCCCGGCCCGGCGGTGACCCCGGAGCTGCGCGAGCGCATGGGCAGCGCGGCGTTGGCCGCCGCGGCCGCGGTCGGGTACGTCGGGGCCGGCACGGTGGAGATGCTGCTGACCGATGACGGCGAGTACTTCTTCCTCGAGATGAACACACGGCTCCAGGTCGAGCATCCCGTGACCGAGGCCGTCACCGGCCGCGACCTCGTGGCCGATCAGCTGCGGATCGCGGAGGGAGCGACGCTTCGGTCGCTCGGTCTCGAGGACCCGCCGGCGCTGCGCGGGCACGCGATCGAGGCTCGCATCTATGCCGAGGACCCCGAGGCCGGCTTCCTGCCCGCCACCGGCCGGCTGGCGCTCGTGCGGTGGCCCGACGGCGTGCGCGTGGACGCGGGCGTGCGCGACGGTGACGAGGTGACCGATCGCTACGACCCGATGCTGGCCAAGCTCATCGCCCACGGCGAGAGCCGCGACGAGGCGCTCGGTCGGCTGCGCGCCGCGCTCGACGCCACCGCGCTCCTCGGCGTGCGCACGAACGTCCGCTTCCTGCGCTGGCTCCTCGGCCAGGCGCCGATGCGCGAAGGCGAGATGCGCACCGACACGATCGCCGCGCTGGAGCTGCCGGAGCTGCCGCGCCCCGACGAACGGCACTGGCAGGCGGCGGCCGCACTCCTGGCGCCGGACGCGGCCGTGGCGGATCCCTGGGCCGATGGCTGGCGGCTGAATGCGGCGCCACTGCGCCGGCTTCGCCACGCCGGAGAGGAGCGAGCGGTGGTGGCGTCCGCACCGGCGGCTGCTGGCGACGCCGTCACCGCGGTCCGCGACGGACGCACCGTCCACGTCGACGTGGACGGGCAGAGCCTCGAGTTCACCGTCGCGCCACCGCCGACGGTGGAGGAGGCCGTGCGCCACGCGATCGCGGCCGGTGACGGTGGCGCCGCGCTCGTCGCGCCGATGCCCGGACGCGTGATCGCCATCCGGGCGCGCGAGGGCGACGAGGTGCGAGCGCACCAACCGGTCGTCGTGATCGAGGCGATGAAGATGGAGCATGCCGTCGTGGCGCCGACCGACGGCACCCTGACGAGCCTCATGGTCAGCGAGGGCCAGCAGGTCCAGCGTGGCGACGTCCTCGCCGAGGTCAGCCCGTACCATGGCGACGATGGCTGACCGCGACGTTCGCATCTACGAGGTCGGGCCGCGCGACGGGCTGCAGAACGAGTCGTCGCCGATCCCCACCGACGCGAAGCTCCGTTTTCTGGCGCTCCTCGCCGATGCCGGCCTGCGCGAGATCGAGGCCACCAGCTTCGTCTCGCCGAAGGCCGTCCCGCAGCTCGGCGATGCCGACCAGCTCATGCGCACGCTGGATCGCCGGGACGGCGTACGCTATCCGGTGCTCGTGCCGAATGCCCGCGGGTTTGAGCGCGCCGAGGCGGCCGGCGCGGACGCGGTGTGCGTGTTCACGGCGGCGTCGGAGCCGTTCACCCGCGCGAACATCAATATGACGATCTCCGAGTCGCTCGCGGCGTTCCGACCGGTCCTCGACGGCGCGCGCGAGCGCGGCTGGTGGACGCGTGGATACGTCAGCACCGCCTTCGGCTGCCCGTACCAGGGTGCCGTCGGCGAGGCGGCCGTCGTCGCGGTCGCGCTCGAGCTCGTCGAGCTGGGCGTCGAGGAGATCAGCATCGGCGACACCATCGGCGTCGGCACGCCGGGCGACGTGCGCCGCGTCGTCGGGGCACTCCTCGACGCCGGGATCCCTCCGGGGAGCCTGGCGATGCACTTCCACGACACGCGCGGCACCGCGCTGGCCAACGTGATCACCGCGCTCGAGATCGGCATCCGCTGCTTCGACGCCGCCGCCGGCGGGACCGGCGGCTGTCCGTACGCCCCCGGCGCAGCCGGGAACCTCGCCACCGAGGATCTCGTCTATCTGCTCGACCGCGAGGGGCTCTCGCACGGCGTTGACCTGGACGCTCTGCTCGTCGCCGCGCGTCACGTCAGCGAGACGCTCGGGCGTCCGCTCACGACAAAGGTGGGCCAGGCGGGCGGCTGGCGCGTACCATAGGCGGCCGATGGACGCCGACGCGCCTCCGCAGCACGAGCCACGCCCGTTGATCCTGGACGTCGACACCGGAATCGACGACATGATCGCGCTGCTCATCGCAGCCACGAGCCCGGAGCTCAATCTCCGCGGCGTGACCTGCGTCGCCGGCAACGTCGAGATCCACCACGTCGCGCGCAACACCGGCAAGATCCTGCGCATGGTCGGACGCGGCGACGTCCCGGTCAGCATCGGCGCCGCCAGACCGCTCCAGCGCCGGCTCCGGACGGCGCCCGACACGCACGGACCGACCGGGACCGGATACGTGGAGCTCCGCGGTGAGGACCGCCTGCTCGGCACGACCGAGTACACCGCCATCCCGGCGAGCCGCTACATCGGCGCCCACGTCAGCCGCCATCCGGGCGCGATGACGGTCGTCGCGCTCGGTCCGCTCACGAACCTGGCCGCGGCGGCGCAGCACGGCGTCGACCTCGCCGGCGGCGCGCGCGAGGTGGTCTGGATGGGGGGCACGCTCGAGGAGCGCGGGAACACGACCGAGACCGGGGAGTGGAACGCCTGCGTCGATCCCGAAGCCGTGGAGGTCTGCCTTCGTGCCGGCGCGATTCACCGCATCTTCCCGCTCGATGCGACGCAGGACGTCATCTTCACCATGGACGACATGCGGGCGTTGCCGGCAACCCATCTCGGCGGCGTCGTTCGCGACGCATTGCGCTTCTACGTCGGCTTTCACCAGAAGGCGGACGGCATCGACGGGGCCTACCTGCACGACCCGGTCGTCCTCGTCGCCTCGCTGCTGCGGCCCGACCTCGTGACCGAGCAGGTGACCGAGACGCTCGCCTGCGACACGAGCTCGGACGCGTATCTGGCCGGAAGCCTGTATCGATCCGAGCAGGGCAACCGGCCCGCGGTCCGGGTCGCCACCGCGATCGATGCGACCGGCATCAAGGAGGAGCTCATCGGTCGCCTGGCGCGAGCCGTCGGGGCGCCGAACAGCTAGGCACCAGTCACCCGCACGGAGGAGGGTCCCCGCCATGCTCATCCGCTGGCTCGCCGCCATCGCGGCGTTCCTCGCCGGCGCGCTCGTCGGCATTCTCATCGCCGGGGGAAGCCTCACCGACTACGACGCCGCGCTCGGCGCGTTCCCGCTCATCACGGCCATCTCGGTCGTCGCCGGCATCGCGGCGTACGCGGCGGTCGAGTACGCCCAGACCGGTGGCTTCGCCTCGATCGCGTCGCAGTTCGGCACCCGCACGATCGTCCTCATGCCCATCGCCATCGCCATCAACATCATCCTCGGCCAGACGGTTGCCGCCGCGCTGAAGGTGCCGGTCTACCTCGACTCGATCGGCACGATCCTCGTCGGGGCGCTCGCGGGGCCGATCCCCGGAGCCCTGACCGGCCTGCTCGCCAACCTGCTGTGGACGTATGTGCTGCCGCCGCCCTTCCACAGCGACTTCGCCGCGCCGTTCGCGATCACCGCAGTCCTCATCGGCCTGCTCGCCGGCGGAGCCGGACGATTCGGGCTCCTGCGCCCGCGTCCCGACCGTCGGGCCGGGGAGCTGATCGCCGCCGGGGTGGTCGCGCTCGTCGTGGTCGGGGGACTGGCGCTGTGGACCTACACCCAGTTCTACGAGCAGACGTTCACGTTCTTCAATCCCGAGCCCGAGGGCGACCCCGGGGCTCTCCTCGTCCTTGTCGGATGGGTGATCGCCGCGCTCCTCGTGGCGGCGGTGGTCGGGTTCTTCGCCCTGCTCTTCCTGCGCCGTGACGCATCCGTCGCCTACGTGACGATCGCCGGCGCGGTCACCGGCGTCCTCGCCGCGATCGTCAGCGCCCCGATCGCCGCGAACCTGTTCGGCGGCGTCACCGGCGCCGGCACCGACTTCCTCGTCGCGTTCTTCCGCCAACAGGGGGCCGATGTGCTCGGCGCGAGCTTCCAGCAGGGCCTCATCAGCGACCCGATCGACAAGATCGTCACGTTCTTCGTCGTCTACCTCATCCTGAGCGCTCTGCCACGCCGCACGAAGGCTCGCTTCCCGCAGGGCGAGCGCCTGCTCGACGAGCAGGTCGAGCCGGGGGGCGGCGATGACGACGCGGAGTGGCGAGGCGCACCGGCCTGAACGAGCCCGCGAGCGGCGGCCGCGGGATCCCGGGCTCGCTCGGCGCGCCGGGGCCGTCCGCCTACCATCGTCTCAACCCGTTGACGAAGGCGGTACTCGCGACCGCCACGGCCGTCGCCGCGGTCGTCATCGGTGGCCTGCTCGGGCCAGCGGTCGTCGTGGCCGTGGCCGTGCTCCTTCCGGCCGCGCTGGCCGGGGTGCTGGGCCGTCTCGTGCGGACCTCCCTCCTCTTCGCGCTGCCGCTGGCGGCGAGCGCCTTCCTCGTGAACCTGTTCTTCTTCCCGAACGCCGAGACGGTGCTGTTCCGGATCGGGCCGATCACGGCGAGCGCCGAGGGGCTGAGCTTCGCGCTGGAGATCCTGGCTCGAATCCTCGCCATCGGCGGTGCGATCACGCTGTTCTATCTCACCACCCCGCCGGCCTCGTTCGTCGTCGACCTGGAGCGACGGGGGATCAGCCCGCGCCTCGCCTTCGTGGCGAACGCCTCGGTCCAGACCGTGCCGGCCATGGTGGAGCGCGCGGCGCAGATCACCGCCGCGCAGCGCGCGCGCGGGCTGGACACCGAGGGGTCGCCGTGGCGGCGGGTGCGAGGCGTGCTGCCGATCGTCGGCCCGGTCATCCTCGGCTCGATCGCCGAGGTCGAGGAGCGCACGATGGCCCTCGAGGCACGCGGCTTCACGCGCCCCGGCCGGCGCACGCTGCTCTGGGCTCCCCCCGACCGTGGCGCCGAGCGAGTCGTGCGCTGGCTCCTTCTCGTGGCCGTCGTCGCGATCATCGCCGCCCGCCTGACCGGGACCTGGACGTGACCCTGAGCCTCCGCGGCGTCGGGTATCGCTACGCCGGTGCCGTGCGTCCGTCGCTCCTCGACGTGGACCTGGAGCTCGCCGACGGCGAGGTCGTGGGTCTGGTCGGAGCGTCGGAGGCCGGCAAGACGACCCTGTGCCTCGTGGCGGCCGGCATCGCGCCACGCACGGTCGGCGGGCACGTCCGCGGGTCGATCGCCCTGGACGGCGAGCGGGTCGACGACTGGCCCATGCATCGGCTCGGCGGCCGGGTCGGGATCGCCTTCCAGAACCCCGCGAGCCAGCTCTCGCAGGTCGCCGGCACGGTGTTCGAGGAGGTCGCCTTCGGACCGATGAACCTGGGTTTCGATCGCGACGAGATCGTCGATCGCACCTGGACGGCGCTCGGCGCGCTCCACATCGACGGTCTCGCCGAGCGGGATCCGCGGCGGCTCTCCGGCGGCCAGCAGCAGCTCGTGGCCATGGCCGGCCTCCTTGCCATGCGACCGGCGCATCTCGTCCTCGACGAGCCGACCGCGCAGCTCGACCCGGCCGGGACCCGCCTCGTCGGCGACGCGATCGAGCGCCTCGCGGCCGGTGGCGCGAGCATCCTGGTCGCCGAGCAGAAGACCGACCTGCTGGCGGGCGTCTGCGATCGCGTCGCGGTCATGGACGGCGGGCGGATCGTCCTCCTCGGACCGACGGCGGAGGTCCTCGCGGATACCCGCCTCCCGGAGCTCGGCGTCAGCCAGCCGGGGATCGTGCGACTGCGGCGATTGGCGCTGAGCGCCGGAGTCGACCCGGCTCCCCTCCAGGCGGCCGCCGATGCCTGAACTCAGGCTCGAAGCCGTGGTCCACGTCTATCGTGAGAGCGGGGTCAGAGCACTCGACGGCGTCGACCTGCACGTTCGCGCCGGTGAGCGCCTCGCCATCGTCGGACAGAACGGCAGCGGCAAGACGACGCTGGCGCGACACCTCAACGGCCTGCTGCGGCCGACATCGGGACGCGTCACGGTCGACGGCCGCGATGCCGCCGAGCTGACCGTCGCCCGGCTGGCGGCACGGATCGGGCTCGTGTTCCAGGATCCGGATCGGCAGATCTTCGCCTCATCGGTCCGCTCCGAGGTCGAGTTCGGTCCCCGCAATCTCGGCCGCCGCGGCGAGCGGCTTCGCGCTGCCGTGACGACGGCGCTCGAAGCGGCAGGGCTCGCGGGCCAGGACGACGTGAACCCGTACGACCTCGGACAGTCCCGGCGCAAGCTCCTTGCCCTGGCCTCGGTGCTCGCCATGGAGACCGACGTGCTCGTGCTCGACGAGCCAACCACGGGCCAGGATGCGCGCGGTGTCGAGCGGATCGCCCGCCTCGTGCGCGACCTCGCCGCCCTGGGCCGCACCGTCATCGCGATCAGCCACGACATGCGCTTCGTGGCCGAGTCGTTCGAGCGCGTCGTGGTCATGCGTGCCGGCCGCGTGGTGCTGGACGGAACGCCGGCGGAGGCCTTCGCCCCCGGCGCGTGGGAGATGCTGCGCTCGACGTACCTCGAGCCGCCGCTGGCCGCGCGCATCGGTGAACGGCTCGCGCTCGGCTCGACGCCAACCGACCTCAGCCTCATCGACGCGCTGCGGCGCCGCGCTCGGCCTCAGTAGAATCCGGGCGGCGGCGGGAGCGGGTTGCCGTCGGCGTCGCGGCGTTCCTCGTCGGGCAGGTCGTCGCGGTGCGCGCGGCCCTCGATCGGTCCCGGAATCGGGAGGGCCATGACGGAGGTCGGAACCTCGTCGAGCCGATCGGCGATGCCCCGGAGGCCGAGGCGGCGGAGCCCGGGCGCATAGCGCTCGGCGAAGTCGCGGTCGCGGAGAAGCCCGAAGGTCAGCGACGAGTGGGCGCGGTTGAGCAGCTCGAGCGCACGCGCCGTCTCACCGGCGTTGACCTGGTTGAGCCCGAGCTGGTTCTCGAGCGCGTCGAGCGCCCGATTTGCCTCCTTCCGCGTCGCCCGGCTGAAATGCGGCGTACGGTTGACCAGCACGCGGGTCCGGTGGATCGCGGCGCGGACGCGGCTGTCCCGATCGAGGTGAGCCTGGGTCATGCACGGAATACTACGCGCTGAGGGAGGATGGACGGAGTCGATCGCCGATGCGCTGCGCCGCGCGCCACGCCCGATCCCCTACGACGAGCGGCTCCTGCCCCGCATGCCGGACGGCACCGTACGCCGCCGGGACCCGCCCACCGGCCGCGGCGTGGGCGAGCCACGACGCGCGGCGACGCTGCTGGCTCTGTACCCCGACGACGGCGGCGAGCTCGTCATCCCGCTCACCGTTCGCCGTCACGACCTCCGCGCGCACGCCGGCGAGGTCTCGTTGCCCGGGGGCGCGCTGGACGACGAGGACGCCGACCATGCCGGAGCGGCGCTCCGCGAGGCCTGGGAGGAGATCGGGCTCGATCCCGGTCTCGTGCGCGTCGCGGGCACGCTCGACGACGTCTGGATCCCGGTGAGCAACTATCGGCTCAGGCCGGTGGTCGGAACCGTGGACCGACGCCCGACGCTCGTCCCGCACGACGCGGAGGTCGCGTCGATCGTCGAGCTGCCGCTCGCCGTCCTGTTCGATCCGGAGCGCATCACGTCCGAGGAGTTCCGCGGCGCCAGCTGGATCGTGCGGACCGGCGCCTACCGGCACGGTGACATCGTCGTCTGGGGCGCGACGGCCCTGACACTCGGCATGCTCGCCCACGTCCTGCGCGAGGCCTGATCCGATCAGCGTCGGAGCCGCACCCGCGTTCCGAGTGACCGGAGGAGGTCCAGGATGGCGGCGTGCTGACCGGGTGGGGCCGCCACGATGCTCGTCCGGGGACCGCGCCGCTTCGAGCTCCACCACGGGCCGCCGTTCACGTCCGTGACCACGGCGCCGGCACGCTCGGCGATGAGGCCGGCGGCCGCCACGTCCCACAGGGACAGCCCGCCGTTCTGGACGAACGCGTCGAAACGGCCGTTCCCGACATACGCGAGTGCCAGGGCAGCGCTGCCCATGCGCCGATGGATGCGGATGAGCGGCGCGATCCGCCGCTCGCGCGACAGCCCGCCGCGCCCGATGACGGCCAGGCTCACGACGTAGTCGGACAGCGCCTCCTTGCCCGACGCCTGGATCGGCTCGCCGTCCAGGCACGCCGGTCCGTCGGCCGTGGCGGTGTAGAGGTCGTCGCGGGCCGGGTCGAAGATGACGCCGACCGCCGGACGATCGTCGACCACGAGGCCGATGCTCACGCAGTAGTACGGGATCCCGTTCGCGTAGTTCACCGTGCCGTCGAGAGGGTCGACGACCCACCGGCGGCCGTTGTGCGACCCGTCGTCGCGGAGCACGCCGGCGTGCTCGCCCGACTCCTCGGCCAGGATGCCGTCGTCGGCGAAGCGCTCGCGAATCGCGTCGATGACCAGGCGCTCCGAGGCGTAGTCCGCGTTCGTGACGACGTCACGCTTGCTCTTGTAATCGACGTGCTCGAGGCGCTCGTAGCTGTCGAGCAGCAGCCGACCCGCCCGGCGGGCGGCATCGGTCGCGAAGGCGAGCTCATCGGCCCATCGGCTAGGGGTGCTCATCTGCGCTCAGGGTAGCCGGAACCCGACCACGCCGACCGAGACCTCGCCGTCCGGCTCGCCGCTGAACCCGAACGTGACCTGCGCCTCCGAGCCCGACGGGAGGTAGTCGACGGTGAGCTCGCTCTCCTCCGTCGTGCCGCCCACCTCGGCCGACGCGCGCAGCACGACGGCCTCCGCCGCTCGGTCGCCCCCGTTGCGCACCGTCGCCGGGATCAGCCAGCCCGCCGGCGCCTCGTAGGCCGCTTCGGTGTGGAGCTCGACCTCCGGGATGGGTGGGCGTCCGTCGTCGAAGATCGCGTCGACCGCCAGGAAGCCGATGACGCCGGCCACCGCCACGGCGCTGACGCCGAGCGCCAGCCACTCGAGCCAGTTCTGCCGCGTCACGCCGCCTCCTCGCCGCCGCCGACGAGCAGCCGGCCGGCAGCGGCCCCGAACGAGGCGACGAAGGCCAGGACGACCGTCTGCCCGACGATCGCCGACACCGATGCGCCGGCCGTCCGCCCGAACGACCACAGCAGGAACAGGCTGAGCCCGAGGCTGATCGCGTACGCGGCGAGGGTCTCGCTGATCGGGTGGTCCAGTGGGCTGTCGCTCGCACCGGGTGAGCGACCGCCTCGGAAGTCGGCGTAGAACACGATGGCCAGCGTCATCGCCAGGCTCGCCACCACGACCGCCACCAGCAGCCACCACTCCGCCTCGACCCCGAGCAGCATCGGCTCCTCCGTGACGGCGATGTTGAGCGCGAACAGCAGTGCGGCTCCTGCGGCCACGAACAGGCGCCCGACCGGGGCCGATGCGGCGCGCTCGGCGCCCGGACTCCCGCGATCGGCCTCGTCCGCGTCCCCGCCGCCGGCAAGCTCCGTCCCCGCCAGCGCCACGCCGAACGACACGGGAATCATCTGCAACCCGATCTTGCCGATGGCGTCGCGCAGGCCGACGTCGGGACCGATCCGTCCGAGGATGACCAGCGCAACGGCGGCGACGATGGCCGCGATGCCCATGGTCTCGACCGAGTCGACCAGGAGCTCGCGCCACGAGCGCTCGCGCCGGAACCCGCTCACCGCGCTGTAGCCGATGACGACCACGAAGGCCACCAGCAACAGCACCACGATGTTCCACGACGGGAGCAGGAACGAGTGGAACCACATCTCCATCGTGAACAGGAGCGGCAGGCCGACGAGGAGCCCGCCGCCGACCGCCCGAAGGAGCTGTTTCGCGGTGCGGCCGACCGGTGCGGCCTCTTTGCGCCGATCGCCACCGGATCGCTTGCTCGCCCTGCTCACGATCGTCCGACCGATGCAATCCGCGCGCCATGTCCGTCACCGCCGCGATCGGACGACGGGTCCGCGAAACGGGATGCCGGCGCGAGCCGCTGCCGGGCTGGGATAGGCTAGCCGCATGCCGCAGATCCACCTTCGCGCCGAGGACGGCGACTACGCGCCCCTCGTCCTCCTGCCGGGCGACCCGAACCGCGCGCGCCGCATCGCCGATCGCTTCGACCCCGGCTCAGGCCGCCAGGTCAACGAGCACCGCGGCCTCTTCGGCTTCACCGGCACCTTCCGCGGCGTGCCGGTCAGCGTCCAGACCAGCGGGATGGGCACGCCGAGCCTGAGCATCGTCGTCGAGGAGCTGCTGCGCCTCGGCGCTCGCCGCCTCATTCGGGTCGGCACGTGCGGCGGCATTGCGATGGGCCTCCAGACCGGCGACCTCGTCATCGCCACGGCCTCGTGCCCGGTCGATGGAGCGACGACGACGTACCTGCACGGCGAGCGATACGCCCCGGCCGCCGACTTCGACCTGACTCGCGCGTTGGTGGACGCCGCCGCGGCGCAGGGCGTCGAGGTGCAGACGGGGCTCGTCGCGTCGGTCGACGTCTTCTACAACACCGATGACGACTACGCGAAGCGGTGGCGTGATCGCGGCGTGCTCGCCTTCGAGATGGAGGCCTCGGCGCTCTTCTTCCTCGCCGCCCGGGCGGGAGTGCAGGCGGCATGCGCCCTCACCGTGTCGGACGTGCTCTCCGAGGAGGTCAGCCCCGAAGAAACGTACCTGCCGCTCGACGAGCTCGAGCTGGCGATCGACCGCATGATCGACGTGGCGCTCCTGGCAGGGACCGGCACCTCGGGCCCGGAGGTCGAGGCGGCATCGGTCCTGCGGTAGACTCGAACGCCGCGAAGGAGGCCAGCCACGTCATGACCGACACGCTCACGCGCGGGGCCGCGAACCAGGCCGGCGCGATCATCAACCCGAACGCCGCCGCCGAGGCGCAGGACTTCCTGCCCTTGAAGGGCCTGGACCACGTCGAGTTCTGGGTCGGCAACGCGAAGCAGGCGGCGCACTATTACCGCGCCCTGTGGGGATTCACTCCGGTGGCCTATGCGGGTCTCGAGACCGGCGTCCGGGACCGATCGAGCTTCGTGATGGCGCAGAACGACATCCGGTTCGTCTTCACCGCGCCGCTCGGGCCCGACGGCGAGATCGCGGAGCACGTCGCCAAGCACGGGGATGGCGTCAAGGACATCGCCTTCGCCGTCGACGACGCGAGGTCCGCGTGGGAGGAGACGACGAAGCGCGGCGCGATCTCGGCCCTCGAGCCGACCGAGATCGAGGGCCAGAAGGGCACCCTGCGGAAGTCCTCGATCCGCGCCTACGGCGACGTCGTCCACTCGTTCGTGGACCGCTCCGACTACCACGGGACCTTCGCGCCGGGCTACCACCGGGTCAAGAGCCCGCCCCCGGCCGCGACCGGTCAGAACCTGCTCGAGGTCGACCACTGCGTCGGCAACGTGGCACTCGGCGACATGAACCGCTTCGTCGACTTCTACAAGGACGTGCTCGGCTTCGCGCAGCTCATCCACTACGACGACAAGGTCATCCACACCGAGTACTCGGCGCTGATGAGCAAGGTCATGCAGAACGGGAACGGGCGCATCAAGTTCCCGATCAACGAGCCGGCGGCCGGCAAGAAGAAGAGCCAGATCCAGGAGTTCCTCGACTACTACCTCGACGCCGGCACGCAGCACATCGCCCTGCGCACCGAGGACATCGTCGGAACCGTGCGCGTCCTCCGGCAGCGCGGCGTCGAGTTCCTCGGCATGCCGCACGCGTACTACGAGCAGCTGCCCGACCGCGTCGGAGACGTCGGCGTCCCGATCGAGACGCTCGAGGAGCTCGGCATCGAGGCGGATCGCGACGAGGAGGGCTACCTGCTGCAGATCTTCACCCGCCCGGTGCAGGATCGGCCGACCTTCTTCTTCGAGATCATCGAGCGCCACGGCTCGCGCGGCTTCGGGGTCGGCAACTTCAAGGCGCTCTTCGAGGCGATCGAGATCGAGCAGGCGCGGCGCGGCAACCTGTAGCCCGGTCGCGAGCTGAGCCGGTGCCCCACGAGATCGAGGAGCTCGAGCGGCAGGGCTGGGCGGCGCTGTCCGGCCCGAATGGCGCCGCGTTCTACGAGGACCTCATGGCCGATGACGGCCTGATGGTGTTCCCCGGCCTTACGCTCGACAAGCCGGCCGCGATCCGGGCCATCGCCGGCGAGCGACCCTGGGCGACGTTCCGCCTCGAAGAGGTCCGGCTCGTCGAGGCCGACGACATGGCGGTCGTCACCTATCGCGCCACGGCCGAGCGCCCGGGCGAGGGCAGCGCGTACCGCGCGCTCATGTCCTCGGTCTACGCCAGGCGCGACGGCCGATGGCGGCTGATCCTGCACCAGCAATCCCCTGATCCCGCCTGAGCCGGGCGCATCGGGTAGCATCGGCGCTCCATGAGCACGAACAAGCTGCCCTCGCAGATCGAGGACTTCCCCGCCTGGTACGTCGAGGTCGTGAAGCGGGCCGAGCTCGCGGAGCACGGCCCGGCGAAGGGCTCGATGATCATCAAGCCCCACGGCTACGCGATGTGGGAGCTCATGCAGCGCGCGCTCGACGACCGCTTCAAGGCGACCGGGCACGAGAACCTTTACTTCCCCTTGCTCATCCCGATGAGCCTGCTCGAGAAGGAGGCCGACCACGTCGAGGGCTTCGCGCCGCAGGTCGCGGTCGTGACCCACGGCGGCGGCGAGAAGCTCGAGGAACCGCTCGCGATCCGGCCGACGTCGGAGGCGATCATCTGGAGCACGTACAAGCGATGGATCCAGAGCTATCGGGACCTGCCGCTGCTCTACAACCAGTGGGGCAACGTCCTGCGCTGGGAGATGCGGACGCGCCTCTTCCTGCGCACGAGCGAGTTCCTCTGGCAGGAGGGGCACACCGCCCACGCAACCGCAGACGAGGCGATCGCCGAAGCGCGACAGATGCTCGAGGTCTATCGCGAGGTCTCGGAGGACGTGCTCGCCATCCCCGTCTTCACCGGCCGCAAGTCGCCCGGTGAGCGGTTCCCCGGCGCGGTCGAGACCTTCTGCATCGAGGGACTCATGCGCGATGCGAAGGCGCTCCAGTGCGGCACCAGTCACTTCCTCGGCCAGAACTTCGCGAAGGCATACGACGTGACGTTCCTGAACGCCGATGGCGAGCAGGAGCACGCCTGGGCGACGAGCTGGGGCTTCAGCGCGCGCATGGTCGGGGCCACGATCATGGCGCACGGCGACGACGCCGGCCTGCGCCTGCCGCCCGCCGTCGCGCCCGTCCAGGTGGCGATCGTGCCGATCTATCGGTCCGACGAGGAGCGCGCGTCCGTGCTCGAGGTGGCGGAGAAGCTCCGTACGGACCTGGCGTCGAGCGGCATCCGTGTCCGCCTCGACGACCGCGACCAGCACCGCCCGGGCTACAAGTTCGCCGAGTGGGAGCTCAAGGGCGTCCCCGTGCGGATCGAGCTCGGTCCGCGTGACGTCGCGGCCGGGCAGGTCGTCGTCGCCAGCCGGCTCGGCGGCGAGAAGCAGGACGTGGCGGTCGCAGACCTCGTCGGCGGCATGGTCGATCGGCTTGCATCGGTTCAGCGCGAACTGTTCGCCGATGCCCTCGCGTACCGCGACGCCAACACCCACGAGATCACCTCGTTCGATGCGTTCGCGGCGGGCGTCGAGGAGCGCGGCGGGTTCTGGATCGGCGCCTGGTGCGGCGACGACGCCTGCGAGGCCGCGATCGCGGCGAAGACGAAGGCCACGATCCGATTCCTGCCGATGGAGCCGGCCGATCCCGGCGCGCCCTGCATCCACTGCGGCAGCCCCGGCGTCGACACGGCCACCTGGGCGCGAGCGTACTGACGGGTCGTCCGTGGAGCGGGGCACCTGGGACGAGGCGAATGCCCAGATTGCGTCGCTGGCACTGGCGGTGCTTCTCGCCGGATGCGCGCTCGTGCCGGCAACACCGGAGTGGGTGACCGACCGTCGCCCGCTGCCGGCGTGCGGCGTCGAACTGGTGACGGCGGAAGGGGGCATGGACGGTGACGCTCGTCGTTGCCTCTTGGCCGCCTGGGAGGAGGGTGAGGAAGCCGAGCTGATCTCGCGCTTCACCACGGCAGACGGCGACACGACCACACGCTACATGCGGGTTCACGCCAACGGCTTCATCGAGATCTTCGTGGATGCCACCCTCGACGCACTCGGGTCGGGGCGATGGGAGCGGCTCGCGTGCGACTCGCTCGCACCGGTTGCCGATGACGGAGACCCGGAACTGGTGTTCACCGAACAGGGGTGCGAGACATTGACGCTTCCGTGAGCTGCGTGACCCGCGCATGACGACGCCGTCGACACCACAGCTCGTCACGATCGAGGACATCCGCGCGGCGGCGGAGCGGATCCGCGGCGTGGCGACGCGCACCCCGCTCGTCCGCTGGGACGACCGAACCTGGCTGAAGCCGGAGTCGCTCCAGCCGATCGGCGCCTTCAAGATGCGCGGCGCGTACAACAGGATCCGTTCGCTGAGCCTCGACGAGCGGTCACGAGGCGTGGTGACGTACTCGTCCGGCAACCACGCCCAGGCCGTCGCCCGCTCGGCGCGGCTACTCGGCATCCCCGCGGTGATCTGCATGCCCGAGAACGCGCCGAAGGTGAAGGTCGCCGGCGTCGAGCGGGACGGCGCCGAGATCGTGTTCACCGGCAACGACTCCGAGGACCGCCACCGAAGGGCGCTCGAGCTCGTCGAGGAGCGGGGCCTCGTGATGGTCGAGCCCTACGACGACCCCGCCATCATCGCCGGCCAGGGGACGATCGGGCTCGAGATCGTCGAGGACCTGCCGGGGGTGACGAGCGTCCTCGTGCCGGTCTCGGGAGGCGGGCTGTCGTCGGGGGTCGCCACGGCGATGAAGGAGCTCCTCCCGTCGTCGCGGGTCGTCGGCGTCGAGCCCGAGCTGGCCGCCGACGCGAAGCAGTCGCTCGAGTCGGGACACCTCGTCACGTGGACCGCGGAGCAGACCGGCCGGACGATGGCCGACGGTCTGCGCACGAACTCGCTGGGGGCATTGCCCTTCGCCCACCTGCGCCGCCACCTGGACGAGATCGTGACGGTCACCGAGGCCGAGATTGCCGAGGCGATACGCCAGCTGGCTCGCCGCGGCCGCCTCGTCGCCGAGCCGTCCGGAGCGGCCGCCATGGCCGCCGAGCTGTCCGGCGCGGCGGCCCGCGCGACGGGCGACGACGCGCGCGTCGTCATCGTCTCCGGCGGCAACGTCGACCCCGAGCTGTTCCTCCGCATCCTCGCCGGCTGACGCCGACGAAGGACCTTCAGGTGCCGCGCAGGATCTCGAGGGCGCGCTCGAGCTGCGGATCGGCGTCGGTGTCCGGATCGTCCGGCGCCTCGACGACGACGTCGGGCCGAACCCCACCGGGTGCCACGGAGCCGTGGCCGGGCGTGAACCATCGGTCCGTCGTGAGGCGAAGCCCGCCGCCGTTCGGCAGGTCGCTCCAGATCTGGACCGTGTTCTTTCCGAAGGTCGGCGTTCCGACGACCGTCGCCCGTCCGGTCTCCTGGAGCGCGGCGGCCACGATCTCCGAGGCCGATGCCGAGCCGTTGTCGACGAGCACGACGAGCGGCACACCGGCATCGACCGCGACGCCGCCGCCCTCGGCGGTCCAGCGCTGGACGTCCGGCCCGGACTCGACGGTGAAGAGGAGCTCGCCGGCGGGCAGGAACTGCGAGCCGATCCCCTGCGCCGCGACGATGTAGCCGCCCGGGTTACCGCGCAGGTCGAGGACGATGCGCGTCGCACCCTGCTCGAACAGGCCGCTGAGCGCGTCGCGCACGAGGGCCGTCGAGCGATCGGTGAACGAGGTGAGCCGAACGTAGGCCACGTCGCCATCGATCAGCTCGGCGCGCACCTCGCGCAGATCGATGACGGCTCGGGTGATCGTGATGTCGAGCTCCTCGTCGCCGTCGCGGCGGACCGTGAGGGTCACGTCCGTTCCGGCTTCCCCGCGGATCTCGAAGACGAGCGAGTGCAGCGACTCGCCGGCCGTCGAGGTGCCGTCGACTGCCACGATCCGATCGCCGGGCCGCAGGCCGGCGGCCTCGGCGGGCGATCCCTCGAGCGGCGCGACGATGACGATGGCGCAGGTCGACGTGACGACGGTGCACGCCGCGAGATCCCCCGGGTCGTCGAGGTTCTCCATTCCGACCTCGGCGCCGATCCCGCTGAACTCGCCCGACAGGTCGTCGAGTGCCCGCCCGTAGACCTCGGGCCCCAGGTAGCCGCTGTACGGATCCTGTAGCCCGTACTCGATCATCCCGCGAACGGCGCCGTCGACCAGCGTCTGCTCGTCCACCTCGTCGACGTAGTCGGACTGGATGCGCGCGTAGGTCTCGCACAGCACGGCGAAGGCATCCGACGGAGCGGCGCAGGTCACCGTCTCGAGGCGCGGCGTCGCCGCCGGGGTGGCGGCATCGGTCGGGACGACCGCCGTCGGCGCCGGCTCCGGCGACGACGGCGCGCCCGGATCGGCTGCGAGCTGGCCGCCACCGACGGCCATGCCGGCGACGAAGGTCGCGGCACCGAACAGCAGGAGGACGGACAGCAGCACGGCCGCGGCGGCCGGGGAACGACGAATCGAGGATGACGTCATCGGAGGGTATCTCGTGCGGGAGTGCGGGAACGGGCCCGCATTCTCCCCCGAAATGCGCCGGTGCGCTCGCGCCGGCTAGCCCCGGACGGCGCGAAGCGCCAGGAAGATCGGAATCTCGGCGTTGGCCCGCTCGTCGCCGCGCGTGCCTCGTCCCGGACGCCGCTCCGGCGGCAGGTCGGCCAGCTCGAGCATGGCGTCGGTGGCGAAGCCGGCATCGGCGAGGGTGTTCACGTAGGCGCTGATCGGACGGTGGAAGCTGCGCGTCGGCGGACCGCCGCCGAGCGACTTCATCGGCACCGCCATCTCGCCGAGGTAGGCGTCCACGCGCCGGTAGGTCAGCTTGCGGGACTCGTCGTACCCCCAGCCCGAGTGCCGCGGCTGGCGAAATGCCGGGTGGGTCATGAGCAGCACGACGCGCGAGACCGGCTTGAGAGCCCAATCGACGCCACGCACGACGGCCGGCAGATCGTCCATGTCCTGGATCGACAGCAGGAAGGTCGCGGCGTCGAACGCGGCAGGCTCCAGGTCGGCGAGCGCGGGCAGGCGTCGCGCGTCCCCGACGAGAAATCGCGCGCCGCGCAGGGACCGATGCCGCCGCTTCGCAGCGGCGATGAGCTTCGCCGAGGCATCGACCACCGTGACCGATGCCCCCGCCTCCACGAGCGGCGGCGCGAGCACGCCCTGTCCACCGCCGACGTCGAGGAGCTGCTCACCGGGTCCCGGGTCCAGCAGCTCGAGCATGGCGGGAATGGCCAGCTGCCGGTGGTAGGCGGATCCGCGGTCGCCCACCCAGCCGTCGTACCAGGTCGCGACCCGCTCCCAGCTCGTCTCTCTCGGTGCGCCGGCGGCGGCCCGGCGCGGTGGTCGTCGCGCGCTCATCAACCGAGTATGGACCGATGCCGATCGGTCAGGGGCAGGCGAGGTGATCCGGACAGGTGGTCGCGTCGCTGGGTGGAACCTCCGACCCATCGAGGAGCAGTCGATGGCCGAGCGGCTCCGGGAGCTCGAGCAGGAACGGCGTCTCCGGGTTGCTCTGGCAGTCCTGGCCACCGCCCGCCGCGACTTGTCATCTGCGCCCCTGGCGGCACATTGGCCGGCAAAGTGACCGCCGGGGAGGCGGCCTCACGCTCAATCTCACTGCTGACCAGCCATTCCGGCCGGCTAGTGCTCGCAGGTGGTGCATGTGTCGAGTCGGAGCGACGCGACTCGTCATCTGCGGGCCTGGCGCGCAGATGACAGGACGAGCGACCGCGCGGAGGTGCCCCAGGTCGCGACGTCAGCGCCAGCCCAGAGCCGGAGCCACGTGGCGCAGGATGCTCTCGATGGCGTGGGCGTTGTAGTCGACGCCGAGCTGGTTCGGAACGGTGAGGAGGAGGGTGTCGGCTGCGGCGATCGCGGTGTCCTCGGCCAGCTCCCGCACGAGCACGTCCGGCTCAGCCGCATAGGACCGGCCGAAGATCGCGCGCGTGTTCTCGTCGATGTATCCGACCTGATCGCGCTCCTGTTGTCCGCGACCGAAGTACGCGCGATCCCTGTCGTCGACGATCGCGAAGATGCTGCGGCTGACCGACACCCGCGGCTCGCGATCGTGCCCAGCCTTCCTCCATGCGCTGCGGTACGCGTCGATCTGCTTCCGCTGCTGGACGTGGAGCGGCTCCCCACTCTCGTCGAACACGAGCGTAGAGCTCATGAGGTTCATTCCCGCGGTTGCCGCCCACTCTGCCGTGGCCGTGGACCCGGCGCCCCACCAGATTCGAGCTCGCAGCCCTGGAGCGTGGGGCTCGAGCCGCAGAAGGCCGGGTGGATTCGGGAACATCGGCCGCGGATTCGGCTCGGCGAAGCCCTCGCCCTTCAACAGCTCGAGGAAGACAGCGGCGTGCCGGCGTGCCATGTCGGCATCGGTCTCACCCTCGGCGGGCACGTACCCGAAGTGCCGGTACCCGTCGACCACCTGCTCCGGCGAGCCGCGGCTGATGCCGAGCTGGAGGCGGCCGCCCGAGATCAGATCGGCCGCCCCGGCGTCCTCGGCCAGGTAGAACGGGTTCTCGTAGCGCATGTCGATCACGCCGGTGCCGATCTCGATGCGGCTCGTCCGGGCTCCGACCGCGGCCAGCAACGGAAATGGCGAGGCGAGCTGCCGGGCGAAGTGGTGAACGCGGAAGTAGGCGCCGTCGGCGCCAAGCTCCTCGGCGGCAACCGCCAGCTCGATGGACTGGAGCAGTGCGTCAGAGGCGGAGCGCACTTCGGAGTACGGCGACTCGGACCAATGCCCGAACGAGAGAAAGCCGATGCGCTTCACGCCGGTCACTCGCACGACTCGGGGTTCGCGCACACGGGCGGTTCCCCGGGAGGTTCGCGTCCTCCGTCGATCAGGCGCCGCTCGCCGAGCGGCTCCGACAGTCGGACGGTCACCGGCGTCGGTGGATTCCCCTGGCAGTCCTGGCCACCGAGCAGGGGCCGCACGCGGAACGTCACCACCACCGCGTCATCGTCGATGGTCACGCTCGGCCCGACGATGCGTCCTTCACTCGAGCGGCCGCTGGCGCACGCGCGCTCGGTCACCCACGCCGTGAACTCCACCGTCTCCGGACCGATCTCGGCAGCCGGATCGTGGGCCCACGTTGCCGGACCGTCCTCCACGCCGGGAGGGACCACCGTCGAGCACGCCGCCAACGTCAGCGTGGCGGCCCAGGTGAATGCCCACCGGCGGGAAGCGGTCATCGTGACGCGAGGCCCTCGCGCAGGGCGCCGAGGAACGCAACCGCGTTTGTCCCGAGCGCCTCGACGGCGTATCCGCCCTCCTGGAGCGCGATGACCGGCCAGCCGAGGGACGCGATGCGCTCGCCGACCGCCGCATAGTCACCGGTGTCCAGCGCCAGATCGCAGATCGGATCGGCGTGGAACGTGTCGAACCCGAGTGAGAGGACGAGCGGCGCGTCGGGGTCGAAGGCGGCGATGGCGTCGAGCGCCTCGTCGAGCGCGGCGAGGTAGCCGCGGCCGTCGGTTCCTGGAGGCAGCGGCAGGTTGAGCGTCGCGTCCTGCCCGCCACCTGCGCCGCGCTCGGTGGCGAACCCCGAGTAGTACGGGTAGGCCCCCGCCGGGTCGCCGTGGAGGCTGACATAGAACACGTCGCCGCGCTCCCAGAAGATCTGCTGCGTGCCGTTTCCGTGGTGGAAATCGACGTCGAGGATGGCCACCCGCGCGGCTCCACGGTCGACGAGCGACTGCGCCGCGATCGCCGCGTTGTTGAAGAAGCAGTAGCCGCCGATGAGGGTGCGCCCGGCATGGTGCCCGGGCGGACGGCACAGCCCGTACGCGACCGGGGCCCCGGCCAGGACGCGGTCTGCTGCGGTGAGCGCGATGTCGACGGCCGCCCGGGCGGCACCGGCCGTGCCGGCCACGATCGGCGTCGCGGTGTCGAAGCAGTACGCGCCGAGGCGGCGGTGCCGTCCCGGCGGCAGCTGCTCGAGCGCCATTCGCCCGGCGTAGCCGCGCAGGAGGAACGTGTCGGGCAGCAGCGGACGGGTCGGATCCGCGCCGTCGGCGACCGCATCGGCCCAGACGTGCTCCACGAGATCGATGAGCTCGAGCTCGTGGACTGCCGCGATCGGATCGGGCCCGTGCTCGGTCGGCGGTACGAGCTCGTACTGGTCGGTGGCGAGCAGCGCCTCGCGGATCGCGGTCGCACGCTCCGGTGACTCGAAGCACGGAACCTCGCGGCCGGCGACGAGCTCGACGAGCCGGTCGTGGGCGAGGTGATCGTCGGAGGCGACGAGCGGGGTGGGGGTCGGCGGAGGCATCGGCGCGAACGATACGCGATGCTCGACCCACCTACACTTGAGCCGATGAAGATCGCCCATGTCCGGGAGCGCACCGCTCCCGCCGGCGCCGGCTGGCGCCTCGCGGCCGCGCTCGACGGCGCCGGCCACCGATGGCTCGACCTCGAGGAGGCCCGTCGAGCGCTCGTCGCCGCCGACCCGCGGCGGGCCCACAACAGCGCCCTGTTCCGGCAACCGATCAGCACGCTCGACGCGCACCTGGCGCGCGGGATGCGCATCGACGCGCTCGGCGACCTGCTCGACGCCCGGATCGACGAGCCGATCGATGCCGGCGAGCTGGCCTTCGGCCCGCCGATCCTCTCCCCGCCCTCGTTCCGCGACTTCTACGCGTTCGAGCAGCACGTCGGCACGATGTGGAAGCGCCGCGACATGGAGATCCCCGAAGCCTGGTACCGCCTGCCGATCTTCTACTTCAGCAACGTGTCGGAGATCCGGGGTCCCGGCGACCCGGTCTGGGCCCCACGCGGCTCGGAGGAGCTCGACTACGAGCTCGAGGTCGCGGCGCTCATCGACACGCCCGCCCGTGACCTCGACGCGACACGCGGCGAGGACGCGATCGGCGGATACACGATCCTCAACGATTGGTCGGCGCGAGACCTCCAGCGCGAGGAGACGACGGTCCGGCTCGGGCCGGCGAAGGGCAAGGACTTCGCCTCCTCGATCGGCCCGTGGGTCGTCACCCCCGACGAGCTCGCCGACGCACGCGACGAGGCTGGATACGATCTTGCGATGACCGCACGGGTGAACGGCGACGAGCTCTCGCGCGGAACCTGGTCCAGCGCTCACTTCAGCTTCGGCCAGATGGTCGAGCGCGCCTCGGCCGACGTGCTGCTGCGCCCCGGCGACCTCATCGGCTCGGGCACCGTCGGCACCGGATGCCTGCTCGAGATCCGCGACGAGAAGCTGGGCCGCTACCTGGAGCCCGGCGACACGGTCACGCTGGCGATCGAGCGCTTCGGAGAGCTGACCTCGCCGGTCGTCGAGCGGCCGCCCCGATGAGCGCGTCGGTCGACAGCCTGCTTGCCCGCATGGCCGAGGCCGAGCGTCGCCTGGCGGAGCACGCGTCGGCGCCCGTCCCGGACGGGCTGACCGATCCCGATACGCTCACCCAGGAGCGGTGGGAGGCGGGGCAGGTCTGGGCCCACCTCGCGGAGTTCCCCGGCTACTGGCTCGGCCAGATCCACCGCATCATCGCCCAGCCGACGCATGGCGCGATCCCGTTCGGCCGGGTGAAGACCGACGTCGGTCGGCTCGACGCCATCGAGCGCGAGCGCCACACCGATCCGTCGGCCCTCCTCGAGCGCGTTCGCGCCTCCCTCGCCGAGGTGAGCGACGCCGCGCGGTCGTGGCCGCCGGAGGTCTGGCGGCTGCGCGGCGCGCACCCGACCCTGGGCGAGATGACGATCGAGCGCATCGTGGACCACTTCATCGTCAGCCACCTCGAGGAGCACGCGGACCAGCTCGACTCGATTCGCGCGCCGAGCGGATAGCCCGGCTCGGGCATCGCTCCTGCACGCGGCGGAGGCATGAATCAGCTCCGCGACCTGCTCGGCGTCGCCATGGTCGGCGACGGCATCCTCATGCTCCTCGTGCCACGACGCCGGATGCGCCGCTGGCGGATCGGGCCGCAGTGGCTGCGGTCGCTGACCGAGAGCTTCGCGCGGCGCCCACTGCTCACCCGCCTCGCCGGCGCGGTCACCGCCGCGGCCGGCATCGCGGTCGCCGTCCCGCGCTCAGGCCGCTGAGGAGTCGGCCGCCGAGGAGGCTCGGATGAGCCCGATTCCCGTGGTCAGAACCCCGGCGATCAGGAAGAGGCCACCTGCGAAGACGAGGCCGATCAGCGCGTTCGGCCGCGTGGCGTCGGGCGTGAGGACCGACAGGAAGAACCCCGCGGGCATCAGGATCGCCGCGATGGGCACCCCGTGGCGCGCGATCCACAGCCAGCGGCCCCGCAACGGCGTCTCGTCGACGTAGCGCAGCAGGACGAGTGACAGGACGAGCATGATCCCCGCGTGGGCGTGCCCCGCACGCCACAGGTCCTGGCGCACCGGGTTGTCGAGGTAGCCGGGGACCTGCGCCAGGATCATCGAGAGCAGGCTCGCCCCGCCGAAGGCGACGGTCGGGATGAGCACGAGGAGGACGCCCGCCAGGCGGCGCGAGGTGGGGGCCATGAAGATCGGTCTCCTGTGGATAGTTTTTCTATCTATTGCAGATAGTGCCGCTCCACGAGTCACTCGCGGCGGCGCACACCGCGCTTCGTCGGGACGAGCTTGGCCCCGATCCGCGCCTGCCGGCGGCGCGGGCGGAAACCGATGCCTGGCTCTCGTCGCTCGGATGGGAGCTGCACCCCGACAATCCGGCACGAAATGACCTTGCCGGCGCGCTGCTGGCGCTCCGGCAGCTCGGGTGGGACGTCAGCCCGACCGTGTTCGCCCGCTACGCGCCCCACGCCGATGCGCTGGCCGCCGCCGAGATGGCGTTCGTGGCGACCAGCCCCGATCGCGAGCGGGCGATCGAGGCCACGGTCATCGGGACGGTCGTCTTCGAGCGCGCCTTCGCAGCTCTCCGCCGGCTCGCCCACGAGCATCACTCCCGTCGCCGCTTCGGCGCACGAAAGGGATAGCCCTCACGGCCGCTCCGGAGCTGCGGTCGGGGTCCCCCAGCGCCGTAGCTCGGCTTCGAGGTCGAGCGGCATGACGGTCGCCTGGTCGGCGAACTCGCCCCACGCGTCGCGCGGGACCTCCCACATGACCTCGAACTCGTTGCCGTCGGGGTCGCGGCCGTACAGCGACTTGCTGACCCCGTGGTCCGAGGCGCCGTTCAACGCACCGAGCTCGCGCAACCGCTCGGCCATCTCGGCGAGACCCTCGATCGTGTCGATCTGCCAGGCCAGGTGGTACAGGCCGACCGAGCCCCGCGGCGGACGCTCCGCCTGCGGCCCGACCTCGAAGAGCCCCAGGTCATGGTGGTTGTCGCCCACCGGCGAGCGCATGAACACGGCACGCATCCCGGGCGGTCGGCTCAACTCCTCGAAGCCGAAGGCACGGCGGTAGAACCCGGCCGCCGCATCGGCGTCGCGGACGAACAGCACGGCGTGGTTGAGGCGGGTGATCGGCATCGGTCAGCTCTTGTGCTCGAGACGCCAGGCCGAGCTCCAGCTCCAGCCGTTGGCGGCGTTGAGGCCGATGTTGAGCCAGGCCATCCCCTCCAGGTACCGAGCCGCCTGCAGCGGGCCGACGTCGACCGGCGTGAAGCCCATCGCCTCCACGAGGCCGATGACCTCCTGCTTCGCATCGGCGTCGTCGCCGGCGACGAAGCCGTCGATCTCCGGCGAAGGATTCGCCTGGTTGGCGGCGAAGATCGTGTTGAACGCCTTCACCACCCTGGCTCCGGGGAGGCGGCGCTGGAGCTCCTCCGCGGCCGACGTTCCCTCGGCGGCCAGGCCGGAGTAGTCCGGCTTGATCGGGTTCGTCACGTCGATCACCACCCGGCCGACTGCCGCGTCGGCGATCTCCTGCGCGACCTCGTCCCCGGAGCCGACGAACGGGACGGCGAGCACCACGACGTCGGCCCCGCGAACCGCCTCCGCGTTGCTGGGGACGGCACGAGCGCCGATCTCGCGCGCCGCAGCGTCCGCGCTCTCAGCGGACTTCGCGCTGAACGTGACCTCGTGCCCCGCCCTGGTGATCGAGGCGCCGAGCGCCCTCCCGACGTTTCCTGCTCCGATGATGGCGACCTTCATGTTGACTGCTCCCTGACGCTTTGGTGAGTTTGACGGTGTCCGAACAGATTTGTTCGCGGCCATCATATTCAAATCTGTTGGATGATGTCAAACTTCGTTTGGCTCTTGTCCTATACTGCGCTGCATGACCGCTACCGGCCCATCCCCACGACGGCGTCCGCTCGTCGGCAACCGCATTCGCCGGCGGCGGCGGGACCGCGACATGACGCTGGCGCAGGTGGCCGAGGCCACCGGCCTCAACGTCGGTTACCTCTCGCAGATCGAGAACGACAAGGCGTCGCCGTCGCTCGAGACGCTCGCCGCGCTGGCAGAGGCGCTCGACGTCCCGATCGCCTGGTTCCTGCTCGACCAGAGCGTCGCGCCGCGCGTCGTGCGAGCCGGCGAGCGTCCCCGGCGCCGCATGCCCCGCGGCGGCGGGGCGATGACCCAGGTCGACGGTGGAATCGCCCGAGACCTGGCAATCTTCGAGGGCGAGATGCCGGCGGGCCACCGCACCGGCTACCACGCACACCCCGGTGACGAGCACCATCTCGTGCTGGCGGGACGCGTGCGCATCACCCAGGGCGAGTCGGTCGTGGAGGCCGGGGCCGGCGACTACGTGCTGCTCGACGGCACGCTGCCGCACGACGCCGAGACGGTGGGCGACGAGCCGGCGCGGCTGATCATCGTCTACCCTCGCGGCGGGCATTCGGAGCTGACCCGGGCGGAGGAGGCATCGTAGATGGCGGTCGACCGCGGGTCGCAGGAGGCAAGCGGACGCCCGTCCGATGACGGTCCGCTGGTGCGTGGGGAAGTCGCGTTTCGGCTGCTCGTCGAGGCGGTGGTCGACTACGCGATCTTCCTGCTCGGTCCCGACGGCCGGGTCCTGACCTGGAATCTCGGCGCGCAACGCATCAAGGGCTACACCGCCGACGAGATCGTCGGCAGTCACTTCTCCGTGTTCTACACCCCCGAGGACCGGAACGATGGTCGCCCCGGCCGGCTGCTCGGGCTCGCGGCCGAGCTGGGCCGCTACGAGGACGAAGGCTGGCGCGTGCGCCGGGACGGCAGCCGGTTCTGGGCCGATGTCGTCATCACCGCGCTGCGGGAGGAGGCCGGCGAGCCGCCCTACGCCTTCGTGAAGATCACGCGCGATCTGACCGCGCGGCGCGAGGCCGAGCAGCAGCAACGAACCCTGCTGGCGGAGCAACGCGCGCGTGCGGCCGCGGAGGACGCGCTCGCGGTCCGTGATCGGTTCCTCGGCATCGCGTCCCACGAGCTGAAGACGCCCGTCGCCAGCCTACAGCTCGCGACCGAGAGCCTCTTACGGGCGCGGGAGCAGGGGCGGCTCGACGACGGGCGCATCGAGCGGAGCCTCACGAGAATTCGAGCCGCCACCGACCGGCTGGGGACCCTCGTCGACGAGCTGCTCGACGTATCGCGCCTCTCGGCCGAGGGCCCGCTGCTGCGCCACGGACCGACCGACGTCGCCGCGCTCGTGGCCGAGGTCGTCGGCCGCTTCGCCGAGCATGATCTCAACGACCGCATCCGTCTCTCCGCGCCGGCCGAGGCCTGGATCGACGGCGACGCCATGCGCCTCGACCAGGTCGTGACGAACCTGCTCGAGAATGCCCTGAAGTACTCGAACGGGACATCGGCGGTCGACGTCGAGATCCACGACCGGCCCGACGCGGTGGAGATCCGGGTGGCCGATCGCGGCATCGGGCTCGAGGAGGAGACGAAGGAGCGCATCTTCGAGGCGTTCGGGCGTGGGGCGAACGCCGAGCATTACCAGGGCATCGGTCTCGGGCTGTACATCTCGCAGCAGATCGTCGCGCGCCACGGCGGCCGCATCGAGGCGGAGATCCGCGGTGACGGCCCCGGATCCGTCTTCACCGTGACGCTCCCGCGCACCGGGGGGGCGGCATGACCGGCGGTCGGATCCTCGTCGTGGAGGACGACGAGATCCTTCGCGAGACGCTGGCCGAGGTGATGCACGACGAAGGCCACGACGTCCGAACCGCGGCGAACGGCCGCGCGGCGCTTGACGTCCTCGACGGGTGGAAGCCCGACCTCATCATCCTCGACCTCATGATGCCGCTGATGGACGCCTATGAGTTCCGCCAGCGCCAGCGCGACGAGGGCAAGGCCGCCGACGCGCGGGTGCTCATCCTGTCGGCCGCGCGTGACCTCGAGATCGCGGCGGATCGCATCGGCGCCGACGCCTGGATCGCGAAGCCCTTCCGGCTGGTCGAGGTGATCGGCGCGGTCGATCGGCTGCTCCACCAACCAGCGGCCTGAGCGAGCCGGGCCGGGGGATAATGGACGGCGATGTTCTACGTGCAGCGCGGACAGGTTCCGCACAAGCGTCACACCCAGTTCCGCAAGCCCGACGGCAGCCTCTACGCGGAGGAGCTGTTCGGAGTCGAGGGCTTCAGCGGTCGGGCCAGCCTCCTCTACCACCACACGCCGCCGACTCAGACCCACGCCATGGAGAAGGTCCGGGACGTTCGAATCGAGCGCAGCGACGACGAGGCCACCGGCGCGCACCGGCATCGGCTCGTCAACACGAAGGACCTCACGCCGTCGGGCGACGCGATCGCCGGACGCGTGCCGCTCTTCTTCAACGGTGACGTCACGTTCGGGGTGGTCCTCCCGGCCGAGCCGATGGAGCGCTACTACCGCAACGGCGAGGCGGACGAGATGTACTTCGTCCACACCGGCACCGGCGTGCTCGAGACGAACTTCGGGCCGATCGAGTACGGGCCGGGCGACTACCTCGTCATCCCGATCGGGACGACGTACCGGCTCCGTCCCTCATCCCGCGACCAGCGCATGCTGTGGGTCGAATCGCCGTCGAGCATCGTGCCGCCGAAACGGTACCGCAACGACTTCGGACAGCTGCTCGAGCACTCGCCCTACTCCGAGCGCGACATCCGACCTCCGGCCGAGATGGCGCCGATCCTCGAGGACGGCGACTTCGTCATCGAGGTGAAGACGCGCGGCCGCATCACCGCCTACCACTACCGCCACCACCCGTTCGACCTCGTCGGTTGGGACGGTCACCTGTGGCCCTTCGCGTTCAACATCGGCGACTTCGAGCCGATCACGGGGCGCATCCACCAGCCGCCGCCGGTCCATCTCACCTTCCAGCCGCGGAACTACGTCATCTGCTCGTTCGTGCCCCGTAAATTCGACTACCACCCGCTCGCCATCCCGGCGCCGTACAACCACTCGAACATCAACTCGGACGAGGTCATCTACTACGTCGCCGGCAACTTCATGTCGCGCCGCGGCGTGGACATCAGCTCGTTCACGATCCATCCGGCGGGCATCCCGCACGGCCCGCATCCGGGGTCGGTCGAGGCGTCGATCGGCAAGGAGGGCACGGAGGAGCTGGCGGTCATGATCGACACGTTCCATCCGCTCCACCTCACGAAGCAGGCCGAGGAGCTCGAGGACGACCGGTATCCCTACTCCTGGATCCCTCCCGACGACTCGAGCGAGCACGCTCGCGAGCTCTCCGAGCGCGGCCCCGAGGCGTTTCCCGACTGATCGCGTGCGGGGCGCAACCCGCCGGCTGGTGCGGTTCTCGCAGTAGCATCGCCATCACCACGACAGGAGCGCCCCCGATGACCGATGCCACCGCCATCCCGATCAACCTGTTCGAGAATGACCACGAGCTCATGGTCGTTGCGCCGATGCCGGGCGTGGCGCCCGAGGACATCAGCATCGACGTGCGCGATGACGGCACGCTCACCCTCCGTGCCGCACAGCACGGAGAGGGGCAGGAGCGTATCGAATACCTGCTGCGTGAATGGTCGTATGGGCCCTACGAGCGATCGATCGAGCTGCCGTGCGCCGTCGACGCGCAGCGCGCCAACGTGAGCTATGGGAACGGCGTGCTGTCGGTCACGTTTCCGAAGGCGGGCACGACAGTGGGCGGGCAGACCCTCGTCGCCCGGGCAGGCCACGCTCGCGGTACGACGGCGGGACACCGCGGCCACGACGACGACTCGAACCGCCTGGCGTGATCCTGTACTTCCTTCGCCACGGCACCGCCGATGCGGCGGGCGAGGGCGGCGACGAGGCGCGGGACCTCAGCGCCGAGGGGGAGGCGGCGCTCCGGGGGGCCGGCGTGCTGTGGCGGCGCCTCAACCTGCGCCCCGACATCGTGGTCACATCGCCGCTGCTTCGAGCGCGACGAACAGCAGAGATCGTCGCCGAGGAGCTCGACCTTCGCCACGAGCCGGTCACCGACGAT
Organism: Candidatus Limnocylindrales bacterium; assembly: GCA_035540715.1. Taxonomy (GTDB): domain Bacteria; phylum Chloroflexota; class Limnocylindria; order QHBO01; family QHBO01; genus JACDBZ01. The sequence continues at coordinate 9,971 of DATLGA010000090.1, read as the reverse complement.
CGCCTGCGGCCCGGAGCCGGATGGGGCCGGATCGGCCGCGCGCTGGCCGATCACGCTGATGCGCGCCGCGTTCTCTTCGTCGGGCACGAGCCGGACCTGTCATCGACGGTCGAGACCCTGACGGGCGCTTCGTCCGTGCGGCTGCGGACCGGGGGCCTCGCGTGCGTCGAGTTCTACGGCATCCCCGAGCCGGGTAGCGGCGAGCTCGCCTGGCTGCTCGATCCGGACCTGTACACGGATTGACCGCGCAACCAGGCTCGGGGGCATGGCCGAGCTCGCCATGCAGCGTATCGGTGTAGCCTGAGGAGATGGCGGACCTCCAGCTCCACACGCTGCTGCTGTGCGACTACGCCCTGACGGCCCAGGACGGAAAGATCAGCGCCGTCGGCGTCTTCAGCCAGATCAACATTTCGCGGATGCCCGCGGCGCACGGCCGATGCTTCATCGTCGCGATCCTCGAGGCCACCCCCGGACCGCACGAGCTGACCTTCCAGGTCATCAGCCCGACCGGCAAGCCGACGCTCCAGAATGCCCCCCGCCTCAGGATCGAGGTGCCGCCGAACGCGACGACCGCGAACATCGTGGCGGACCTCAAGGGGATGCGACTCGAGGAGATCGGCCGGCATCGCATCGAGGTGCGCGCCGGCGACCAGCTGCTGGGCTCGACGCCGTTCCTCGTGAACCTCATCCTTCGGCAGCAGCAGCCCGGCAACGCCTGAGCGCCTCGGACCTCACAGCCCGCGCCTCGGGGACGTTCCACCGGCATGTTGACCACCGCCGACATGGAGCGCGCCTTCTTCACCTCCGACCACACCTGGGACGGGCGCTTCGTCGCGGCCGTCCGCACGACCGGGATCTTCTGCCGCCCGTCGTGCCGGGCTCGCAAGCCGCTGCCCGCCAACGTCCGGTTCCTGACCGATGCGGCGGCCGCTCGCGCCGCCGGCTACCGCGCCTGCCTGCGCTGTCACCCCGATGCCGGCACGCCGGTGGCGGTGCGCGAGATCGAGACGCCGATCGGCCCGATGACACTCGGCGCCACCGACCACGCGGTCGTGCTGGCGGACTTCACCCGCCGGCCGATGATGCCGGCGCAGCTCGCCGCCGTTCGGCGTCGGATCGGCCCGCTCACCCGGGGCCGGCGGCCGCTGCTCGATGCGGCGGAGCGGCAGCTGCAGGAGTACCTCGTCGGTGATCGGCAGGCGTTCGACCTGTCGATCGACGCCCCGGGAAGTCGCTTCCAGGAGCGGGTCTGGGGGGAGCTGCGACGCATCGCGTACGGCGAGACCGCGACGTACGGCGAACTGGCCGTCCGCGTGGGGGTCCCGGCCGGATCACGCGCGGTGGGACGCGCCAACGGGTCGAACCGCCTGGCCGTCATCATTCCGTGCCATCGGGTCGTCGGAGCCGGCGGAGGCCTCGGCGGTTACGGCGGCGGGCTGGCGGCAAAGCGCCACCTGCTCGACATGGAGCGGAGCGGCTAGCGCTCCTCGCGCCAGGCGACCAGCACGCCGACGTCGTCGTACTTCCAGACCACGTCGACGGCGGCGAAGCCCGCGGCCGTGAGCCAGGCCAGGTGCTCGGCCGCCGTGTCCGGATGGTCGTGCTCCGCCTCGTGCGGATCCGGCTCATCGGGCAGCTGGTAGAGCTCGCTCAGGCGGTTCGTCGCCGGGCGGAAGTAGTCGGCCAGGACGAAGATCCCGCCCGGCTCGATGTGCTCCCAGATGCGGCTGAACAGGTGTCGCTTCTCATCGGCCCAGAGGTGGTGGACGGCCAGGATGCTCACGATGGCATCGTGCGATCCCTCGATCCTCGGAGAGGCGATGTCGCTCTCGTGCAGGGTGACGCGATCGTCGAAGGCGGCGAGGCGCTGGCGAGCGCGGCCGAGCATCTCGGGCGAGACGTCGAGGCCGACGGCCTCCGTGTCGGGGAACGTCTCGAGCACGCGTCGGAGCGTGTAGCCGGTCCCCGCACCGAGATCGAGGAACCGCTCCGGCGGGCGCAGCGCGAGCAGCGCCAGCAGCGTGTCGTGGATCTCTTCGTACCGCGGGACCATCTCGCGGATCTGGGCGTCGTAGCGGGGGGCCCACTCGTCGAAGTGCTGGCCGACGCTCTTTGCCTCGTTCATTCGGCGGTCTTGAAGTCGGCCCCGAGCGCGTGATAGCCGCCGTCGACGTGGATCATCTCGCCGGTCGTCATCGGTGCCCAGTCCGACAGCAGGAAGGCGCACATCTGGCCGACCGGGGTGGCGTCGGTGAGCGACCACGCGAGCGGGGCGCGCTGCGACCAGACGCCGCTGATGGCGTCGAAGCCGGGAATGCTCTTCCCGGCCATCGTGCGGATCGGCCCCGCGGAGACGGTGTTGACCCGGATGTTGTGCTCCCCGAGGTCGCGCGCCAGGTAGCGCGTGGTGGCCTCGAGGCCGGCCTTGGCAACGCCCATCCAGTCGTAGATCGGCCAGGCGAACCGCCCGTCGAACGTCAGGCTGACGACCGACGCTCCGCGATCGGCACCCGCAACCTTGAGCGGCTCGAGGAGCCCCACGCTGAGCGCCTTGAGCGAGTATGCCGACGTCTGGAGCGCCACCGCGACGCTCTCCCACGGAGCCGAGAGGAAGTTGCCGCCCAGCGCGTCCTGGGGCGCGAAGGCGATGGCGTGAAGGGCGCCGTCGAGGCGGCCCCACCGGTCCATGACCTCCGATGCGACCGCGGCGATGTCGTCCGGGTTGTTCACGTCCATCTGAAGCACGTCGGGCGGGTTCGGGAGCTTGCGGGCGACCCGTTCGGTGAGCCGGACCCCCCTGCCGACGTTGGTGAGCAGAATTTCGGCACCGGCCTCCTGCGCGACCTTCGCGGCGGCGAAGGCGATGCTGTCGTCGGTCAGGACGCCGGTGATGAGCAGCTTCTTGCCGTCGAGGAGCATGCGATTCGGGATGCCTCCAGCGGGGGTGGTGGACCGATGCGCGCCTCCGGCGCGATCAGTCCGAATTGTACTCGCGGTCCTCCCTCAGCCATGGCTGCCCGGTCCACCGGGCTGGGTGAAGGCCGGCCGCGGGATCTGGATCGCGCGGCCTTCCGGGACCGAGAGTAGGAGGTGCTGCTCGTCGACCCGAACGGGCCCTCCCTCCCCGCCGATTGGGGTCACCTGGATCAGATGGATGAGTCCCTCGGGCAGATCCATCTGGAGAAACAGGAAGTCGCTGTAGATGATGTCGGTGCCGGCGGGCACGCGGTGGAGCACGTCGCGGCGCCCGCTCGCCGGGTCGACAGCCTCGACGGTGAAGGGTCCGCTCCCGTCGCTGAGCACGGCGACGACCACCGGCTCCCCGTCCACCACGACGACGCGCCCGGAAATATCAACGCCGGCCGAGGCGACGGCTCGGGTCTCGATATCGACGGCATGCAGGCCGCACCCCGGACCGTGGCATCCCCGCGCCACGATGACCCCGGCCACGACGCCGAGCACCTCGCGGTCGGGCAGCTCGAGCGTCCGTCGGGTGGCCACGTCGATCACCTCCACCAGGCAGGTCCCGGCCTCGTGGCAGGTGCGGCGGACCAGGTGCTTCCCGTCGGAGGAGATGGCGAGGTGGATCTGGAAGGCGAGGGTGGCGACCCGGCGGAACGCGCCGGCGGCGGCCGGTGGCGCCGGAGGCAGGAGGGGCTCGACGGCACCCGATTCATCAAGGAGGATCCGCACGAGGCCGAGGTCGCGCGTCGGATCCGCCCGATCGACGACGGCCGCGTACGCGGCGCTCTCGTCGGGCGCGACGACGATGTCCCAGATCACCTCGTCCAGCCTGGCGAGCACCTCGTCGTCACCATCGGGTGCGATCTCGACGCGGTGGACCTCGGACTCGGCGCCGTCGTCGGCGACGTAGACGACCGCTCCGGCATGGGGTGCGCCGGTCGCTGGCTCGCGTGCCATTGCGTCTCCAAGCTCCGCGCGCCATGGGACCTTGAGGTCGACCAGCGGTTCGTCGTGCCCGAGCGTGCCGGCCTGGAGCCTGTAGAAGCCATCCGGTCCCGAGCTGCTCGCGGGCGGTGTGTAGACCCAGTCGATGTCGCCCAGCACTGGGCCCTCAACGGCCGCCGGAGACGAGACTCCTGGCGTGGGCCGTGCGGTTTCGCCGTGGGGTGCGGTCGACGAGGCACACCCGGCGAGGATGACCGACGCGGCCACGACCAGCGCTCGGGGAGCCGGGACGATTCCGCAGACGCGGGTCACGCCCGGTGTATGCCACAGCAGGGGCATCCTTGCCAAGCGACGGTCGCCGCATCGGGCTAGGATCAGCGGACCGATGATGGTGCGTCTCTACGACTACGACGTGCCCGCCGCCGACGAGGCCGCGGGGGTCCCGAGCCTTCGCCCGCTCCTCGAGTCGCTCGACACCGACGAGCGCCGAGCGATCCTGACGGGCCTGTTCAAGCCCGAGCGGATCCCCGGCACGATGGAGCGGCTCACGACGCTCGTGGAAGACGTCGACGTCAGCTTCGCGAACGCGCTCATCACCCTCGACAACGCCACCCGGGGCCGCCGGTTCGTGGCCATCGACGAGGCCAAGGCGATCCTGGACCGATGGCTCCCGCCATCTGCCGTCGTCGCGGAGCGAGAGTGGGACGTCGCCCGCCTCCTCGAGCCGTACGGCGACGGCTCGTACCACGGCAAGCTCCTGAGGCGAACGCGCAAGCAGCTGCGCTCGGTCTCGAGCCGCGAGGCGCTCCGGGTCCCGTTCCTCTTCCGGCGCAGCTGGGGAGCGTCCACCTCGTGAGCCGGTCCCAGCGACGCCGGAGGAAGGGCCGTCCCTATCAGCCGATGCCGGAGCGCCGGAACAGCGCCTGGGTCATCCGGCTCGTGGTGGTCATGGTCGGGGCGGCGCTCGTCATCGGATCGCTCGCCCTCTTCGGCGGGATGCAGTGAGCGTCGCGCGTCACAGCGTCTCCTCCATCAGCGATCGGACATGGAGCAGCAGCTTCAGGAGCTGCGGCGCGGCCGCCACGAGGTCGATCTCGTCGGGCTGCACGTGGTCGAACAGGCGGAATTCGGTGTGGGCCTCCAGCACGCCGGCGCGCTCGAGGGCGGCGGCGAGCCGGCGCGACTCGACGAACGGCACATGGCGATCCTCCAGCTCGTGCATGACGTGGACGTCCGCCGCCAGGCCGTCGAGGTGGCGCGCCGGCGAGATCGCGGCGATGAACTCGCGCGCCGGCGGCGGGAGGCGGTCGATCGCCCGCTGGGCCTCCGCCAGCGTGCGGGCCGTCAACAGGTCGTGCACCGTCCGAGCAACCGGACTCTCGAGGTCGCGGATCAGCGCGGCATCCCGCCCCGGGCGCTCGCCGTGGAGCACCGCTCGTTCGAGCGCCCGCTCCAGGGAGCGACGGTCGCGGCGAACGTTCACCTGGTCGAGCGCGAACCGCAGAAACACCTCGCGCGCGAGCGGAGTGGGCGTCCATGCCACCGGCCGGCCGGCCTCGCCGAGGTAGGCGTGCGACGCCACCGACGCGAGGTAGCTCGAAGCGTCGGCGTAGGCGCCGAACGCGTTCACCCAGCGGACCTGGTGGCTGATGCGCGGATCTCGGGCGGCGAGCAGGGCCAGCGACCCACCCACGCTGAAGCCGGCGATTCCGAGCCGTTGGCGGTCCACCTCTGGCCGCGCGGCGAGCAGCTGGAAGGCGCGCACGACGCCGTCGATCTCGGCGTCGGTCAGCCGGCCCTCCAGCAGGGCGCGTGAGTCCGGAACGACGACCGCCGCGCCCGTGCGCGCCAGCGCGTCGGCGACCCGCTCGATGGCGGGGTGGTTCCGACCGAGGTTGTTGACGCCGAAGACGAGCAGCACTCCGCCGGCGGGGCGCTCCGCCGATGCCCATGCCGGCAGCCACAGCTCCGCGAGGTCCGGCTCGTGTCCGGGCTCCGCCGCCCGATACGGCAGGCTCTCACGGCGTGGCGCGTCGCTGAACAGCTCGAGCGGCTTCGGGCCGGCGTCGAGCATGCTGGGAAGCATGGCCGCCGTCTGCATGGCCACGCGGGTCGGCTCCCACGCGACGAGGAGCGCGGCGACCGCGAGGAAGGCCACGCCGATCCGTCGCCACCGTCCCATCGCCCGCCATGCTACGCGAAGCCGGTTCTGGGTCGGTCGGAGTCCCTATCGGCGCTCGATGCGCTCGCCGGGCTCCTGCCCGTCGGCACGCCGCGACGCCGCCTGCTCCACCTGGAGCCGGAGCCGATAGAGGACGTTCCACTCGTCCCCGTTCAGGCTGGCGGTGTCCATGCGCTGCTGGATGTCGTCCAGCCGCCGGCGCATGGTGTCGACGTCGCCGTTCGCGCCGTCGTGCGCCGCCATGAGCTCGTCCTCGAGCGCCTGGGCGTCCTCGCTCCAGGTCAGGTACACGTCGCAGAAGGCGAGTTCTCGCTCGACGGCCGCCCGGATCCGGTAGACGTCCTCCTTGGGCCCGGTGATCGAGATGTTCGTGGCGTAGGCGTAGATCTGCGTCTCTCCCGCCGCGAGCCGCATCGGGTCGCCGCGCACGACGGCGCCGAGCAGGTGCCGGACGGCGTAGCCGACGGTTCGCATCGGCCAGGCCTTGATGCCGTCGGCCTCGGTGACCGACACGTCGTCGATCCCGATCGAGCCGAGCGCCGAGCGGACGGCGTCGACGAGATCGTCGTCATCGGCGCCCTCGCGGAGGGCGAGCGGCACCTGGACGAACTTGCGCTTGGCGCGCCAGCGCTGGAAGAGGAGGATCGGCGTGAAGGCGACCATCTGGAGCACCGCCAGGCCCAGCATGAGCGTCGCGGTATAGCAGCGCGGCAGCAGACCGAGCCAGGTTCGCACGCTCCGCTCCGCGTGGAAGTTGCCGTACACCGCGGTCGCGGCGACGGCCGGCGGCAGTGCCACCACGGCCGCCATGAGGCCGAGGTAGTGGTACCAGGTGACCTCGAAGTTCTCGTCGATGACCCCGGCCGCCTCGAGGATCGCACCGGCCAGGATCGGCACCGCGAACCCGACGATGACGATGAGCCACGCGACGGCCATGAGGCTCACCACCGACAGGAGACGCCCCTGGCGTCCCGGGACCTCGCCGAAGTAGAGCGAGGTGGCCCAGCCGAGCGCGAAGCGGGTGGATCGGCTCAGCGCCTGCCAGGCGATGAGAAGGACGAACGGCAGGAATGGCACGACCGCTCACCAAGCAATCGACGTGCCGTCAGTCCAGGTCGAGCGGCCTCACGGTCATGACCTGGTGGACCCGGCCCTCCCACTCGGCCCGCGGCGTATCGCAGAACAGCTCGATCTCGTTCCCGTCGGGGTCGACGGTGTAGAGGCTCCGCGTCACTCCGTGGTCGGCCGTGCCCTTCAGCAGTCCGCGCTCCGCCAGGATCCGGTGCGCCAGCTTCACGGCATCCCAGTCGGCGAGCTGCACGGCCACGTGGTACAGCCCGACGGCGCTCGGGACCGGCGACGGAGCCGAGTCGCCGACTCGGAGCAGCGCGAGATCGTGGTGGTTCTCACCGGTGGCGGTCAGGAAGATCATCACGTTGCTCATCTCGCTCGCGACGCGAAAGCCGAGGATGTCGCGGTAGAACGCGAGCGACCGGTCGAGATCACGGACCTTGAGGACGACGTGACCCACCCGGATGGGCTGGAGCATGGGCCGATGCTACCGCAGCGCCATCGGGCGCCGACCGCGACGGCTACGGCAACCCGAGCTTGAGGCGGCAGGCCGGCCACGGCTGGTAGCCGCGGACCGCGCGCAGTCGCTCGGCGACGACGATCTGCTCGGCCTTCGACGCCTGGTGCGGATAGTCGGCGAACTCGCCTCCGCCGTAGTCGTGCCACGTTCCGTAGCTGAACTGGAGGCCGCCGTAGTAGCCGTTGCCGGTGTTGATCGACCAGTTGCCGCCCGACTCGCAGCGTGCAAGGTCGTCCCAGACGCTGTCGCCGCTGTACGTCGTCGTGCGGCGGGGCGCCGGAGCGACGGCCGGGCGAGGCGCCGGCGTGGGCGGTGGCGTGGCGATCGTGACGATCGTCGCCTCGTTCACGACGCTCCCCGGTGTGGGGAGTGCCTCGGGCTCGAAGGCTTCGGCCGTCGAGGGCCGCAGATCCCCCAGTCCGCTCCGAGCCGACAGCAGGCTTCGCTCGCCGATGACGGCCGGTACCGGGCCGGGCGGCAGCAGCTGATCACCGAGCTCCACCGGCGGCGGCGGAGCAGCCGACCGGGCGGCGAGGGGCGCGAGGAGCGCCACGCCGGTGACGCTGAGCGCGGCGAGCACGAGGATCCGCTTCACGATCGTCATCAGCTCAACCGCCCAGGTGCAGCGTCACGGTGATGATGCCCGCGCTGCGAGGCGTGTCGGTCACCAGCGCCCAGGCGGCCGCCGACAGATCCACGATGCGCTGGCTCGGCGTTCCCCAGTAGCAGCCGCAGTAGTCCACCACCGGCAGCTCGACGCACCGGTCGGCGCAGACCGTGACGTACCCGACCACGCCACGACCGCCAGCGCCGCCGAGCGCTCCGGGAAGCGCGACGAACGCATCGGCCGGGGTGAAGCCGTACGGGCAGGTGCCGACCTTGTGGCAGTACCACGAGGCGCGGCCGGTCAGGGTGCCGTCGCTCGGCGCGGGCGGGGCCACGCTCGGCGCGGATGGCGCCGGCGCAGGGGCGGTGGCTGCAGTGGGGCTCGCCGGCGGCGCGGCAGAGGCAAGCGGGGGCGGAGTGGCGATCGCGACGAGCGTTGCCTGCATCGGCGCGGTGGCCGGATCCGGCAGGGGCGGGGTGGGTGCGAGCGCCTCGGCGGCGGCCGGTGGAGTCAGGGCGGCCAGCCTCAGGCTCGGTGCTGCCGCACGTTCGGAGAGCCGGCCGCGATCTGCGTCGAGCGGGAGCGCATCGGCCACGACGAGCAGCGGCTCGACCTCGACGACGACATCGGAGATCGCGGAGCGTGCGGTGAGCGGCGCCAGCAGGCCGATGCCCACGGCGCTGAGAACGGTCAGTGCGGCGACGCGCCGCAGCAGGTCCGGCAATAGAATCGATCCTGAATACGAGATCCGACCGGCACGGCCGCAATACGCATGACCCGTGCCGGCGAGCGGCCACCCTAGCATCCGATTCGGGGGCTGTCGAGCGAGAGGAGAGTCATGGCCCGCAGGAAGAAGGAGCCCGAGCGCCGCCGCGGCGCCGTCGTCGTCCGCGGTCAGCAGCCCGGCGACCGGCGCACCGAGGACCAGAAGCTCCTCCGCTCCCGGATGCCGATCGTCGGCTTCCAGGAGACCGATACCTGGCGGACGCTCCGGATCATGGGCGAGTTCATCGAGGGCTTCGACGCCCTGGCGGAGGTGGGTCCCGCGATCAGCATCTTCGGCTCGGCGCGCGTCGGCCGCCGCAACCGCTACTACGGCGCCGCCCGTCGCCTCGCGGCCGCGCTGGTGCGCGAGGGCTTCGCGATCGTCACCGGCGGCGGCCCCGGCATCATGGAGGCGGCGAACCGCGGCGCGAAGGAGGCTGGCGGCGTCTCGATCGGCTGCAACATCGAGCTTCCATTCGAGCAGGGACTCAACGAGTACGTCGACCTCGGCATGGAGTTCCGCTACTTCTTCGTTCGCAAGGTCATGTTCGTGAAGTACGCCGAGGGATTCGTCATCTTCCCCGGCGGCTTCGGGACGCTCGACGAGCTGTTCGAGGCGCTCACGCTCATCCAGACCGGCAAGGTGGACAACTTCCCTGTCGTCCTCTACGGGAAGGAGTACTGGGACGGGATGATGCAGTGGATTCGCGACAAGCCGCTGTACGAGGAGAAGATCAGCCCCGAGGACCTGGACCTGCTGATCATCACGAGCGACATCGAGGAGGCCTGCGCGGCGATCGTCAAGCACCACCGCTCCCGCGAGCAGGCGCGGCGCGAGGCAGCCAGCCAGGAGGCGACGCGGGAGGCGGTCAAAGAGGCCGAGGCCGGCTGACCGGCCGGCGTGCGGCGGCACGACG
>DATLGA010000089.1:0-7762 GCA_035540715.1 Candidatus Limnocylindrales bacterium | reverse complement strand
GTCGCGATCGCGGCGGTGACGGCGGGCGAGGACAGCCGGCCGGGCATCAACGAGTCGCGCGACTGGGGCCTGCACACCTGGGATCGGTCGGACTGACGTACGCCGGTCACGACGCCTCACCCGCGGGGCCGCGATCCGTGGCCCCCGCCGGCGCCTGATCGAGGGCGCCCGATCCGGCAGGCGATCTGCAAGGGGGACGCTCATGCGATCACCGATCGGACCCGTCCTCGTCGTGCTTGGACTGGCGACCACGCTGATCGTCGTCCTCGTCCTGTTCCAGTCGATCGGCCTGCGAAACGACCTCGAGCGCGCACGCGGCGAGGTGGCCGCGCTGCAAGCCCGTGTCGATGCCCAGTCGGAGGGCGTCACGCGCGACGAGCTCCGCGCCGAGCTGGACGAGCTCCGCGAGCTCATCGAGGCCTCCGCGGTCACCGATCCGGGTGGCGACGTCGGCACCCCGGCCGGCGGAACGGTCACCTACGACGAGGTGGTCGACCGTCTCGACGAGGTCCTTGCGCGGATCAACGAGCTGAACGATCGAGTCGACGAGATCTGCCGGAGCGTCCCCATCTGCTGACGGCACTTCCGGCGCGGCGGTGTCGCCAGCCCGACAGCGTCCGCGTCGGCGGGTTGCTCCCGCCGACCGGTCGATCCGGAGAGGATGCCGGCAACACATGCTGCCGAGACACTGTCATGCGTCACCTCGCCGCCGCCCTCGCGTTCTCGCAGGGCAGATCGCCGCATCCGCCCGCGACCGCTTCGACCGATGAAGAGCTCGCGCCCCTGACGCGACGCTGGCCCGCCCTGCGGTCGGACGCTGCGCCGCAGCGGGCTCAGGCCGCTGATGCCGTCCGCGTCCCGCGCTCGCGGACCGCCACGAGCAGGAGCGCCGCGGCAAGGTAGGACGCCGCCATCACGCTGAACGCCACCGGGTAGCCGAACGCCTCGACGACGTGGCCGATGACGAAGGCCCAGAAGGCGCCGATGCCGAAGGCGAAGGTGAAATAGATGCTGAAGGCGACGTCCCGCATCGGGCCCGAGGCGCGGTCGGCCAGGTAGGCCTGCAGCACGGGCGACTCGCTGAAGACCGCCGTGCCGAACGGCAGGAGCAGCGGGACCAGCAGGAGCAGGTTGGCGCCGGCCGCGAGGAACGCGAGGATCCCCACCGCGGAGAGCAGGTAGTACGCGACGAGCGTCGGGCGGCGGCCGAACCGGTCCGACAGCATGCCGGCGACGATCGGTCCCACCACCGCCCCGACGAGCAACAGCGCGTACAGCAGGTTCACGGTCCCCTCGTCGAGGCCCAGCGGCCCCGAGAGATACAGCACCATGAACGGCGCGACGATGTCGAGGCCGCGTCCCCCGGCCGCTACCAGCGACGCGCCGAGGATCAGTCGCAGGTCGCGCCGGCCGAGGACCTCGCGGGCGTGCGCCCGGACGGTCCCGGACTCGCGCGCTCGACGCCGGTAGGCCGCATGGTCCTCCCGCACGAGGAGCCAGATCAAGAGCCCGATGACGAGCGGCGGGATCCCGAACAGGACGAGGGTGAGCTGCCAGCCGACCGCAAGGAGCAGCGCACCGCCCACGAACGGCACGAGGATCGTCCCGACGTTTCCGCCGCTGATGTGCGCGCTGATCGCGAACCCGCGGCGGTCGGGCGGATACGTGTCGGAGAGCACGGCGTTGCCGACCGGATGCTGCGGGCTGGCACCGATTCGGGCGACGCTGATCGCGCCCAGGAGGTGCATCGCCGATTGGGCCAGGCCGCCCGCGAGCAGGCTCGCGCCGAACAGCAGCTGGCCGCCGCCCAGCAGCCGCGGACGGGGCACGTAGCGTGTCAGGACACCGTAGGCGAGCTGCATCGTGCCGCCGACCGCCGTGGTGATGGCGATGAACGTGCCGATGTCGCCGGCATTGAGGCCGTACTGCACGATCACGATCGGGTAGATGAGCGGCATGAGCGCCGATTGGGCATGGATGGCGGCGTGCGCGACGGCGAGGAGGCCGAGCGTGAGGCCCGGGCGTTGCGTGCTGCTACGATCCATCTCGATGGCCACCTCGACCGCGCCGGCACGACGGCGATCCAGCGCCCCCCGCAAGGAGGCGCCGAGCCTCGAGGCCACGCTCATCGCCACGGTCGCGCCGGTCATGCGTCACCTGCTGGCGCACGCCCGCCGCCGCCAGACGTGGAGCGAGCTCACGTACCAGCAGTACAACGTCCTTCGCATGATCGATACGATGGGCCCGCATGGCCAGGGCGACGTCGCGCGCCGCCTGATGGTCACCGCACCGGTCGTCACGCGCCTCGCCTCGACACTGGCCGACGCCGGGCTCATCGAGCGCAGGGCGGATCCAAAGGACGGCCGCGCCGTGCTGCTCGCGCTGACGCCGAAGGGCCGCCGCCGAGCGCGCGCGATGCGACGCGACCTGCTCGAGGCGGCACGGGAGCTGCTCGAGCCGATTCCGCCCGATCGACGGGACGCGCTGGAGTCGGCCCTGGAGCAGCTCCAGGTCCTGCTCCCCGAGCACTCAGCGCGCCGCTGAGGGCGACCGCGCGTCGCGCGTGGCCGGACCGGGTCGACGTGACGAGCTGTCGATCAGCGTGATGCCGAGCGATCCGCGGCGCGACGCGCGCCGGAGGCCCCAGGCCACGACGGCGAGCACGACCATCGAGAGCACCGCGCCGGCGACGAAGGCGAGCGGCGTGCCGAACGCCTCGGCCACGGCGCCGGCGAAGAGGCCGCCCAGCGGAGCGGATCCGGCGAACACCGTCACGTAGAGCGACATCACGCGCCCGCGCAGGTTGTCGGCCACGTTGGCCTGGACGGTGGCGTTGATGGTGTTGATCATGAGCATGCTGGCGTACCCGGCGCCCACGACGAACGGCGCCGCGATCCAGGCCGTCGGCGACACCGAGATCCCGACGAGCAGCGCCGCGAAGGCCGCTCCGCCGACGAGCATGAGCGGAATCGCCCGCCGCTGACGCATGAACGCGAGCGTCAGCGAGCCCGACAGCGACCCGACGCCGAGCGCGGCGAACAGCGCCCCGTAGCCGTCGGCGTCGAGGTTGAGCACCTCGCGGGTGAAGAGCGGCAGCAGGATCTGGAAGTTGAAGCCGAATGCCGCGATCCCGGCAAGGAGGACGAGCGGCCAGAGGACGAGCGGCGTCCGCGCCGCGTAGGCGATGCCCTCGCGCAGGCTGTGCAGCACCGGCGGATGCCGCTCGGGCCGCTCGTGCTGGCGGATCTCGCGCGGGTTCATGAGCAGCAGGCCGGTCAGGACGCCGGTGTACGTCAGCGTGTTGATGGCGAGGTTCGCGGCCACGCCGGCCGTGGCCGACCCCGTCAGGGCGGTCCCCGCCGCGATGATGACGCCGGCGAGCGCCGGCCCGACCACGCGGGCAGAGTTGAAGGCCATCGAGTTGAGGGCGATCGCGTTGGCCAGGACGTGACGCGGGACGAGATCGGCGGCCAGCGCCTGGCGCAGCGGCATGTCGACCGCGTTGACCAGGCCGAGCCAGAGGGCCATGCCGTAGACCATCCAGATCTCGACCACGCCGGTCGCGGTGAGCAGGAAGAGGATGAACGCCTGGCACGCCGCGGCCAGCTGGGTGGCGATGAGCGCCCGCCTCTTGTCGATTCGGTCGGCCAGCACGCCGCCGAAGGGCGCCAGCACCATGGCGGGGCCGAACTGGAGGACGGCGACGAAGCCGAGCTGGAGGCCCGACCCGCCCAGGACGAGAACGAGCCAGGGCAGGCTGACCTGCTGCATCCAGGTCCCGATCAGGCTGACGACCTGTCCCGACCAGTAGAGCCGATAGTTCCGCACGCCGAGCGCCGCGAACCCGCGCTTCAGCCCGCCCATCGCCGCGCGGAGGGGCAGCGGACGCGGTTGATCGGGGCGGGCGCCGTGCGGAACCTGATCAGCCATCGGTCACCTTCGGGAAGTTGCTCATGCTAACCACATCCCGCACGAGCGTCGAACGTCGCTGCCCACGCCCCGAGCACTCGCCGTGCCAGCGTCAGGCGGCTCGAACCGTGCCCTCCACGCGCGCCTCGCGCTCCGCCGGCTCGCGTGCCGGCGGCGCAAGCACCGGAGCGGCACCGATGCGCGGCATGCGCACCGAGCGCAGGCGCCACGCCACGACGGCGAGCACGCTCGTCGCCAGCGCGGCGCCGATGCTGAGGGCCGCGGCGGCGCCCCACTGCTCGGCGAGGAAGCCGGCGACGAGGCCTCCGACCGGCGCCGACCCCGCGAAGACGGTGACGTACAGCGACATGACGCGGCCGCGCAGGAGGTCCGGCACGCTGTTCTGGATCGTCACGTTGATCGTGTTCACCATGAGCATCGAGCTGAGGCCGATGAGGCCGACGAGCGGAAACGCGAGCCACGGCTGCCTGGTGAAGCCGAGCGCGAAGGCCATGGTCAGAAAGACGGCTCCCCCGCCGATCATGTATCGCACCATCGGTCGTTGGCTGGTCGCGAAGGCGAGCGTCAGCGATCCGAGCAGCGATCCGGCGCCCATCGTCGCGAAGAGCGCGCCGTACCCGCCGGAGCCGAGGCCGAGGGCGTCGCGCGTGAAGAGCGGCAGCAGCGTCTGGAAGTTCATCGCCAGGACCGCCACACCGCCGAGGAGCACGAGTGGCCAGAGGATCGTCGGGGTCGCGCGGGCGTAGCGCACGCCCTCGCCGAGGCTGGACCGTATCGACGGGAACCGATCCGGACGCGGGGCACGGTGCAGCAGCCGGCCGTCGATGAGAAGCAGGCCGACGATGACCGACAGGTAGCTGACGGCGTTCACGCCGAAGTTGCTCGCCACGCCGAAGGCGGCGATCGTCACGCCGGCCACCGCGGGTCCGACGACGCGCGACAGGTTGAACGAGGTCGAGCTCAGCGCGATCGCGTTCGTGAGATCGTCGCGCGGCACGAGCTCGGCCACGAAAGCCTGCCGAACCGGCATCTCGACGGCGTTCACGAAGCCGGCGACGAGGGCGAGGGCGTAGACGTGCCAGATCTCGACCACGCCGGTGAGCGCGAGGACGAACAGGCTCGACGCCTGCAGCATCGCGACCAGGTTGACGGCGATGAGCGTCCGGCGCTTGTCGACCCGGTCGGCCAGCACCCCGCCCAGCGGCGCAAGGAAGAGCGATGGTCCGAACATGAACGCCATGACCAGGCCGAGCTGGAGCGGCGAGCCACCGAGCTGAAGCACGAGCCACGGCAGCGCCACCGACTGCATCCACGCGCCGACGAGGCTGCCGATCTGTCCGAACCAGTAGCGCCGATAGTTCGGATGCCGCATCGCCGAGAACCCGCGCGCGAAGCCGGCACCGCGGGCAGCCGGCAGCGACGACGCCGCCCGATCGGGGCGGCGTCGCGAGCGCGCCAGGGTGGGGACCGCGCGGCGGAGGCGGCGCGGAATCTCGGAGATCGACACTTCGTTAGCTATGTTAACCAATTCTGGCGATGCCGGCAAGCGGCGGACCCGAGGCCGATGGTCCGGGGAGCGTGGTCTCATGCCTCCCGATCGGGCATCATGCACGTCACGAAACGACCACTCCGCCAGGCCCGCCCGATCCCGGCTCGGAGGAGACGCATCCCCCGAGCGCGTCCGCGGCTGCGCGCGCCCGTCGCGACGCTGCTGCTGACGCTTCTCGCCTTCCTGGCGCCCGATCTCACGCTTGCGCCGAACATCGCCGTTCAGCCAGCCGCGATCACCGCCACGGCGGTCGATCCGGATGCCGCGGCGCCGTCCCTCGGCCTGGAGCCGAACGATCGACGTACCGCGGGCTGGGCCCTTCCCCAGGGCGCCGCGCCCTCCCCGTCCGCCGACCCGCCGTCACGGCCGGACCCCGAGGCGTTCGAGCGAGCGCTCGGAGCCGCCCGGGCGCGCGGCGGGGCGCACGGCGTGAGCTTCGCGGTCGTGCGTGACGGCGAGCTGCTGTGGTCGGGCAGCAGTGGACGCGCGCGCGACGGGCGGACGACGCTCGACGGCGAGGCGCCGATGGTCATCGGATCGGTGACGAAGACCTTCGTCGCGGCCGCGGCCCTCCAGCTCGTCGAGGAGGGACGGCTCGGGCTCGACGACCGGGTGCGCGACCATCTGCCCGAACTGCGGCGGCTGAGCCGGCGGATCACGGTGGCCCAGCTCCTCGACCACACGAGCGGCCTGGCCGACCTGTTCAACGACACGACCCGCCGCGGCCTCGAGGACGACCCCGCCCATGCCTGGACGGCCGATGAGGTTCTCGGCAGCCTGCGCAGCCCGTGGTACGAACCGGGCGAGGGCTGGGCGTACGCGAACACGAACTACTACCTGCTCGGCATGATCGTCGAGCGGCTGAGCGAAGCCAGCCTGGCCGAGGTGCTGGGCGAGCGGTTCCTGGAGCCGCTCGGCCTGGACGGGACGCGCGTCCTCACCGGCGTCGAGGGCGACCCGCTGGAGCCGGCATGGACGACGATCTTCTGGGCATCGGGCGCGATGGCCGCCCCGGCCTCGGACCTGGCGCGCTGGGGCGACGCCCTCTACCGCGGCGGGGTCCTGGATCCGGCGAGCCGCGCGGCAATGCTGACCATGAACCGCCACCACTACGGCTACGGCGTGCAGGAGATCGAGATCGGTCGCCGAACCGGGTACGGGCACACCGGCCTGCTGAACACGTACACGAGCCTCCTGCTCCACCTGCCCGACGAAGGCCTGACGCTGGCGCTGCTCGTGAACCGCAGCCACGTCGACCTGGCGGCGATGCTGCGGGCGAAGCCCGCCGGCGGCTCGTCGCTGCTGAACCTCGCGCTCGGGGATCAGTCGCCGTAGAGGATGTCGCGGATGACCGGCATCGGCGGCGTGCCGTGGCTCACCACCGACTCGAGGAACGGACGCCACGCGAAGGCGTCGCCGCGTCGGCGGCGCTCCTCTCGCTCGAGCTCGGTCATCTCCTCGCCGCCGAGGAAGTACGAGCACAGCTGCGTCGAGGACAGGCGTGCGCGGTTCCACTTTTCCGACGCCTCGGAGCGCTCCTGGAAGCCGCCGTCGACCATCATCGACATCGCCTCGGACTCGGACATCGTGCCGGCGTGGATGCGAATGTCCATGAGGGTGTTCGTGCACGCGCGGAGGTAGTACTTCCAATGGGCCAGCATGAGCGCCGGATCGTCGGCGCCGTAGCCGACGTCCATCATCACCTGCGTCACGTAGACCGCCCAGCCCTCCGCGAAGACGCCGGACCCGAAGACCGCACGGGCCAGGGAGTCACATCGGTTCGACCAGGACAGCTGGAGGTAGTGACCGGGGGTCGCCTCGTGGATGGTGAGGATCCGCAGCGCCCGGCTGTTGTTCTCGCGGAGCATCGAGGCGACCTGATCATCGGTCCAGTCGTCCGGCGGCGGAGTGATCGCGAAGAAGCTGTCGAGCCCCTTGTCGAGCGGTCCGGGCGGGATGAGCATCGCGCCGCCGAAGGCGCGCAGGAACGGCGGCGTCCAGATGATCTGGAGCGGATCGTCGGGCAGGCCGATGAGGTCCCGATCGCGCACGAAGGCCAGGATCCGCTCGTGCTCGGTACGGCAGAAGTCGAGCAGCTCGTCCGCCGTCGGGTGCTCGCGCCCGATCGCGTCGAGCGTCTGGCGGGTGACCTCGTCGGCGTCCTCGGGCATCGGCGCATCGCCCATCCAGGTCGACCACCCTTCGCGGGCCAGCCGCGCCATCTCGGCGCGTACCTCGTCATAGGTCTGCGCGGCGCGGCGCTCGAGCTCCTCGGGGCTGATC
>DATLGA010000088.1:0-2818 GCA_035540715.1 Candidatus Limnocylindrales bacterium | reverse complement strand
TCGTCCAGGAGGGCTTCGAGGGCTACCGCGAGCTCGCGCCGGCCGGGTGGCAGCCGCCGGACGAGACGACGCCCGAATGGCACGCGCGGTCGGCCGAGGAGATCGCCAGGCGGTCGACCTTCGCCGTGCTGGCGGAGGTCGGCGGCGAGGTCGCCGGCCACGTGCGCTGGGTGCCGGCCGACTGGCCGTCGCCGGACGGCTCGACGCCCGACGCGCACCTGCGGCACCTGTTCGTCCGCCGCGCCCACTGGGGCAGCGGGATCGCGAAGGCGCTGCACGACGCGGCGGTCGCCGACATGCGCCGCCGCCACGTCCGCGAGGCGCGCCTGTTCACGCCGGAATGGCAGGCGCGCGCCCGCCGCTTCTACGAGCGCGAGGGCTGGCGGCACCACTACGGGCCGTACTGGGAGCCGGACCTCGCCCTCCAGATGGTCGAGTACCGCCTGGCGCCGTAGGCCGCGGCGGCGCGGGTAGGGTTCCGCGCCCAATGCGCTTCTTCGAATACGAATCCCGCGAGATCGTGCGTCGCGCGGGGATCCCGACCACGAAGTTCGGCTTCGCGAAGACGGCCGACGAGGCGCGGGCGATCGCCGCGGACATCGGCGGCCCCGTCGTCATCAAGTCGCAGGTCCTCACGGGCGGCCGCATGAAGGCCGGCGGCGTGCAGTTCGCCGACACGCCCGACGAGGCCGCCCGGCACGCCGAGCACGTCCTCGGCCTGGAGATCAACGGCCACATGCCGCGCGGCGTGATGGTCGACACGAAGGCCGACGTCGCGCAGGAGTACTACGCCGGCGTCGTCTGGGACGGGACGCGCAAGCGCCCGGTGATGATCTTCTCCGACATGGGCGGCATCGACATCGAGGAGGTCGCGGAGACCCACCCCGACCACGTCGCGCGCCGCCACTTCTCGACGCTTCGGCCGTTCAGCGACTTCCAGGCCAAGGAGCTGATCGCCTCGACCGGCGTCACCGGCGCGGCGCTCAACCGGCTGACGCCGATCGTCGCCCGCCTCGCGCGGCTGTTCGTGCAGTACGACATGACGCTGGCCGAGATCAACCCGCTCGGGCAGCTCGCCGACGGGACGTTCGTCGCGCTCGACGCGCACATGGACATGGAGAACGAGGCGCGCGGTCGCCAGAAGGCCCTGCTGAAGGACCTCGGCGTGGGCGACGAGGAGACCCGGCAGGCGCGCGAGGCGACCGAGTTCGAGCTCGCCGGCGAGGCCGTGGACGCGCAGGACCACCGCGGCGTGGCGGGCAACGTCACCGAGTTCGACGGCGACCTCGGCCTCGTGATCGGCGCGGGCGGCGGGTCGCTGACGCTGTTCGACGCCGTCCGCCACCACGGCGGCAAGCCCGCCAACTACTGCGAGATCGGCGGCAACCCGTCAGTGCGCAAGGCCGCGGGGCTGGCCAAGCTCGTGCTGCAGAAGCCGGGCGTGGACAAGATCGCGGTGATGATGTCGATCGTCTCCAACACGCGCGTGGACATCGTCGCCCGCGGCGTCATCAAGGCCTGCCTCGACCTCGGGATGGACCCGGCGGAGAAGATCGCCATCTTCCGCATCCCGGGCGCCTGGGAGGAGGAGGGCTTCAAGATCCTCGAGCGCTACGGCGTCCCCTACGCCGACCGCAGCGTGTCGCTCAACGAGGCCGCGCGCCGCGCGGTGGAAGGAGCCGCGGCCCAGTGAGCATCCTCATCGACGCGAGCACCACCTTCATCGTCCAGGGCATCACCGGGCGCGAGGCGGTCAACCTCACGCGCGAATGCCTCGACTACGGCGAGGGCGCGAAGATCGTCGGCGGCGTCACGCCCGGCCGGCTCGGCCGCGAGGTCCACGGCGTGCCGGTCTTCGACACCGTCGCCCAGGCGGTCGAGGCCCACGGCGGCCCCATCGACGGCTCCGTGGTGACGGTGCCGCCGGCGTTCACCAAGGACGCGGTGTTCGAGGCGCTGGCCAACGGCGTCAAGCTGATCGTGATCGTCACGGAGCGCATCCCGCGCGCCGACGTGGCGCAGATGGTCGAGTACGCCGACGAGTGCGGCGCCCGCATCATCGGCCCGAACTGCCTCGGGATCATCGTTCCCGACGTGGTCAAGATGGGCGGCATCGGCGGCCCGGCCAAGGACGCGGCCAAGTCGTACACGCCGGGACCGGTCGGGGTCATCTCTCGCTCGGGCGGCATGACCACCGAGATGTCGTCGACGCTGCGCGCCGCCGGCCTCGGCCAGTCGACCGCCGTCTCGATCGGCGGCGACGCGATCATCGGCTCGACCTACGCCGAGCTCATGCCGCTGTTCGAGGCCGACGAGCAGACGGAGGCGATCGTCATCTACACCGAGCCCGGCGGCCGGATGGAGAAGCAGCTCGCCGACTGGATCACCGCCAACGACTCGCGCCTGCCGGTCGTCGCCTTCATGGCCGGCCGCTTCATGGACGAGATGCCCGGCATGAGCTTCGGCCACGCCGGCACCATCGTCGAGGGCAAGGAGGACACGGCCACCGAGAAGATCGCCCGGCTCGCCGAGGCCGGCATCACGGTCGCCGAGCGCATCGAGGACATCCCCGACCTCGTCAAGGACGGGATCGCGGCCAGGAAGGGAGCGACGGTCTAGTGCCGCACACCGCCAAGGAGGCCACCTTCATCGGCATCGAGGTCGACGAGTCGGTGGCGCACGACCACCAGCTCGCGGCCAAGCTCACCGAGGTCTGCCCGGTCGACATCTACGCCGTCGCGAGCGACGGCGGCGTCGCGATCGTCGACGAGAACATCGACGAGTGCGTCCTCTGCCGCCTGTGCATCGACGCCTCGCC
>DATLGA010000087.1:0-6395 GCA_035540715.1 Candidatus Limnocylindrales bacterium | reverse complement strand
GTCGGATCGGATTGCGGCGGTCGTGGCCGGGCTGCGGGCCATCGGCGCGTCGGTCGAGGAGCTGCCCGACGGCTGGCGCGTTCGCCGTGGATCGCCGAAGGAGGCGCGCGTCACGACCCGAGGCGACCATCGAATCGCGGTCGCGTTCGCCGTCGCGGCGCTGGCCGGCGTCGCATCGGCGGTGGAGCTCGACGATCCCGAATGCGTTGCCGTCTCGTACCCGACCTTCTGGACCGACCTCGCCGAGGTTGCGCGATGAGGCGGCTGCGCGTGCTGACGGCCGGCGAATCGCACGGGCCGGGGCTGCTCGGCGTGGTCGAGGGCCTGCCTGCCGGCATGCGGGTCTCGACCCGGCTCGTGAACCGCGACCTCGCGCGACGTCAGCACGGCTACGGCAGCGGGAGGCGCATGCAGATCGAGCGCGACCGCGTCGAGTGGATGGCCGGCATCCGCTACGGGCGCACCCTCGGCTCGCCGATCGGCTTCACCCTGGCCAACCGCGACTGGGAGAACTGGACCGATCGGATGGCGGTCGAGCCGATTCCAACCGGGCGCCGGCCCAGGCCCATCACCCGGGCCCGTCCGGGCCACGTGGACCTGGCCGGCGCGCTGAAGTACGGGACCGATGACGTGCGTGACGTCCTCGAGCGGGCCTCCGCGCGGTCGACCGCGGCTCGCGTCGTGGCTGGGGCGCTCGCCCGGCAGCTGCTGGCCGCGACCGGTGTGCGGATCTGGTCGTTCGTCGACCGCCTCGGCCCCGTGCGCGCCTTTCCCGACGCCGAGGACCCGATGGAGCGCATCCCGGCCGACTGGCCCGAGCACGACCTGGCGGATCCGTCGCCGCTCCGGTGCCCCGACCCGGAGGCCGAGGCCCGCATGCTGGCCGAGGTCGACGCGGCCAAGGAGGCGGGCGACTCGATCGGCGGATCGTTCGTCGTCGTGGCCGAGCGCGTCCCGATCGGGCTGGGGAGCTCGTCGGAGTGGGACACCCGGCTCGACGGCCTGCTGGCGGGCGCGGCAATGGCGATCCCCGGCGTGAAGGGTGTCGAGATCGGCCTCGGCTTCGGGGTGGTCGACCGGCGTGGATCCGCCGTGCACGACGTCGTCGACGAGGCCGATGCGGCCTGGGCACGCACCACGAACCGCGCCGGCGGGATCGAGGGCGGGATCAGCAACGGCGAACCGATCGTCGTGCGCTGCGCGCAGAAGCCGGTCTCGACCCTGCGCAAGGCGCTCCCGAGCCTGGACATGACGACCGGCGAGTCCGGCCGCGCGCACATCGAACGCACCGACGTCACCGTGCTCGCCCGCGCCGGGATCGTGGGCGAGGCAATGGTCGCGCTCGTGCTCGCCGACCAGCTGCTCCACTCGTTCGGGGGCGACTCGATGGCCGAGCTGCGGGCCGCGGTCGCACGCCGGCGCCGGCGAACCGAGCGCCGGCGGGGATGACCGACCTCGTGCTGCTGCTGGGGCACGGCATCGGCTACTCCGCCTCGCCGGCCATGCACAACGCCGCCTTCGCCGCGCTCGGCATCGACGCGCGGTACGACCTGGAGGACGTGCCGCCGGCCACGCTGCCCGACGCGGTCGCCGCACTTCGCGAGCCGAGCATGCTGGGTGCGAACGTGACGCAGCCGCACAAGATGGCGGCCTGCGACGCCGTGGATGCGCTCGCTCCAGAGGTCGGGCGGCTGGGCGCCGCCAACACGATCGTCCGCGACGGCGATCGGCTGGTGGCGTACAACACCGACCTTCCGGCGCTCGCCGCGGAGCTCGGTGGCCTCGGCACGCTTCGGCGCGCCGTCGTCCTCGGCAATGGTGGGGCCTCGCGTGCGGCGCAGGCGGCACTCGCCGACGCCGGCGTCGCGTTCCTCGTCGTGGATCGGTCGCGCTGGGCGGAGCTCCCCTCGCTCCTGCCCGATGCCGACCTCGTCGTGAACGCCACGCCGATCGGCACGGGGTCCGACGAGACGCCGATCGACAGGGATCTCCTGCGGCCGGGCCTTGCCGTCCTGGACCTCGTCTACCGGCCGACACCGACGCGGCTCGTCCGCGAGGCCCGGGCGGCCGGCGCTCCCGCGCGGGCCGGCGCCTCGATGCTGCTCACCCAGGCCGTGCTGAGCTTCGAGATGTGGACCGGACGCCACGCTCCTGTGGCGGTGATGGCGGAGGCGCTGCGGACCGAGCTGGGAGTGGAGCCCGATGCCTGAGGCCGGACCCGGCGTCGTCCTCGTCGGGATGCCGGGCAGCGGCAAGTCGACCGTCGGCCGCCTCGTCGCCGAGCGGCTGGGCAAGCCATTCGTCGACACCGACACGCTCTTCGCCGAGATCCACGGTGCGAGCGTGCCCGCCTACCTGCGCGACCGCGGAGAGGCGGCCTTCCGCGCGGCCGAGGCCGAGGCGGTCGCCCATGCGTGCGCGACGCGCGGCACGGTCATCGGGGCAGGCGGCGGGGCGGTGCTCGACCCGCTCAACCGCTGGGCGCTGTGGCACCACGGTGTCGTGGCCTGGCTCGACGTCCCGGCCGACGAGCTCGCCCGACGGCTGGAGCGCGACGAGATCGATCGGCCCACCTTCAGGCCCTACGATCCGACACGGTTGGCGTCGGTCGTCGACGAGCGCGCGTTCGCCTACCGGGCGGCCGATCTCGTCCTCGACGGCTGCCGGGATCCCCGGCTCGTGGCCGAGGAGCTCGTGGCACGGCGCGGCCATCCGAGTGGGCGCCGCCTCGTGGATGTCACGGTCACGCGGCACCATCCGATCGGACCGGCGGAGAGTCGCGTCGTCATGGGCGTCGACCTGCCGCTCGGCGAACTTGCCCCGCGCGGCGTCGCAGTGGTCGACGACCGGACGCCACGCCGCGTGCTCGACCGGCTGCCGGCCCGGGCTCGGCTCGAGCTGCGGGGTGGGGAGGCGGCGAAGCGGATGCGGCGCCTCGAGCGGGTGCTCGACTGGCTCGCCGAGCAGCGCGTCGAGCGCGACGAGCCGGTGCTCGCGGTCGGTGGCGGCACGGTCGGCGATCTCGCCGGCACCGCGGCCGCCCTCTTCGCACGCGGCCTGCCGCTCGTGCACCTGCCCACGACGTGGCTGGCACAGGCCGACAGCGCCATCGGCGGCAAGGTGGCCGTCAACCTCCGTCACGCCAAGAACGCCGTCGGCGCGTTCTGGCCGCCGGTCGCAGTCCTGTCCGACGTCGCCGCTCTGCGCAGCCTGCCGCTGTCTCTTCGTCGTGACGGCATGGCCGAGTCGGTCAAGTCCGCGCTGATCGGCGACGCCGCGCTCTGGCGGCTCATCGAGGACCGGGGTGCGGCCGCGCTGCGCGACGACGAGCCGGCTCGATATGCCGTGCTCGAACGGAGCGCCCGGCTGAAGCTGGCGGTCTGCGAACGGGACCCGTTCGAGACCGGGGAGCGGCGGACGCTCAACCTGGGCCATACGATCGGGCATGCGCTCGAGGTCGAGTCGGACTACCGGCTCCGGCACGGCTCGGCGGTGGCGCTCGGACTGCGCGGCGTGGCGACCATCGCGCGGGCGCGCGGCGCCGATCCGGAGCTCCCCGAACGGCTCGACGCGGTGCTCGCCGGCCTCGGCTTCCGGTTGCGACGATCGTTCGACGCAAGGACGGTGCGCGAGGCGATGCTGGCCGACAAGAAGCGCCGGGCCGGACGGCAGCGCTGGATCGTGCCGATGGAGATCGGCCAGACGGTCGAGATCGACGACGTGACCGATCGGGAGCTCGACCACGCGCTCCGGACGATCGCAGCATGACGACGGTGGCGTACCAAGGGGAGCCGGGAGCCTTCGGCGAGGAGGCGCTCCTGGGGTGGTTCGGCGGTAACGTCACTCCCCTGCCGGTACCGACCTTCACCGCCGTCTGCGCGGCGGTCGAGTCCGGCGAAGCCGACGCCGGCGTCCTCCCGCTCGAGAACTCGCTCGCCGGCACCGTCGGGGACGCGCTCGACGCCCTGGCCGTGGGATCGTTGCGCGTGATCGGCGAGGCGCTGCTGCCGATCCGCCACCAGCTGCTCGTCGTGCCCGACGTCGACCTCAGGCAGATCCGGCGCGTCACCAGCCACTGGCAGGCGCTGGCGCAGTGCGAGCGGTACCTGGCCCGCCACCACTGGGAGGTCATCCCCGCGGCCGACACGGCGGGCGCGGCTCGGGACCTCGCCGCGAGCGGCGCAACCGACACGGCGGCGATCGCCTCGCGGCGGGCGGCCGATCGGTACGGGCTCGAGGTGGCCGCCGCCGACATCCAGGACGCCGCCCACAACGTCACCCGCTTCGCCGTGCTCACTGCCGGCTCCGCCGAGCGGCTGCCCGAGCCGGCGGGGCCCCTCGTGCCTCGTGGCGGCGGCCGCGAGACGCTCGTCACGTTCGAGACCGGCCACCGGCCCGGCGACCTGTATCGCGCGCTGGGCGCCTTCGCCGGGGCCGGCATCAATCTCTCCCGAATCGAGTCCCGTCCCTCCGGCGAGGGTCCGTGGCGCTATCGGTTTCTGGTCCAGGTCGGCGGAGACGCCGAGGCCGAGCCGCTGCGCGGCGCGCTCGCCGCCATGACCGCCCACACGCGCTCGATGCGGGTTCTCGGCTCGTTCGACGCCGCGCCGGTGGATGATTGATCGATGCGGATCCTCTTCCTCAACGGTCCGAATCTGGGCAGTCTCGGCCGGCGGCAGCCGGACGTCTACGGGACCGAGACCCTCGACGAGATCGTCGAATCGTGCCGTGCGCACGCGCTCGAGCGCGGCGCGCTCCTCGAGGCGTACCAGTCCAACCACGAGGGCGCGCTCATCGATCGGCTCGAACAGCTGGACTACGACGCGATCGTCTGTAACTTCGGGGCGCTGTCGCACACGAGCTACGCGCTCCACGATGCGCTCCTCTCTGCCGGCCGTCCGGCCGTCGAGGTGCACATCAGTGACATCACCACCCGCGAGCCGTGGCGACGGGTCTCGGTGACGGCGCCCGCCACCGGCCACCAGGTCGTCGGCCGCGGCTGGCGCGGCTATCTCGAGGCGATCGACTGGCTGCTCGAGACGCCGGACCAGCCCTGACCCAACGGCTCAGCCGCGCATCGCAATCAGTCGCTTGCCGGCTCGGTTGGCACGGACCTCGCTCACCGATCCCGTCATGACCTCCTTCCGCGTCCTCTCCCACCCCCTCACCCACGAAGCGCCGGTCTGGCCCGGAAACCCTCCGGCCGCCGGCACGACCCCACACGAGTCGATCGAGCGCGGGGACACCGTCAACACGACCCGACTCGAGCTCTTCAGCCACTCCGGCAGCCACCTGGATGCCCCGTGGCACTTCAACCCGGACGGGCCGCGCGCCGCCGAGCTGCCGATCGAGGCGTTCGTCTTCGACCGGCCGGCCCTCGTCGAGGTACCGAAGCCGAATGGCGGATTCATCGAGCCCACCGACCTCGAGCCGCACGCCGACCTCCTCGCCGGCGCGGATCTGGCCCTGCTGCGGACCGGCTGGTCGGACGTGCGGAGGACCGATGCGTCGCGGTACGTGCACGCCGGCCCGGTGCTCCACCCGGCCGCGTCGCGGCGCCTCCTCGAGCTCGCGCCGGGCCTGCGGGCCGTGGCGATCGACGCGGTGAGCGTCGGCTCCCCGCGGCACCCCGACGAGAGCGTCGAGACGCACCACGTCCTGAGTGGCGTCGGAACCGACGGGCGGTACGTGCTCATCTACGAGGACCTCGCGATCGATCGCGAGCTCGCCGCAGCCGTGCGCGTGTACGCCTGGCCGCTGTTCATCCCCGGCTCCGACGGCTCGCCGGTCACCGTCGTCGCGGAGCTCGACGGTCCCGGCTAATCGCCGGCTGCGCGACTGCTCAGCCGGCCGTCCGCTCGCGACACGGCCAGCGGCAGGCCGAAGCACGCCGACAGCGGTCCCTCCTCGACGACCTCGTCGAGTGGACCGGCAGCCACGACGCGTCCGTCGCGCACGAGGAGCGCATGCGTGAATCCCGGCGGGATGTCCTCGAGCCGATGGAGGACGACGACGACGGCCGGGATCGGTCCGGCGGCCAGGCTGGACAGCGTGGAGACGAGCGTCTCTCGTCCGCCGATGTCGAGCGACGCCATCGGCTCGTCGAGCAGCAGCGCCCGCGGCTCGGTGACCAGCGCGCGGGCGAGCTGGATCCGAAGCTGCTCGCCCGAGGAGAACGTGGCGAACGGGCGCTCGGGGGCGTCACCCATGCCGGCCTGGTCCAGCGCCGCCTCCGTGCGGGCGCGATCCATCCGCTCGGGCGCGACATACCACGGGAAGATGGCACCGGCCTGCGCCGCGTCGACCACCTGGCGCGGCGTCAGCTGCTCGGGGATCTCGTGCGCCAGCGCCGGGCTCAGGTAGCCGATGCGCGGCCGGAGCTCGGCGACGTTCGT
>DATLGA010000086.1:0-8747 GCA_035540715.1 Candidatus Limnocylindrales bacterium | reverse complement strand
TCGCTGCACCGTGCAGTCACGCTCGTAGAGGTGCACCACGTCGCCGGACTCGTCGGCCAGGATCTGGACCTCGAGGTGACGTGCCCGCTCCACGAGGCGCTCGAGGAAGACCTCCTCGCGCCCGAAGGCGGCGCGCGCCTCCCGGCGCGCCGCGGCCACCTGCTCGACGAGGTCGGACTCGTCGCGGACCACGCGCATGCCGCGCCCGCCGCCGCCCCAGCTCGCCTTGACCATCAGCGGGAACCCCACGTCGGCGCCGAGCCGCTGCACCTCGCGCTCGTCGTCCGGCAGCGGTCCCGTGGCCGGCATGACGGGCACGCCCGCGCGCTCGGCCAGCGCGCGGGCGGACAGCTTGTCGCCGAGTCCCTCCATGACCGAGGCCGGCGGGCCGATCCACACGATGCCCTCAGCCACGCAGGCCGCGGCCAGCTCGGGGTTCTCCGACAGAAAGCCGTAGCCCGGGTGGATGGCGTCGACGCCGGCGTCGACGGCCACCTGCACGATCTCCTCGATCCCCAGGTAGGCCTGCACAGGCTCTTTGCCCCTACCCACGAGGTAGGACTCGTCGGCCTTGAAGCGATGCAGCGCGAAGCGGTCCTCGCGCGAGTAGACGGCCACGGTCTGCAGCCCGAGCTCGGCCGCGGCGCGGAAGATGCGGATCGCGATCTCACCGCGGTTGGCGACCAGCAGCTTTCCGTTCGTCCGCAACATTGGCTGACTCAGCCTCGTCCGAGCGTCCGACGCATGCCGCGCTGCACCGCCTCGATGACGTGGGGCCGCAGGCGATCGGCAGGGATGATGGCGTCGATCGAACCGACGCGCAGCGCCCGCTCGACGCTGTGGACGCGGTCGAACTCGGCCGCCACCTCGCCGAGCTTCTGCGAGCGCACCGTCGCCCTCACGTCGGCCAGCTCGGCCCGGAGCCGGGCACGCTCGTCGTCGTCCACCTCCTCCAGGCGCTCCTCGAGCTCGACCACGCGGGGGTCGGCGTCGGTGCGCTTGGCGATGTCGCGCGCGAAGACCGTCGCGGCCGCCGGAGCGCCGCCGATCACCGACGCGTACGAACCCTCGACCGCGATCACCTCCATCGTGTCGTTGAGCGTTCCGGAGAAGACGACGAATGCTCCTCCGTGATAGCGAGAGACGACGCAGAAGACGATCGGGCCGTCGAAGTTTACGACCGCTCGACCGATCTCGGCACCGTACTCGAGCTGCAGGTTACGCAGCGATTCCGGCGAGCCGTCGAAGCCCGAGAGATTGGCCAGCACCACCACGGGGCGGCTGCCGCTGGCGGCGTTGACGGCGCGGGCCACCTTCTTGGAGGAGCGCGGAAAGAGCGTTCCCGCCGTCCACTGGTCGGGTCCGTCGGCGGGCAGGAAGCCGCGGCGGCGCACCGCGCGCGACTCGATGCCGAGCATCGTCACCGGATGGCCACCCAGGTGGGCGTCGAACACGACGGCGCTCTCGGCGTCCGCCATCGCTGCCCAGCGCTCGAGTGGCGGGTGGTCCTGGTCGGCGACGGCTCGCATCACCGTCCGGATGTCGAAGGGCTTCTTGCGCTCGGGGTTGGTCTGCATCGAGAAGATGTCGCCCACGGTCTGGAAGTCGCTGGTCGTAGCGGGGTGCGGGAAGCTGCGAACGTCGCGGTCGACGGGGTCGGTCGTCGGCGCTCGCCGCGGGAACCGCTCGCCAGGCGCGACGTACGTGTGCTCGTAATGGGCGAACAGCACATCGCACGCCGCGGACAGATCCTCAGCCCAGTACTGGGCCTGACCGTTGGGACCCATGATCCGGTCGTAGCCGCCGATCCCGAAGTTGTCCTCGGCGGAGACGCCGCCCGAGTAGTCCAATGCCTGCTTGCCGGTGAGCACCATGGCGCTGTCGGGCGTCATGACGAGGATGCCGCGCGTGTGCAGCAGCATCGTCGCCTCCGCGTTCCAGTACGGCTGAGCGCCGACGTTGATCCCGGCGACGACGACGTTGACCTCGCCGCGTGCCTGCGTGAACGTGATCAGGCGGCGCAGCACGCGTGAGACCCAGTCCATGTTCTCCGTGCCGCTGTCCATCGAGATCTTCGCCCCCGCCGACACGGCGAGCCACTCGACGGGCACCTGCATCTCCTCGGCGAGCGCGAGCGCCCGGATGATGCGAACGGCCTCGGGCTCGGCGATCGCGCCCAGCGCCTTCGTCGGATCGCCGAAGAGCACGACGCGCGCCATTCCCTCCGGGTAGCGGTCGGTGATCGTCCGCACCACGCCGACGACGATCCCGCTGCTGTTGGCGCCGAAGGGACGCTGCACCGCCACGAGACGGCCGTCCTCGTCGAGGTCGTACTCGGTGAACGTCCCGCCTTCGCGCATCAGCAGGGGGATGAGCTCGTACGGGTAGACCGTCCCGCGGCGCCGGGCCTGAAGCACCTTCTGGGCGTACTCGTCGAGCGGCGGGAGGGGCTCCGTCGCGGGCTCCTCGACGGACAGCGTGACCCCCTCACCGGGCTGGTAGGAGAAGGCGAGCGCCATCGTGCGCGGCTCGTCGTCCGGGGCAGCGCCGAGACGCGCCTCGATCACGACATCCTCGAGCCCGAGCCCGGCAGTCAGCGGAGCGAGCGTCCGGATGACCGACCGCAGCTCGTCGAGCGGCACGTCGAGGAGCGGCCATACGGAGAGCAGCACGTGGTTTGCGTGCAGCCGCTTGCGGGAAGGGCGCTGGACCTGGAAGCGGCGGATGCCGTCGAGGCACGCGGCGAGCAGACGCTCGGTCTCGGGCAGGGCGGTGACCCGGCCCGCGGCGTCTCGCACCGGGGTCAGATCGCGCACCTCCGCCAGCGCGACGAGACGCTCATCGGCGGGGTTCTCACGGCCGACGCAGTGGTAGAGGTAGACGTCCTCGACCGTCGGCAGGCGCGTCACGTCGAAGTTTGCCAGTCGCCAGAGGTCCAGTCGCTGCGCGATCATCGGGTGCAGCCCGCGGGCGATCCGATCCTCGGCGAGGGCGCCATCGGCCGGCCGGAACGTGAAGTGATCGACTTCGGCGCCGCCCCGGCTGCTCACGGCGACCGCCACCTGCCGCACCGCCGGCGGCAGTTGCGCCGCGCCGAGGACCGCGCCGAGCTCGGCGGCCATCGCGTCGGCGTCGGGCGGTGGCTCGCTCCAGGAGAGGTAGAAGTCGACGACCGCGTCCGAGGCGGGATCGTCGGGCACGAGCGCGGCGACCGCCGACGCGGCCGCGGGCAGCTCGGAGAACTCGGTCAGCGTCGTGACGAGCTCGACGCGCCGGCCGTCGTGGTCGTAGTGGGCGGTGACGAACTGCCGTCCGTCGTGCCGCCCCGACGACACATCCTCGAGCCGGCGGATCCTGTAGTGGCGGCGGGTGAGCAGCTCCACCATCGGCTCGTGGCCCTCCTGCACGCCGATCCGCTCCCCCAGCAGCCGGATCAGCGTGTGCGGGCTGGCGACGAGCGACTCGATGCGCTCCGCGTAGTCGGGAGCCTCCGGATGGGCGACGAGGTAGCTGAGCTGCTCGCGCACGGCTCCGAAGGCCCTGTCACGGGCCTGCTCGAGGAGGGGCTGGTCGAAGACGCGGAAGCGCACGCTGCGGGCGAGCTCGCCGACGGCGGGGTGGCGCAGCTGTGTCGCGACGACGAGCCGGTCGAGCGTCGCGCGGAACTCGTCGCGCAGGCGCTCCGGCAGCGCATCGGCGTGCCGCAGGCGCTGGTCGAGAAGGGCCATCACGGCCGGCAGCTGGGACGGCGCGCGCTGGTGGGCGAGGAAGATCCGGTAGACCGCCTCCTCGAGCTCGGGGCTGCGCTCGAGGTGGTGCACGCCGTAATGGGCCAGCGCCCGCGCGAGCCTGGCGCGGAACGTCTGCGGCAGCCCCTCGCGCTCGACGTCGAGCGAGCGCAGGTAGGAGCGCAGGTGCTCGCGCGGGTTGCGGACGCGTTCGCCTTCCTCTGCTTCGAGCTGCTCCCCCTCGCCGGCCGGCCAGTTACGCGACAGCTCGGCCAGGTCGGCGAAGATCTCGAGGATCGCGAGCTCGCCGTGCAGCAGCTCGGGATCGTCGGCAGGCAGCTCGCTGCGAGCCCGCTCGAAGCGGGCGACGAGCCGGCGCGCTTCGCCCGCGCTCATGTCGAAGCCCATGATCAGGCTGCGCAGCGCATCGAGGTGCTCGCGCGCGCCGAGGTCGGGGTCGTGCTCGGCGGCGGCGCCCAGCTCGCCGAGATCGATCCGCGGCGCGTGGGGCGCCGCCGCGCCGTCCCCGGCCTCCGGCTCGACGCGCAGGAGCGCAGCGCCCGCGTCGACGTGGACGTTGCCGTCCACGAGGACCTCTCGCACGCGCCCCGCATGCGTGCTGACGATCGTCATCTCCATCTTCATCGCCTCGAGCAGCGCGACCGGCGCGCCTGCCTGCACCTCGTCGCCGACGGCCACGTTCACGGCCACGACGAGCGCCGGCGCCGGCGCCCGGATCACGCCGCCCTCGTCTTGCGAGACGCGATGTGCGACGCCGTCGACCTCCACCAGGTGGTCGGGGCCATACGTGACCGAGGTGACCTTGAAGGTTCGTCCGGCGATCGAAAGCCGGCTCTGAGAGCGCCGGAGGGGCTCGACGCCGACGTCTACGGCCGCGCCGCCGGCCTCGATCCTGTAGCGGCGGGGTGCGACCTGCGCAACCGCCAGCCGGTAGGTCTGCCGGTGGTGGGTGAGCTCGGCCGTGCGGCCGATCTCGTGGCTGGCCTGGGGCCGGCCGCGACTCGCGGCGGCATAGAAGCCGCTGCGCTCGATCTGCTCATCGGCGTCGTAGGTGTCGATCGCGGCGGCCAGCAGCGCGATGTCGGCGTGCCGCATCGGGATGTGCTCGCCGGCGGTGACGAGACGGTCGAGCCAGCCGGTGTCGGCGGTGCCGCCGATCATCTCCGGACGGTCGAGGAGCTCGAGCAGGAAGGCCTTGTTCGTCGTTCCCCCACCGATCAGCACGGTCATCTCGCCGAGCGCTCGCAGCAGCCGCGCCCTCGCCTCGGCTCGGTCACGCCCCCAGCCGATCACCTTGGCGATCATCGACTCGTACTCCGGGAGGACGCCATCACCCTCCGCGATGCCCGTGTCGACGCGGACGCCCGGGCCGGAGGGAAGCCTGAGGAGCTCGACCGTCCCCGGGGACGGGGCGAAGTCCCGCTCGGGATCCTCGGCGTTGAGCCGGGCCTCGATCGCATGGCCGGTCGCCGCCGGGGCGTCCCCCTCCAGGCGGCCGCCGCGGGCGACATGGAGCTGGAGCTTCACGATGTCCAGCCCGGTCGTCATCTCCGTCACCGGGTGCTCCACCTGGAGGCGGGGGTTGACCTCGAGGAAGGCAAAGCTCTTCTGCTCGGGTTCGTAGAGGAACTCGACGGTGCCGGCATTGCGGTAGCCGGCCGACCCGGCCAGGTTCACCGCGGCGACGCGCAGCTCGCGCTCCTCGTCGGCGCTCAGGGCAGGCGAGCTCGACTCCTCGATGACCTTCTGGTTGCGACGCTGGATCGAGCAGTCGCGCACGCCCGCGGCCCAGACGGTGCCATGGTCGTCGGCGATGATCTGAACCTCGACGTGGTGCGCGCCCGTGATGCGGCGCTCGATGAAGATCGCTGCATCGCCGAAGGAGCGCAGCGCCTCGCCGCGGGCGCGCTCGAACGCCGCCGCCAGCTCCTCCTCGGAGGCGGCGACCCGGATACCGCGCCCGCCCCCGCCGGCCCGGGCCTTGAGCATGACCGGGTAGCCGATCTCCCGGGCGACCTCGACGGCGGCCTCCACGGTGTCCACCGGGGTCCGGCTCCAGGCGGCGACGGGGACGCCCACCTCCTCGGCGAACAGCTTGGCGCCGATCTTGTCGCCCAGGCGGCGCATGACGTCGGGCGGCGGGCCGACGAAGACGACGCCGATGCGCGCGCACAGCTCGGCGAAGGCGGGATCCTCGGCGACGAAGCCCCAGCCCACCCAGGCAGCGTCAGCCCGGCTCTCGCGCAGCGCCCGTTCGAGCTCGCCGTGGTCGAGGTAGGGGCTCTGCCCGCCGATGACCACGGCCTCGTCGGCCTCGAGCACGAACATCGCCCGCCGCTCGGCCTCCGTGTGAAAGGCGATCGTCCGCATCCCGAACCCGTGCTGCAGGTTCAGCTCGCGCACCGCGCGGATGAGGCGCACAGCGGCCTCGCCCCGGTTGACGATCGCGACGCGCGTGAAGCTGGCGTTCCCCTCCGAGGACCCCATTTCGCCGGTAGCTCGGCCTACTCTGGGACGACGATCACGGGATCGATGCGGTCGAACGTGAAGCCGCCCACCGCGCCTGCCGGGAAGCGGCCGCGCTCGCGCTGGCGGTGGGTCATCACGCCGAGCTTCGACACAGCCGCCTCATCCCTCACGAGCGGCACAATAGCCGGCTGCTGGACCCGCGCGACGCCCGAGCCCGGCGTGGCGTCGCTCGCGACGCGGGCTTCAAGCGCGGCGGCTGGCTAGGCCCGGATCCACCGATCATCGGTGGGTGCTGTCCGGTGCGGATCGACGGCGGGCACTGGCTGATCGACCTCGACCTGCGCGCCCGCACCGGCTCGCCCGACCGTGCAGCAATCCAGCGGGTCGCCCGCGACGGTCACGGGCGACCCGCGCGCAAGGCGGTGGCGCGGCCTGCGCGCTAGCTGCTGATGCGCTGGTCAGCAGCCTCGAGCACGCCGGCTCGGGCTTTGCGCTCGCGCTCGTAGGCGCGGACGGACTGGGCCGTTTCGGTGTCGGCCTCGCGAAGGGCCTTCGTGATCGCGTCCACGCTCTGCTCGTCATAGCCAGACCACGGCTCGTCGCCGGTCAGCTTGGCGATCTTGTCGGTGATCGTCGTGCGGTTCTCGTGCTTGCGCTCGTAGGCGTCGATCATGCGCAGCTCACGCTGGCTGAAGCCCTTGAGCTTCGCCGTGATGTCAGCAGCGGTCTGCTTCTCATAGTCCTTGATCGGTAGGTCCTGCTCGTTGGAGATGACGCCGGTGATGGCGCCCTCGAGGGCTGCGACTCCGGGGATCTTTCGAGCCTTGTCGGCAATGCTCATGAGCTGCTCCTTGATGGGTGGCGAAGAGGCCAGCGGGGCGCTGGTCCTCCTGATCTGCGAATGCGTGCGGACGGCCGCCGCATCGCGCGGCCTCATGCGTCACAACTCCCGCTCGACGTTTGTGCGACTTGCAATCGAAGCCGGATGGTGCCTTCGGGGCACCGGAGAGCGACGCGAGGACGCAGGCCAACAGCCTGACGCCCTCTACTGAGACCAACGGTCACAGCCTACCGCGAGCGCGTGTATCAGGCTCTGTGCGCTGACTGTCGCCGGTCGAGCCCTGCGGTTCTTGCGGCGGCCAGCGGGATTTTGCTGAAACGCAAGTAACGAAGCGTCCGCACTCCCGGACGCTGAGCTCAGGCCGCGCCCGGCCCGGTTGGGATCGCGGCCGAGCGGCCGAGATGCCATGCCTCCACATGTGCGCGGAGGACGCGCAGCATCGGCCGCGCGCGGTTGTTCGCGGGGATCGTTCCCTCGATGATCACGTCTCGCAGCGTGATGATCGCCAGCGGGTCCGACAGCGCGTCGATCTCCCGCTGCTCTTCGGCGGTGAGCTCCTCGTCGTCACCCAGCGCCTCGAGTCTCTGCGCCAGCGCGGCCTCCACGGCCCGCCGGTCGTCGACGAACTGCCGGAAGTTGTTCTGGCGGAACGTCTGCCGAAACTCCTCGATGACGCCGACCATCGGCGCGTCCTGCGGGACCTCTGCCGGGTCGCTGATCGGCCCGAACTCAGCGGCCGTGCGTGCAGAGGCCCAGCCGATGCCCGCATCGACATCGGCGTCGAGTCGGTCTGCCCAGTCCTCCTCCGTCGACAGGATCCCCTCGATCCATCTGCCGCCGACCAGCAGGCTGATCGCGGGGGCGAACCCCATGTCCGCGAATCGCAGCAGCCGATCGAGGCTCCAGTCCCCACGCTGGGCTGCACGCACGAGGGCCTCGGTGAGGGGTTCATAGCCGTCTGTCACGTGTTCAGGTTGAACCCTGCGCCCGACGCGTCCGTCGCGTCCGTCGTGGGCTCGACGAGCATGGTATTTCAACGGCGGCGCAGATCGCGACGCGCACGGCGTCGTCGACGGCCGGTCAGCATGGCTCGGCTCGGGGTCCTTGAGCGGACGGCCACTGATCGGAGCCGGCCCAGCCGAGCGCATCGGCGTGCCGGTTTGGTATGAGCCGTCCGATGATCGGCGCGAGCGTCGCTCATCGACTACTGTCAGCGGCGTGGACGACGACGCGATACGCCAGCTGCTTCACCGCCTCGCGCGCGTGCATCCCTCCGGCGGCAGCGTCGTCGAGCGTGTCGCGATCGTCGCCGAAGGCAGCGGATCGGACTCGGTCTTCGAGTGGATGTTCGCCCACGGCGCGCAGGCCGAAGCCACACCGCCGCCAGCGGTGCGGCACGGACTTCACGAAGCGGGCTGGCGCACCATCGGCGCCGCAAGCCCGTCCGCGCCGTCGCGATACATCCTGCCGGCCGGCGCGCTGGACTGACGAGCGCTGAGCCGCACACCGTGGTGTCGCGGCGCTGAGGCCCAGCTGCCGAGCCGATGTCACCTCGTCGACGTCCTGACCGCCGGCCGCTAGCCGGATGCCCGCGCTGGACCCCCTCCTGGCCGCCCTTCGGTGGCACGCTGAGCGTGCCACCGAGATGGTCCCCGTTCGCAGTCCGAAGCGGAAGCGATGCGTGGCGC
>DATLGA010000085.1:0-6901 GCA_035540715.1 Candidatus Limnocylindrales bacterium | reverse complement strand
CACCTCTCGCGGATGCCGAGGATCGGCGAAGCGGTCGTCATCGGTCAGGTACATGCCCATCGCGTGGTTCGAGCTCGCGAAGACGACCCTCCGGACACCGGTCCGTCGCGCGGCCTCGAAGGCGTTGTAGGCGCCGGCCAGGTTCGGCTCGCGAAGCTCGTCCCACTCCGCATCCACGTTCGGGTTGGCGCCGAGGTGGACGACCGCGTCGGCTCCCTGGAAGGCGCGCTCGAGCGCCGCCAAATCGGTCACGTCCGCCTCGTCGCGGGAGAGCGGCACGAGCTGGAACCGGTCGCCGAGATGGTGACGGATCACCGTCGCGACCGAGCCGTCGCCGCCGGTGATCGCCACGCGCATCTGATCGGCCATGTCGGGTCCATCGTACCGGCGTGGGTGCCATTCGTCCGGGGGCGGTGTCCGGTGAAGCGGCGCTTGCTCCCGGAGCGCCGCCAAGGTCCGCCCTTTCTATGGCGCGAGGAGCGTCGCGAAGTTGGTCGGTGACGGGTTCCTCTCCATCTATGGCCCGCCGCACGGCGTGGGGGCGCCTGCCAAGCGCCGTCTGGCCGTCCTGCAGCGCATAGATGTCAGGATCACGTCCTGGCGCGTGAGGGTTGACACGAAAACCCCCATAGATGGCACCCCACGACCGCGGAGATGGCACGCCGCGACCGCGGAGATGGCACGCCGCGACCGAGAGATCGGCGATTCGTGAGGAGTGACGGCGATGGCGGACCGAACGGCGGCCCTCTGCGGTCGTGCTACGGACCGTACGCAGCCCAGATGGCCTCGCGAAGAGTCATGCCGGAGGAGCGGACGGCGGCGGCGATCGGCTTGCCGACGTATCGGTAGTGCCATGACTCGTAGTCGTAGCAGCTCACCGAGGTCTTGCCCTTCGGGTAGGTCATGACGAAGCCGTACTTCCAGGCGTTGTTCTTCATCCACGAGCCGGCCGCGGTCGTCGCCCAATCGGCGTAGTTCCACGGAGCGGCACCGCCCTCGGAGGTGACGTCGATCGTCGTGCCCAACTGGTGCTCGGAATGGCCGGGCCGGGCGCTCGTGAGCAGCGCGTGCTCGTAGCCGCCGACACTGACCCAGTGGTTGAAGGTTGCCTCCTGCTGCGCGTAGCTGCGGTAGGCGCTGACCACCTGGATCGGCGCACCGGCGGCGCGGGCATCCCGCGCCATCGCGGCAAGGTCGGAGCCGATGATCGAGCGCACGCGATACCCGCCGTTGAGGGCGTAGTTCCCCGTGTCGCTCAGGTCGCCCGGCGCGTACGTCGAGGGAAGCATGTAGATCGTGTCGAGCAGGGTGATCGGGTGCTGCTCGTACGCGCGCCGGCTGGTCAGGATGTCGTCGTAGCGGCAGGTCGGCGGTGCCGGCGCGCGGCCCAGCGCCCGGGTCAGCGTGCCGTCGACCTTGATCCACGCGCCCGCCATCGGCCCGTCCACGAGCCGCGCGTACCGGACGCCGCTGACGAGCTGGGTGCGATCGGCCTTCGCGCCCGCCGGCACGATCGTGCCGAACGTCTTGGCCAGCGACGCCGATGCGCCGTCCGAGCCGAACGTGACCCCGCGGAACCGTGCAGGACCGGTGAAGGAGAGGGTGATCGGCGTCGAGTGGGTGACGGCATCGGAGACGCCCGGCACCGCGATCGGGGCGGGCGCGGCAGCGCGACGCAGGAAGGCCGCCATCTGTCCGCGCGTCACCGAGCCGTTCGGGCAGACCCGATCGCCGCTCCCGCAGCCGCGGGTGACGCCGGCGAAGAAGAGCCGGTCCAGGTTGATCTCGTGCTTGGTGCCGTCGTCATCGGCGAAGTAGTCGTTGCCCGCGCCGAAGCGCAGGCCGAGCGCCCGCGACAGGAAGGTCGCCATCTGCCCGCGGCTGACGGCCGCATTCGGGCAGAACCTGGAGGGCGCGCAGCCCGACGTGATTCCGCTGGCGTACAGGATGTTGATGCGCGGCTCGTGAAGCGTGCCGTTGTCGTCGCTGAACGGATCCGACGACGGCTGGGCGGTGTACCCGAACATGCGGACCAGGAACGTGGCCATCTGGCCACGCGTGACCACCGCGTCGGGGCAGTACTTGCCGTCGCCGCAGCCCTTCGTCAGCCCTGCGGCCGCCAGCCACTCGATGTCGGCGCGGAACTTCGAGTCGGCGATGTCACTGAACGTCGCGGCGTGCGCCGGCGCAGGATCGAGCGCGAGGGCGCTGCCGGCGCCGAGGGCAACGGCAAGCACGAGCTGAAGGACGCGGAGCGGCATGCCGGCATGCTATGGCCGGGCTCGGCAGGCGGCCATGGTCGAACGATTCAGGGCCAGTAGGACGAATGACCGACGGAGCTCAGCGTCCGATCAGAGCTCGGCGCACTGGCCCTCGCGATCCCCGTCGACCTCGTTGTCGCCGCCCTCCGGCGCCGGGTCGTTGTCCTCGCACTCGAGGTTGCCGCCGATCGTGTTGCCGCGAATCGTGAGCCCGCCGGTGTTGTCGTTGGCCTGCAGGTTGCCGTCGATGGTGTTGTCGGTTGCCTCGAGCGTGTCTTCCAGGCCGCTCCACTGGAGATCGCCGTCGATCGTCGTGCCCGACACCTTCGACCGGCCGCCCTCCTCGAGCTGGACGTTGCCCTCGACCGTCGAATCGACCACGTTCACCGAGAGCGCTCCTTCGGCCTGGATGTCTCCGTCGACCGAGACGCTGCGTGCCTCGAGGCTCGCATCGCTGCCGACCTCGATGTTGCCGTGCACCGTCGTGCCCTCGAGCGTGCAGCTCGCGTGGTCGGGCACGGTGACGTCCTCGACCTCGATCGCGCCGATCTCGCCATCGCACGAGTCGGGATCGGGGATGTGGCCCTCCGGCGGCGTGCCGGCCGGGTCGTCGACCTGGCCCTCCTCGGTCGGCGTGGGGCTCTCGGTCGGCGCCGGTGTCAGGACGCCGGTCTCGCCGGTCTCGTCATCGGTCGCGCAGGCGCTGCCGACCAGGGCAAGGGTGACCACCAGGGCCAGGGCTACTCTGTTCACGCGGTGAGCCACCGCAGGTCGGATGCCAATGGTGGCCGGGAGCTATCGGACCAGCGGTCGTTCCGCCAGCTCGTGCCTCGTGAACCAGGCGGCAGCGAGGACCACGATCGCGCCCAGGGCGGCGAGGCCCGCGGCCACCGCCAGTGATGGGCCGTCCGGCGGCGCCAGGATCCCGCGGTCCGCGGCGAGCCACGGCCACAGGGCACGCAGCGAGCCGGCCATCAAGCCGACCAGCGCGGCCATCGTCCACTCGTGATGATGCTCGAGCAGCCACTCGAGCAGCCTGGAGAAGAGGCCCAGGCCGACCGCCGCACCCGCGACGAAGACCGCGACGTACGGCAGATCGAAGTGTGCCAGCGCCTCGAGCGTCGGACGGTAGATCCCGAGCACGAGCAGGAGGAAGGCGCCGCTCACGCCGGGCAGGATCATCGCGCAGATCGCGATCGCGGCGAACGGAAAGACGAGGAGGAGCGACGGGTCGGCGATCTCCGCCGGCGGCAACCCGACCAGGAAGAACGCCGCCACGGCCGCGGCCGCCATCAGCGCCAGCTCCGCGGGGCCGATCGACCGCATCCTGCGCAGCGGGATGACGAGCGACCCGAGGATGAGGCCGAAGAAGAGGGCACGGACCTGGACCGGGTAGGTCTCGAGCAGCTCGGGCACGATCCGCGAGCCGATGTAGAGCGCGACGAGAATCCCGGCGCCCAACGGCAGCACGAGTGCCCACTCGACCTCGCCGAGCCGGCGTCGCGTGGTGGCGAAGTCGAGCCGAACGAGATGAAAGAGGCCGGACGCGCCGGCCCGGACCGAATGGATGAGGCGCTCGTAGATGCCCACCACCAGCGCCACGGTTCCCCCGCTGACCCCCGGGACGACGTCGGCGGCGCCCATGGCAAGACCCTGGGCGAGATGCGTGGCCGTGCGGCGGATCGGTGGCATGCGCCCGGCAGCCTAGCAGCCCGTCGGGCCGGGCATCGACGTGTATCGTGCAGGCCGATGAACGACGAGGACCGATCCGCCACCGCCGCGCCCGCGGCCGCCACACCGTCGCCGCCCTCCTCCGACGCGACGGTGCGCGACCACCTCGCCAACGAGCGCACCCTGCTCGCGTGGGTGCGAACGGCGCTGACGATCATCGGCCTCGGCTTCGTGGTCGGTCGGCTGCTCGTGGAGGAAGGAGCCCCGCCCGACCCGATCCTCACGGCGATCAGCGTCGTCCTCGTGCTCGTCGGCGGCCTCGCATCGGTCCTGGCGGCCTATCGGTTCCTCCGCACGCAACGGGAGATCGAGACGGCCGACTTCCATCCGCGCTCCCGCGTCGACGTGCTGCTCGCCGGTGGCGTGGCCGCGGCGGCGGTCGTGCTGGCGGTCTCGCTCGTCGTCGTGCGGTAGCCCGATAGGACCATGGCCCGATCGGGCCACGGGACCTAGCCTCCGGCTCGATGTCACCTTCCGGTGAGGCGCTGGCCGCCATCGAGCGAGGCGCACACTCCGCGCACCCGGCGTCCCGATCAGCCGTGTCGGAAACGGCACGGGTGGCTCTCGTCGCCGGTGCCGTCGCGCTGGCGCCGCTCGGCATGGTCCTCACGCTCCCCTCGCCCGGCGCCGATCTGATCGCCACCGAGCTCCTCCTGCTGCTCGGGGCGATCGCGGCGACGATCGTCATCTTCCACGGATGGCGGGTCGCCGAGCCGGCGGACCGAACCTTCCGGTTGGCCGTCCTGCACACGGCGCTGACGTGGGTCCTCCTCCACGTCCTGAGGACGTCCGCCCTGCTCGCCGGCACCACGCTGCCGCTCGCCGTCGAGCTCGCCCTGCTCGCCGTCATGGGGGCGCTGGCGCTGCGAGTGTGGCCGCTGCTCGTCGGCGGGCGATTTGCGCGCAGCGAGGCGATCGCGATCGCGCTGGATTCGGCGGCGGTCTTCGCGGCACTGGCCGCCGCGGTCCTCTTCGTGCTCGGCGAGGACCTCATCACCACGCCGACGCTCATCGCGCCGGTGGCTCAGAGCGGGCTGTTCATGGGCCTCTTCGGCGCGCTGGCGGTCCTGGGCCTGGCCCTCACGCCGCGTCGCGGCTTCCATGGCTGGGGGGCCGTCATCTGCGGGCTCCTCGTCTTCGGGCTGGCGCAGGCCTGGGGCTCGTTCGCAACCGGAGGCGTCGGCCTCGCCCTCACCGTCCTCGTCGTGACCGGCCAGCTCGTGGCCGCATACGGCGCCGCGACGTGGACGCGTGAGGTCGATTCGGACCCCGCGTACCGCGAGCGGGCTCGCCGGCTGCGCGGCCTCCTGCCGATCGCGGCGGTCGGCGTGGCGCCGCTCATCCTCGTCGCCAACGAGTTCCGGCCGCACGAGCACGGCGAGGATCTCGTGGCGCTGGCCACCGACATGATCCTGGCCCTCGTGCTCGTGATCGCCGTCGTGCGTCAGACGATCCTGCTGCGCGACCGCGACGAGATCGCGCAGGCCGCCATGGAAGCGGCGCAGGGCGAGCGCGACGCGCTGACGGACCTCCGCGCCAGCGAGCAGCGCCTCCACGCGCTGCTCCGCCACTCGACCGACGTGTTCCTCATCCTGGGCACCGACGGCATCGTCCAGTACCAGAGCCCGGCCGTCGCCGCGGTCCTCGGCTACGAGCCGGAGCAGCGAGTCGGGCGCTCGATGCTCGAGCTCATCCATCCCGACGACGCCTCCTTCGTGGCCTCGACCCTGGCCGAGATCGCCACGACCGCCGGCGCGACCCGGACCGTCGAGCTGCGGGCGCGCCACCTCGACGGCTCGTGGCGCGTCGTCGAGGCATCGGGCTGGAACCTCGTCGACGACCCGGTGGTCGGCGGCATCGTGGTGAACTACCGCGACATCACCGAGCGCAAGGCGCTCGAGCGCCAGCTGGTCCACGACGCGTTCCACGATCCGCTGACCGGCCTCGCCAACCGTGCCCTGTTCCTCGACCGCGCGCAGCACGCACTGGCCCGCCGCTCCTTCGCCGACCTGGCGGTCCTGATCATGGACGTCGACGACTTCAAGACGATCAACGACAGCCTCGGGCACGGTGCCGGCGACCAGGCCATGATCGCGGTCGCGGAGCGGCTGCGGGGCTGCCTGCGGCCGGAGGACACCGTCTCGCGCATCGGCGGCGACGAGTTCGCCATCCTGCTCGAGGAGGCCGATGAGCGACTGGCCGACGCGGTCTGCGAGCGCATCCTCGACGCGCTGCGGCGACCGTTCGAGATCGGCGGCATCCAGGTCCATCTCAGCGCGTCCATCGGCGTGGCCTTCTCGTCACCCGAGGCCCGCAGCGCGGACGAGCTCATGCGCAACGCCGACGTGGCGATGTACACCGCCAAGGGCCGGGGCAAGGCGCGCGCCGAGCGGTTCGAGGCCAGCATGCACTCCGCCGCGATGGCGCGCCTCGAGCTTCGCGCCGACCTGCAGCGCGCCGTCGAGCGCGGTGAGCTGCGCGTGCGGTACCAGCCGGTGTATGCGCTCCGGGACGGCCGTCTCATCGGCTTCGAGGCGCTCCTGCGCTGGCGGCACGCGACGCGTGGCGAGGTGCAGCCCGCCGAGTTCATCCCGCTGGCCGAGGAGACCGGCCTCATCGTCCCCATCGGCAACTGGGTCCTCGAGCAGGCCTGCCGGCAGACCGTCGCGTGGAGCGAGACCGCCGGGCGGCCGGTGCACTGCAGCGTCAACGTCTCCGCGCGCCAGCTGCGCGAGCCGGCCATGGTGGAGTGGGTCGGCCTGGCGCTGTCGTCGACCGGCCTGCCGGCCGACCAGCTGATCCTGGAGCTGACCGAGACCGGCCTCATGCAGGACGACGAAGCCCAGCTCCGCGCGCTCAAGGCGCTCGGCGTGCACCTCGCGCTCGACGACTTCGGCACCGGCTACAGC
>DATLGA010000084.1:0-13446 GCA_035540715.1 Candidatus Limnocylindrales bacterium | reverse complement strand
CTCGGCGCGCAGCGCCTCGTAGCGCGCATGGAGGTCGCCGGCGCCGGCCGGCGTGACGGACTCGACGTAGAGCTGGTACACGCCCTGGGGCTCGTAGGCGCGCACCCGGCCGTGGACG
Source organism: Candidatus Limnocylindrales bacterium (assembly GCA_035540715.1). GTDB lineage: Bacteria > Chloroflexota > Limnocylindria > QHBO01 > QHBO01 > JACDBZ01. The sequence continues at coordinate 13,328 of DATLGA010000084.1, read as the reverse complement.
ATGACGTTCATCCCGTGCGCCGGACGCACCACCGCGCGGGCCAGCTCCTCACGGAACAGGGCACAGCGAACCTGGCTGTTCGCATCCTTGAGCGTGAAGAAGCAATGCCCCGATGGAGGAAACGACGGCTGGCTCACCTCGCCCTCGACCCATACGTCGGCCAGGACGGCGTCGGTGTCGAGGAGGGAGCGGACGCGGCGGTTGAGGTCCGTGACGCGCAGGATCCGCGGAGTCGAGCGTGGCGCGGCGGTGGCGCGCCGCGGCATCGGCTCGGCGGTGGTTTCGGCGGCGGTGTCCGCCGCGGTGTCGACCTCGGGCGGGGCCTGGTCCCAGAGGGATCGCTGTTCGGCGCTCACCGGCTCAGGGTACAGGTGAGACCGGGCGGGCGGCGCTACTGGACGCGCGTGACGTACTCACCGGTCCGGGTGTCGATCCGGAGCACGTCGCCCTCCTCGACGAACAGCGGCACCTGGACGCTGAGCCCGGTCTCGACGATCGCGGCCTTCTTCGCGCCGGTCGCCGTGTCGCCGGCGAAGCCCGGCTCCGTCTGGGTCACGAGAAGATCGACGGTCACCGGCAGGTCGAGGCCGAGCACCTCGCCCTCGTGCATCGACAGGAAGACGTCGGTGTTCTCCTTCAGGTAGCGGGCGTCGTCGCCGAGCATCTGCATGGAGAGGGCGAACTGGTCGTACGTCTCGGTGTCCATGAAGTGGAAGGCGTCGCCGTCGGAGTAGAGGTACTGCGCCTTGCGCTGCTCGACCCGGGCGCGCGGCCAGCGGGTCCCGGCCTGGAAGGTCCGCTCCACGATGTCGCCCTTGCGCACGTTCTGGAGCTTCATGCGGACCTGCGCCGAGCCACGCGCCATCTTGATGTGGCTCCAGTCGAGGACCTTCATGAGCTGGCCGTCGAGCTCGATGATGACGCCCTTCTTGACGTCGCCGGTGCTGATCAATCGCTGCTCCTGTTCGTGAGACCGATACCCATGCGGCGCTCAGCATAGCGGCGCCGCGGCGGCCGCTGCCAGGACCGCGTGGGCGGGCGCGGGCTCCTCCTGCGCCGACCTGTACGAATTCACACGTGAGGTGACCACTACTCGCCCCCGGCGGGCGTGACGGGTCCATGACGGCCGGCGTTGGCCACCTGGCGTGAATCCGGACGCTTCGCTGGCCCATTCCCCGCGTAAGGGTTACCTCATGTGAATCCGGACGCTTCACCGCGCCGGCGGCACGGGATGGGGGGCAAACCCCAGACGCTGCCTACACGCCGATGACGACGGGCTCGCGCGGTGAGCTGGTGAGCGGGACGGCACCGGCGTCGGTGAGCGCCACGATGTCCTCGATTCGGATGCCGGTGATCCCCGGCAGGTAGATCCCCGGCTCGACGCTGAAGACCATGCCGGTCTGGAGTTCGGCCGGCTTGCGGCGGCTGACCCAGGGGCGCTCGTGCGTCTCCATGCCGATGCCGTGGCCGAGCCCATGCCCGTAGAGCGGCACGCCCTCACGCTCGATGCGCTCGCGCGCCATGGCGTCGAGGTCGGCGCCGTTCACACCCGGCCGGATCGCATCCATCGCGATCGCCTGCGCCTCGCGGACCGCGTCGTGATAGCGGCGGATGTCGTCGGAGACGTCGCCGACGAACATCGTGCGGGTCATGTCCGACCGGTAGCCCTCGACGATGCATCCGAAGTCGATGAGCAGCACGTTCCCGCGTTCGATGACGGCGTCCGACGCCCGGCCGTGCGGCATCGCCGCACGCGGACCGGCGAGGACCAGCGGCTCGAAGGCCAGCCCCTCGGCGCCGTTGGCACGAAAGAACGACTCGAGCTCCCAGGCCACCTGCTGCTCGGTCATCCCCGGCTGCACCCACTCGGCGAGGTGGGTGAAGCAGGCATCGGTCATGGCGCACGCACGCCCGATGGCGTCGACCTCGTCGGGCGCCTTGCGAATGCGCAGCGGGACGAGCTCGTCGTCGATGGCGTGGAGCTCGATCCCCGGTGCCGCCTCGGCCAGCGCGGACCAGTCCGCGTGGTTGATGGCCTGCGCCTCCATGCCGAGCGCCGCGACGTCGAGCCGCGCCAGGATGGAGGACATCTCGGGGCCGAAGTCGCCGGCGGTCTCGACGAGCTCCCAGCCGGGCGACTCCTGCTCGGCCTGTTCGGTGTAGCGCGAGTCGGCGAGGATGACGTTGCGGTCGCGGGTGACGAGGAGCGTGCCGGAGAACCCGGCGCTCTCGGCGTCGCCGAGCCGGAACCCCGCGTAGTAGCGCTTGTTCGCGTTCCGAGAGACGAGGATCGCGTCGAGCGACAGGTCGTCGAGGAGGCCGCGCAGAGCGGCGATCCGATGAGCGCTCACTGGCCGGCGCACTCCTCGTTCGCGCGCTGGATGTTCGCGTTGTGCTCGTCGAGGGTCGCCGCGAAGTAGTGCGAGCCGTCCCGGGTCCCATCCGGGCAGCCGGCCACGAAGAAGAGATACCCCTCGTCCATCGGCGCGTTTGCCACCGCCTCGAGCGAACCGATGCGGGGTGAGGCGATCGGCGTCTCCGGGATTCCGGGGTTGAGATACGTCTGGAAGCTTGCCAGCCAATCCGGGATCGGCACCTCGCCGCCGGTCACCATGAGCTGCGGCCACCAGTTCACCGAGCCCCACTGGTCCACGGGCGTCGCCCCGGCCTCACCCTCGGGCAGGAGCGGGTGGCCGACCGGCAGCGCCTCGGCCGTCATGAGACCGTACTGGAGCGTCGGATCGGCGTTCAGGAGGCCGACCGTCTGCTGGTTGTCCGGCTCCAGGTAGCGGCGCATGTAGACCGCGGCGATCTGCGGTCGCTCGCCGTCGATCACCGCCTCGCGCTCGACGATGCTGGCGATGATGATCGCCTCGTCCAGCGTCAGGCCGTTCGCGGCGATCCCGGCGAGGATGTCGTCGGTCAGGCCGGTCCGCAACTGGTTGAGGAGCCGCTCCACCGCCTCCCGCGGCGAGTCGTTGATCTCGTACTCGAGCGTCTCGGGGAGGATGTAGCCCTCGAGCGAACGTCCGGCCGGGAGATCGGCCAGGAACTCGTACTGGTTGAGCAGGTCCGGTGGTGGCGACATGAGCAGCGAGGCGAGCTCCTCCATGTTCATCGTCATCTCGCTGGCCGCGAAGGCAGCCACGATCTCCTCGAGGCGGAGCCCTTCGCGCAACGTCACGCGCGTCGTGTCCCCGAACGGCAACCCCCGCAAGGTCGCGACGATCTCGGAGGGCCGCATGGTCGGGAAAAGGTCGTACGTGCCCGCGGCGAGCGTCCCACCGCGCCCCGCTTGGATCACCGCCCATTGGAACGCGATCTCGCTCCGAACGAGGCCCTGCTCGTAGAGCATCCGCCCGATGCCGGTATCGGTCGCTCCCGGGGCGATCGTCACGGTGGTCCGCTCCTGCTGATCGCTCGCGGGCTCGTCGGTGAGGACGTCGGGCTGATACCACTCGACGAAGTCCTGGACGATGCCGTGCTGGATCGCGCCGGGATTGTTCTCGACCCATGCCATCACGCGGGGCGCGAAGAAGGCGTTGAACCCGAACCAGATCGCGACCACGAGAAGGACGATGCTGCCGGCGATCCAGGCCAGCAGCAGGAGCGGCTCGACGCGGCGGCGCCGACGAACCGGTCCCTCGCGCTGCTCGCGCAGCTGGCGAATGCGCGCGTTGCGGCGCTCCTCGTAGTCCCCCATCGGGGGCGGGCGTCGGGTCATTCGGTCTCCTCGGCGGTCGCCGGCTGGCGCCCGGCGTCCAGGTATTGTTGCAGGATCAATCGGGCGGCGATGGAGTCGAGCTCGCCGCTGCCGCGACGCGCACGTCGTCCGGCTTCGGCCAGCCGCTCTCCCGCCTCCCACGAGGTCAGGCGCTCGTCCTGGTACGCCACCTCGAGGCCGATGCGAGCCAACCGATCGCCGAAGTGCCGTGCCGCGGCCGCCTGGGCGCCCTCGCTTCCGTCCATGTTCAGCGGCAGCCCGATGATAATGAGGCCGATCCCCTCGGCGGCGCACAGCTCGCCGATCACGGCGAGATCGCGCGCCTCGTTCCGGCGACGCAGCGCGGGCCGAGCGAAGGCCATGCGGGTCTCCGTGTCTCCCACCGCCACGCCGATGCGACGGCTGCCGTGGTCGAGCGCCAGGATGCGGGTCACGGTCGGACCTCGACGACATGCACCTCGATGCGCCAGTCGAGCTCGGGGACGGTCGCGACCCAGCCCGGCCAGAGATCGACCTGCGCGTCGCCGAGGTCGGCGAGCGCGAGCTGCGCCTCCTCGGCCGACAGCCCGCGGCTCCGCTCGATCACCTCCACCGGGTTCGGACGCGGCGCGGCTCGCGCGGTGACGGTGGCCTCGATGACGACCCCGCCGGCGGCGAGGCGCGGCTCCGCCAGGTTCACGGTGATCGAGTCCTCGAGAAGGTCGTAACCCTCGGGGACCGCCGGGTCGGTGGCGAGCCGGGCGGCGGCCTCAGCCTCCACCTCGTCCGGGTCGACGATCACGACCTCCCACGACCGCGCGCCCGAGATCTCGACCTCCGCCTCGTCACGCGTGCCGGCGAGCCCGTCCGGTACGTCGACCGTGGTCTCGCCGGGTGAGGCCTCCACGACGAGGAGATTCGGCTCGTCGGGGGTCGCGGCCGCGGCGAGACGCTCGAGGTCGGAGCGCAGCGCCGCGACGGCCTCCTCGACGTCGGCCTCGGTGATCTCCGGCCCGCTGCGAGCGACCCCGCCGCCGGTCGGTTCGGCGTTCAGCACCAGGCGCGACGTGTTCTGCGGAAAGCCGCGGAGGCGCGCGGCCGTCCCCTGGCTGAGCACCGTGTCGATCGCGTTCGCGTCCACGTTCGCGCCAGGCCCCGGTGCCGACGCGATTACCGGCGCATTGGCCTCGCCTGCGAGGATGGTGCCATCTCCCGTGAGCGAGCCGGACGGCACGCTGATGGCCTCGGTGGTCTCGAAAGCTTGATCGCCAGCAGCGACGAGTGTGCCGGCCGGGACCTCGACAGCACCCACGTTGAAGTTGCGGAAGGTCACCACGCCGTTGGCGCGCTCGACGACCTCGTACTCCCCGCTCGCCACGACCGCGGCCGCCGCCTCGACGGTTCCGCCACGGCGCTCAGGGTTCGCGACCCTGATTTCGTACGTGGCCGTCACCGCCTCGCTGGCCGGCACGAGCGTGATGGTCGCCGCCGGCAGGAGCGTGGCGCCTGCCACGATCCCGGCCACCAGGAGCGCGGCGACGACCGCGAGCAGCGCGGCAAGGCCGAGAGAGCGCCGGCGTGGCCGAGGTGCGGGACGAGGCGACGGAGACGGCCTCCCCGTGGCACGTGCGATCGGCCGGGCGCGGGTCTCGTCCAGCGCCCCGGATGGTGGAGCCGCGATGCCGGCCATCGTCGGCGCCGTCTCCTCGGCCGACGCCCCTCGCACGACGCGAATCGTGGCGTGCTGGGGCTCTGGCAGGGGGCCTGCGGCCGCAGCGTCCGGGGAGACGGCTCGTCGCGCGTCCTCGACCGAGGCGAAGGCCGTCAGGCCGGCCTCGGCGGCCAGGGAGCGCGTGAGGGGGTCGCCGACAACGGCGATCTCGCGGTCCGCTTCGTCCGCCGAGCGCGCCAGGAGCCGGAGGGCGACGGCGCTCGAGGTGGCCCGCGAACGGCCCGGCGCCACGACCACGACGCGGCGCGCGTCAACCGCGCGGACCCGCCGGATCGCGGTGGTGATCTCGTCATCGGCCTCGAGATAGACCAGGGCGGGCGCGTCGCTCACAGCTCCATCTCCCGCACGACGTCGCGCATCGCCCGGTCCACGGACGTGCCCGCGTCGAGGATGAGCGCCTGGTGCGCCAGCGCCATCGGGGTCACGTCCTGCCGTGTGGCGAGCGAGCCGGTCGCATCACGCAGACCCATCACCTCGTCGGGGCTCAGCGCGCGGACCTTCGGGCGTCGCGCGAAGGGCAGGCGCCCCCACCAGCCGTCCTCGGCCAGCACGTCGCGCACCTGCGGCAGGTCGGCGCCGCCGCCACAGAGCAGCACGCGGCCCGGCAGCAGCTCGTCGCCGGCCAGCTCGCCGATCATGAGCTCGACGCCGTCGCGCCAGATCCGGGCGTCCTCCGCCAGCGTCTCGGCCACCTCGGGGCGTGCGTCATCGGCGACGGCCAGCTTCGCGCGCTCGGCCTCGGCGAACGAGACCCCGAGCCGCTCGACCAGGCCCTTGGTGAAGGCGCGCCCGCCGAGCGCGAGCATCTTCGTGCCGCTGATGCCACCCCCACGAACGAGCGCCACGTCCGTCGTGCCGCCGCCGATGTCGATGAACACCGCGCCGGCGTCGCCGAGCTCGCCGGGGTCGAGGCAGGTCGCGACCGCATACGGCTCGGCGATGACGCCGAGAAGCTGGAGCTCGAGCGCGTCCGCGACCGACTGGAGCGCACCCAGGTGAACCATCGGCGCGAAGGCGTTGAAGACGTGCAGCTCGGCCTGCGAGCCGGTGAAGCCGATCGGGTTCGTGACCGCGTACCCGTCGATGCGCATCTCGACGATGGCGGCGTGCACGAGCCGCACGTCGAGGCGATCGAGCCCCGACTCCCAGCGGATGCGCTCCTCCGCCTCACGGAGCGAGCGATCCTGGGCGCGGCTCACCAGCCGCTCGAGCTCGGCATCGGTGAGGGATGCGCGCGGGTCGTCGCGCCGCGTCGTGAGCGAGCTCGTCGTGCCCTTCACCAGCTCGCCGGCGATGCCGATCACCGCGGCCATCGGCCGCCGACCGGCCATCGCGCGCGCCTGGTCCAGGGCGATCCGGCAGTTGGCCACGACTGCGTCGATGTCGCTGACCGTGCCGGACTGCATGTGCGACAGCCCCTGGCGCTGCCGTCCGCTGCCGCGCACGACGCCCACGAGGCGTCCCCATGGATCGCGCTCGACGGTGACGACGAGGGCCTTGGCGAACTCCGTGCCGATGTCGAGCGCGGCGATCGCCGGCGCCCTGCCCGCACCGGGCGCCGCGCGCCGAACGCGATCCGTGACCCGATCCCACAGCTCCTGGACGGCGGTCACGATCGATCGGTCAGGCCGATTCGACCCGCTTCAGCGCCTCGAGCGCCAGGCGTCCGGCCTCGCGCAGCGCCTCGGGAAGGCGGGACGCGTCGCGCCCGCCGGCCTGCGCCAGGTCCGGCCGGCCTCCGCCGCCGCCGCCGATGAGCGCGGCCGCCTCGCGGACGACCGCCACCGCGTCGAACCCCTCGGCGGCCAGGTCGCGCGACGCGGCCACGAGGAGCGAAGGCTTCCCATCGGCGGCACCCGAAGCGACGAGGACGAAGCGGCCGGTCATGCCGCGCAGGTCGTCGGCGAGGCCGCGCAGCGCGTTCGCGTCGGCGTCGTCGTACGCCTCGATGATCACCCTGGCCTTGCCCGCCTCCTGGGCGCCGTGCAGCGCCGCCGCGGCGTCGAGTCGCTTCTCCGCGGCCTTCGGGGCCTTCGCGGCCTTCTCAGCATCGCGCAGGCGGGCCAGCAGCGCCTCGATCCGCTGCGGGACGTGCTCCTCGCGCTCGCCGAGCAGCTGCGCGGCCGTCCGGAGCGCCTCGAGACGCGTGGCCACCAGCTCGCTCGCCGTCTCGCCGGTGACGGCCTCGATGCGCCGGAGGCCGGCCCCGACGCTCGACTCTCCGAGGATGACGAACTGGCCGATCTGGCCCGTCGACGCCACGTGCGTGCCGCCGCACAGCTCCTTCGAGTACCCGTCGACCTGGACGACCCGCACCGAGTCGGGCAGGTACTTCTCGCCGAAGAACATGTCGGCGCCGAGCGCCTGCGCTCGCTCCATCGGCATGAGCTCGGGCTTCACCGGCGCGTCGCGCCGAACCTGGTGGTTCACGATGCGCTCGACCTCGCGCAGCGCCTCGCGCGGCGTCGCCGACTGCGCCGGGAAGTCGAAGCGCAGTGCCTCGGGCCCGACCCACGAGCCCGCCTGCTTCGCCTGCTCGCCGAGCACGTCGCGCAGTGCCCGATGCAGCAGGTGCGTGCCGGTGTGGTTGCGTGCCGCCGCCCAGCGGCGCGCCTCGTCGACGCTCGCGCGAACGACGTCGTTGACGCTCACGGTGCCTTCCAGCACGCCGAGGTGGAGGATCGCCTCACCGACGCGCTGCGTGTCGTCGACACGGAGCCGCCCGTGGGGGCCGATGAGCTCGCCGCGGTCACCGATCTGGCCGCCGCCCTCGGCGTAGAACGGCGTGCGATCGAGCACCACCGCCGCCTGCTCGCCCGGCACGACCGCGAGCACGCGCAGCCCGTCGGCCGAGGTCTCGTTCGGATAGCCGATGAACTCGCTGCGCAGCGCCGCGACCTCCGGATCGAGCTGGAACCCGGCGCGCTTCTCACCGCGCGACCGCTCCCGCTGCTCCGCCATGGCGACGTCGAAGCCGGCCCGGTCGACCGTCACGCCACGTTCCGCGGCCATCTCGATCGTGAGGTCGATCGGGAAGCCGAACGTGTCGTGCAGGCGGAACGCATCGGCGCCGCTGATCGTGCCGCCGGCCGCGACGAGCTCGCCCAGTCGCGCACTCCCCGCCTCGAGCGTGCGGGCGAACTTCTCCTCCTCCGCCCCGATGGCCGCGAGGATCGCCTCGCGTCCCTCGGCGACATGGGGATAGGCGTCGCCCATGAGGTCGATGACGACCGAGCAGGTCTCCCGCAGGAACGGCCTCGTGATCCCGAGCAGGCGGCCGTGGCGCACGGCACGCCGCATGATGCGGCGCAGCACGTATCCCGGCCCCTCGTTCGAGGGCTTGACGCCCTCCGCGAGGAGGAACGTCATCGCGCGCGAATGGTCCGCGACGACCTGGTAGCTGAAGCGCTCGCTCTCGACCGTCTCCGGGTCGTGGCCGATGAACTCGGCGAGCCGCTCGATGATCGGCACGAACAGGTCGGTCCGGTAGTTCGAGTCGACGCCCTGGACCACCGAGGTGACGCGCTCGAGGCCCATGCCGGTGTCGACGCTCTTGAACGGCAGGGGGGTGAGCGACCCATCGGCCGATCTGTCGAATTCCATGAACACGAGGTTCCAGACCTCGAGCCAGCGGGGGCACGTCTCGGAATGATCCGGGATGCAGTGCGGTCCCTCGGACAGGTGCGCGCCACGGTCGTAGTGGAGCTCGGAGCACGGGCCGCACGGGCCGGTGTCGCCCATGCGCCAGAAGTTCTTCTCGTCGCCCTGGGCGATGTTCCCCCAGCGCACGAGCCGATCCGGCGGCAGGCCGATCTCCTCGGACCACACGCGGTGCGCCTCGTCGTCGTCGGTGTACACGGTGGCCGCGATCCGATCCGCCTCCAGGCCCAGCTCCTCGGTGAGGAACTCCCACGCCCAGTGAATGGCCTCGCGCTTGAAGTAGTCGCCGAAGCTCCAGTTGCCGAGCATCTCGAACAGCGTCTGGTGCCGCGGCGTGCGCCCGACCTCCTCGAAGTCGTTGTGCTTGCCCTGGACACGGAGGCAGAGCTGAGCGTCGACCGCACGCGTGTAGTCGCGCTTCTCCTCCCCGGTCAGGACGCGCTTGAACTGGACCATGCCCGAGTTCACGAAGAGCAGCGTCGGATCGTCGTGCGCCACGATCGGCGCCGACGGCACGCGCGTGTGCCCGCGCTCCTCGAAGAAGCGCTGGTATCGCTCGCGGATCTCGGCCGCGCTCATCGGCTCCATCGGTTCACCTGCATCGGCTGACCCCGGCCCACTCACGACGAGAGCCGGCGACCCACCGGCTCTCGTTCTGCCTGCTCGGGTCGTCGGTTCCTGGTCAGAGGGCGGCGCCCTCGGAGGGGCCATGCTCGGAGACCATCTCCGCGCGCGCCTGCTCCGCCGCGGCACGCCCCTCGTTCACCGCGTCGTCGAGCTCCGCGCGCTTGCTGTCGACGTACTCGCCCACGTGCTCGCGCAGCTCCTCGCCGCTCTGTGGCGCCAGGAGCAGACCGAGCGCCGCGCCGATGAATCCGCCGATCACCGCGCCGGCCAGGAAGCTGCCGAATCCGGAGTCCTTCATGCGTCTGATCCGTCCTCTCGCGTTTCCCACGATTCTACCGGCGCCGGTGGCGAGCGTCGCGGAGCGGCGGTGATCTCGACCGTGTCGAGGCTGGTCTGCAGCGAGTTCATGAGATCGCCGAGCCGGTCGAGCTTCACCGCCACGTCCTCGCTGAGCACCTCGGCGTTGCCGGCCAGCTCGCGCGCGTGGGCCAGGATCGGTCGCAGCTCGTGATCCGTCATGCGCGCCAGGCGGCGGAGATCGGCGGTCAGGGCGCGCGACTCGCGGACGAGGGGCGTCGTCTGCCAGGCGAGATAGGCGAGGGAGGCGCCGGCGGCGAGGATCCCGAGCCCCGCGCCGACGTTGAAGATGACCAGGGCGACGTCCATGCCGCGGAGCGTACCGCACCGGCCCTACCATTGAGGCCGATGCACGCCGTACCGGAGGAAGGCATGATCGCTCGAACCATCACCGTCGACGTCGGAAGCGACCGCCTCGACGACGTCCTCGACGCCTACCGTCAGCACGTCCGGCCCATCCACGAACGCGCAGACGGCCTCAGGCTGCATCTCGTTCTCGCCGACCGAGCGGCCGGCCGGGTCGGGATCATCGGCGTGTGGGACTCCGAGGCGTCCCTCGCCGCGGTGGCCGACGAGCTCGAACCGGCTCGTGAGCGCCTCTGGGCGTCGTTCGAGCGCTCGCCGACCCTCGAGGTGTACGAGGTCGCCGACACCCTCGGACCGATCTAGTCCTTCACCTCCACCGGTCCGAGGGCGCTCAGCAGCGTGACCGCCAACATGAGCAGCTGCGCCGTCACCGAGGCACCGACGACGTGCATGTCGCCGATGCGCAGCGGCTCGAGGCCGACCCCGGCCGCGATCCGGTCGCCGATGGCGACGCCGACGAGTGATGCCGCCGCCAGGGGCCAGACACTGCGTCCCCACCGGCCGCGCACCGCGACGAAGACCATGAGGTTGATGAAGGCCAGGAGCGGGATCCAGATCAGCCAGGGGCCGAGCGTCATGGCTCCCTGATCGGCGCCGCGCAGGCTCGTGCGCGCGTGCCGGGAACGCCGGGGCCGCGCATGTCATCCACGAGCGATGCGCCCTCCGCCGAGGCACTCGTCGCCGTCGTACAGCACCGCCGCCTGGCCCGGGGCCGGCGCCCAGACCGGCTCGGATGTCTCGGCCACGAACCGGTCGCGACCGACCATGGTGATCTCGGCGGGCACGTCGGGCGCACGGTGGCGGATGCGGATCGACGCCTCGAAGCGCTCCGCCGGAGGCTCACCGGCGGTGAAGCGGGCGGCGTCCATGGTGAAGCTGCGCTGCGCGACCTCCTCACGGCTGCCGATGACCACGGTGTTCGTGGCCGGCACGACCTCGCGGACATAGACCGCCTCGCCGAGCGCCACGCCGAGCCCGTGCCGCTGCCCGACCGTGTAGTGGGCGTACCCGGTGTGGGTCCCGACCTGCGTGCCGGCCGCATCGACGATGGGCCCCGGCTCTCCCGCGTAGCCGCGTCGCTCCTCGAGCAGTGCCCGGTAGTCGCCCAGCGGCACGAAGCAGATCTCCTGCGACTCCGGCTTCTGCGCCGTCGGGAGCGCCAGCTCGCCGGCCATGGCACGGACCTGCGGCTTCGTGAGGTCGCCGAGCGGGAAGCGCGTGCGGGCAAGCTGGTCCTGGTCGAGTACCCACAGGAAGTAGGTCTGGTCCTTGTCGCGATCTGCGGCTCGCATGAGCCGCCATCGGCCGTCGCGCTGCTCGAGGCGGGCGTAGTGGCCGGTGGCGACCGCATCGGCTCCGTAGGCGGCCAGGCCGCGGCGCAGGAGCTCGTCGAACTTGATGTACTGGTTGCACGCCTGGCACGGGTTCGGCGTGGCGCCGTCGAGGTAGGCGTCGACGAACGTGTCGATCACTCGCTCGCCGAACTCGCGCTCGACGTTGAGGATGAAGAACGGGATGTCCAGCAGCTGGGCCACGCGGCGCGCGTCATCGGCCGCGTCCGGCGAGCAGCAGCTCCGGCTCAGCTCGTAGCCCTCCGGCAGGTCGCCGTGGGTGCGCATCCAGACGCCGATGACCTCGTCGTCGCCCCGCTCCCGGGCGAGCAGGGCCGCGGCAACGCTCGAATCGACACCGCCGCTCATCGCGGCCACGATCCGGCTCATGCCGTCGCCGCTGCCTTCGGCTGCACGCCGCCGATGCCGCGCAGGCGCGCGACGCACGCAGAGACGACCTCGAGCGTGCGATCGACGTCGGCCTCGCTCGTCTCGGGACCGAGCGTCAGACGCAGCGAGCCGTGCGCCACGTACGGGTCGATGCCCATGGCCAGCAGCACGTGCGACGGCTCCACGCTGCCGGTGGTGCAGGCGCTGCCGGTGCTGGCCTCGATGCCCTCGAGATCGAGCGCGGCCACGAGGTCGCCCCCTTCGACCCCTTCGATGACGGCCGATGCGCTGTTCGCCAACCGCTCCGAGGGATGGCCGGTCAGCGCCACGCCGTCGAGGGAGGTCAGGCCGCCGATGAGCCGCTGGCGCAGCGCCCGCATCGCCTCGTGATCGCGGCCGGTGGCGGCGAGCCGCATCGCGGCGGCGAACCCGACGATGCCTGCCACGTTCTCGGTCCCCGCGCGGCGCTGGCGCTCCTGGGCGCCGCCGGAAAGCTGCGGCAGCATGGGCGTCCCCTGGCGGACCCAGAGCGCGCCGATGCCCTTCGGGCCGCCGAGCTTGTGCGCCGAGAGGCTGATCAGTGTCGCCTGCCACGCGTCAGGCGTCGGCGCCGCGAAGGCCGCCGACTGCACCGCGTCGACGTGGAACGCGACGCGCCGCGCTCGGCATGCCGCGCCGATCTCGGCGATCGGCTGCTGGGTGCCCACCTCGTTGTTCGCCGCCTGGACGCTCACGAGCGTCGTGCGATCGGTGATCGCCGCCGCGACGTCGGCCGGATCGACCCGGCCGTATCGGTCCACCGGCAGGTAGGTGACCTCGAATCCCTGGCGCTCGAGCACCGCGCAGCTGTTCATCACCGCCTTGTGCTCGACGGCGGTCGTGATGATGTGGCGGCCCTTCGCGCTGCCCGCCCAGGCGACGCCCTTGATCGCCAGGTTGTCGGCCTCCGTGCCGCCCGAGGTGAACACGATCTCGCGCGGCTTCGCGCCGATGAGGGCGGCGATCGTCTCGCGGGACTCGTCGAGCGCCTGACGGGCACGGCGACCCGACGCGTGGATGCTCGACGGATTGCCGTGGTGCTCGCGCAGGTACGGGAGCATGGCCTCGAGCACCTCGGCGCGCAGCGGGCTGGTGGCGGCGTGGTCGAGGTAGATCGCCATGG
>DATLGA010000083.1:0-15261 GCA_035540715.1 Candidatus Limnocylindrales bacterium | reverse complement strand
GCCCAACTGGCGGGCGCCGCCCGGTACGCCGCTGCACCGGATGCCGCTGCTCCGGGCGCAGGCGGAGATCGCGCTCGCACGCGACGACGTGTCGACCGCTCGCGGCACGGTGCCCGAGCTCGCGGAGATCGCGGAGCGCTTCGGCGGCTCGTTCGGCACGGCGACCGCCGCCTGCGTCGAGGGTGCGGTGCTGCTCGCCGAGGGCAACGCCGCCGAAGCCGTCCCGGTCCTCCGCCGGGCGGTTGCCGCGTGGATCGATCTCCAGGCCCCGTACGAGGTGGCGCGCGCTCGGCTCATCCTGGCCGATGCGCTCACCCGCAGCGACGCGGCGCAGGACGCGCTCCTCGAGCTGCATGCCGCCCGCCTCGCCTTCGAGCAGCTCGGAGCGACGCCGGACCTCCGTCGCACCGAGGAGCGGCTGGCGACGGTGCAGGATCCGGCCGCCGCCGTCCCGGCCAGCTCGGCCGGAGAGCGGGTGGCACGGACCTTCATGTTCACCGACATCGTCGACTCGACGAAGCTCGCCGAGGTCCTCGGCGACGAGTCCTGGGCGCGCCTGGTTCGCTGGCACGACCAGGTCATCCGCTCGGTCCTCGCCGATCACGGCGGCGAGGAGATCAAGGCCACCGGCGACGGGTTCTTCCTCGCCTTCGCCGACCCCGGCGCCGCCGTCGACGCCGCCATCGCCATTCAGCGACGGCTCGGCGAGCAGGGCGAGCGGTACGGCTTCGCGCCATCGGTCCGGATCGGCCTCCATGCGGCCGAGGCCAGCCGGTCGGGGATGGACTACATCGGCATCGGCGTCAACTACGCCGCCCGCATCGGCGCGGCCGCCGACGCGGGCGAGATCCTCGTGAGCGAGCGGTCGATCGGGTCGCTCAACCGGTCGGTCACCGAGCGCGGGCGGCGGACGTTGGCGCTCAAGGGCATTTCGGAGCCGGTCGGCGTCGTCTCGGTCGCGTGGCGCTGAGGGCGCGAACGGAGCCCGCGGTCAGCTGAGCCGGCTGATGACCGGCGTCATCGGGTCGAGGTGCTCGGGGCGCATGGCGATGTAGCTCAGTCCCCAGCGCTCCCGGCGTTCGAGCAGCGCCTCCGCCATCTCGGCGGCGTCGCCGACGAGGTAGTGCGGGCTCCGCGGCACCTCCTCCTCGGTGAGGTTGCCTCGCCGGTCGGGCGGCGGACCGCTGCGCCGATGGAACGCCGGGTCGACGTCGAAGAGCGCGATGTTCAGCTCGAGGTCGGACCAGCGGTCGCCGGCCGCCTCCCGGATCCAGCCGACCTTGCGGTCGATCGCGGCCTCGGTCACGTCATCGGGATCCGAGCCGCCCTGGGGCAGCGAGCGCGGATCCAGCCCGATGATGTTCGCCTCGCGGGCGGCGTACGCGAGGAGCCGTGGCCCGCCACCGCCCACGAGGATCGGCGGGTGAGGACGCTGCGTCGATCGTGGCAGGCCGTCCTGCCGGATCGCCGGGTAGGCGGCGTCGCCGGGATGCGTGATCGCGCCGTCGCGCATGGCCTGCTTGAGCATGGCGACCGACGCCCGCATCCGGGCCAGCCGCTGCGCCGGAGGGTCGAACGCCAGGCCCGCCGCCTCGTACTCCGGTCGGTTCCAGCCTGCGCCGATCCCGATCTCGAGCCGCCCGTCGGTGACCGCGTCGATCGTCGTCAGCTCCTGGGCCAGCACCGCGGGGTGGCGCAGGTCGTTGTTGAGGACGAGGGTGCCGATGCGCAGGCCGCTTGCCTCGGCCGCGGCCTGCAGGAGGGGCAGCGTGGCCCAACGACCGAGATGATCGGTGCCGAGCAGCACGGCGACTCCGGCCGCCTCCGCGCGCCTTGCGAGCTCCACGACACCGGCCCGGGTCGCGTCGCGCGAGTCGAGGATGACGCCGAATCGGAACGGGCGGCGCTCGGGCGGTGGCGTCATCGGCGGCTACATCGGTCCATCGGTCGGACGCTTGTCGAGCGGCTTGTCGACGTCGTGGTTCTCGGCCGTCGCGCCCTCGGTCGGCGCCGAGTCGTTGACGCGGTCCATCTCCTCGGCGGGATGGACGATGCCCTCCTCTGGCGGGATGCGGTCCTTCTCGCGTGCCTCGTCGCTCATCTCCATGGAGCGACATCGTGCAAGAACCCGACCGGTTGCCAGCGGCTCCGAGCGCTACGATCCGGCCGATGGACGGACCGGCCGACCTGGTGCTCCTCGGCGGAACGGTCGAGGCGATTGCAGAGCGAGCGTCGCCCGCCGACGCGGTCGCCGTGCGCGGCGGACGAATCGCCGAGGTCGGGCGGCCTGCTGACGTGCGGCCTTGGATCGGGCCTCGCACCGACGTCCTCGAGCTCGCCGGAGAGACGATCCTGCCCGGCTTCGGCGACGCCCACGTCCATCCCATCGAGGCCGGCATGCTGGCCGATCGCTGCGACCTGCGCGACCTGGCCGATGCGTCGGCGGTGGCCGATGCCGTCATCCGGTACGCCGCCGCCCATGCCGACCGGTCATGGATCGTCGGGGCGGGTTGGTCGCTCGATGCATTCGACCGTGGCGAGCCGGGCCGTGAGCTGCTCGACCGGCTGGTCGGTGGCCGCCCGGCCTTCCTGGAGAGCAACGACGGCCACGTCGCGTGGGTCAGCACGGCGGCCCTGCGCGTCAGCCGCGTCACGCGCGACACGCCGGATCCGCCGGACGGGCGCATCGTGCGCGACGCGACGGGGGAGCCGGCCGGCACGCTGGTCGACGGCGCCGTGGCGCTCGTCGCGCGCCACCTTCCGGCCACGACGCACGAGGAGCGGCTCGCCGGCCTTCGCGCCGCGCTGGCGGAGCTCAACGGCCTGGGCATCACCGCGTGGCAGGACGCCCATGTCGAGCCGGCCGACCTGGCGGCCTATCGCGAGGCCGACGCTGCCGGCTGGCTCACGGCTCGGGTCCAGGCGGCACTGTGGTGGGACCGGCAGCGCGGGCTCGAGCAGATCGAGGAGCTCGAGGACCTGCGCAGCTCCGTCAGGCCGGGCGGCCGCCTGCGGGCGAGCAGCGTGAAGCTCATGCTCGACGGCATCGTCGAGTCGCGAACCGCCTGGATGAGCGCGCCGTACCACGGGACCGATGGAGAGCGAGGAGCGCCGTTCATCGACCCCGGCCTCGTGCGCGACGCGGTCGTCGAGCTCGACCGGCGTGGATTCCAGGCGCACTTCCACGCCATCGGCGACGCCGCCGTGACGCTGGCCCTGGACGCGGTCGAGGAAGCGCGGCGCCGCAACGGTCCGTCCGATAACCGCCATCACGTCTCGCACCTGGAGGTCGTCCACCCACGCGACCTGCCGCGATTCGCGGAGCTCGGAGCGGTGGCCAACATCCAGCCCTACTGGGCCGTCGACGACGACCAGATGCAGCAGCTGCGGATCCCGCTGCTCGGTCCCGATCGCATCGGCTGGCAGTTCAGCTTCGCCAGCCTCCGGCGGGCCGGGGCCCTCCTGGCGGGCGGCAGCGACTGGCCGGTCACGACCGCGAACCCGCTCCTCGAGATGGAGGTGGCCGTCACGCGCGTCTCACCTGGCGCCCGGGACGGTGAGCCGTTCCGGCCCGAGCAGCGCCTCACTCTCGACGATGTGCTGCGGGCGTTCACCGCCGGCACGGCCTTCGTGAACCGCCTCGACGACCGGACGGGAACGATCGAGGTCGGGAAGCAGGCCGACCTCGTCATCCTCGATCGCAACCTGCGGGCGTCGGACGGGAGCCCGATCGGGGATGCACGGGTCCGCAGGACGTACGTCGCCGGCGCCGCCGCGCCACCGTCCTAGCGGAAGCGGAACGCCAGCGAGTGCGAGCCCTGGTGAGGGCTGATCCACACCGTGACGGCATTCGTGCGCTCGAGCAGGAGAACCGTGTAGACGGTGCCCGGCACGATGGGAAGGCTCGGCTCGATGCAGGACCCGAGCTGCTGGGCGTTGTACTCGAACGTCGGCGTATCGAACCAGGTGGTGTACTGGATCGTCATCTCGAACGCGTCGCCGGCAAACCCGGGAAGGCACTGGCTGTCGGGCGGCGTCGTCGAGCGCCGCAGCATGACCGTGTAGCCCTCCAGCGTCAGGGCTTGACCGAACGAGCCCGACACCTCCGAGGTGGTGTACGTCGCCGGATTGGGATCGGCCACCGGAATCGGCGTCGGCCCGCCTCCGACGCCACGCCCGGTTGCCGCGGCACCGGCCCCAGTTCCGACGCCCACTCCCGCACCGAGCGGGCCGAGCGGCGCAGGGGTCGGGGTCGGATCCGCCGCCCGTGTCGACCGTTCGGCAGCCGGATCGCCCGCGGGACGCGCGATCGGCTCGATGAGCCCGTGCATCGGCGCGATGGCCACCTGCGCCGTCGCGTCCGTGGGTTCCGCAACCGTGGTGGACGCCGGTGCGTCGTCAACGGGCGCGGATGCGGCTGGCTCATCAGGAGAGGGCCGCACGTCGAGCGCCACGAGGACGATCGCCGCTGCAACGATCAGGGCCATCCACTGGCCGGCATGGCGGAAGACGCGGGGCACCCCGATCCCTCCTGGTTGGCCGCTTCAGCGGCGTCGCTGGCGGAAGTATCGGCGCGAAGGGCGAGTTGTCAATGGGCCGGACCGCACGGCTCCGACCACGCGCTCGGCCGTGCCACGTAAGGAGGGCCGGCGATGGCTCAGGCGCCGTCCACCATCGGCTTCACTTCGCCGATCCAGCGCTCGATCGTCTCGTCGTCGAAGGGAGCCGCCAGCTCGCCGATGAAGGTCGTGAAGCCGAGCTCGCGCCGCTCGATCATCCTGGCGGCCACCTGCTCGGGCGTGCCGACCCAGAAGGTCGAGTCGCTCTCGACGTTCGCCATCGGCGTGCGGTTGTGCTCCATCTGGGCCTCCCAGACGCGACGCGCCTCGGCCTGGGTCGAGCGGATGATCGGCTTGCAGCCGACCGTGAGCTCGATCTCGGAGAAGTCCCGCCCGACCGCCTCGCAGTGAACGCGCAGGACCGAGATCTTGTGGCGCAGCTTCTCGACGCCGCCCATCGCGTTCCACATGTCGGCGACCTTGGCGACGCTGCGCAGCGTCTTCCGCTCTCCCGAGCCGCCGATCATGATCGGCAGATGCTCCTGCACCGGACCCGGGATCATGCGGAGCTCACGGAACCGATACCGACCGTCCGGCGGCGAGGTCACCGTCCTGCCGTCCAGCAGATCTCGCATGGCCACCACCGCCTCGTCCATCCAGCGAAGTCGGGTGCCCGGAGAGGCGCCGAACTCGATCCCGTACTCGGTGTGCTCGGTCTCGAACCAGGCCCCGCCGATCCCGAGGATGGCGCGCCCGCCGCTGATGTGGTCGAGCGTCGTCACGAGCTTGGCGACGAGCCCGGGGTTGCGGAACGTATTGGCTCCGACGAGCAACCCGAGCCGCGTGCGCGAGGTCACCTTCGCCCAGGCGGCCAGGCTGACGTAGCCCTCGAAGATCGGCTGGTACGGGTCGCCGAAGATGGCGTAGAGGTGGTCCCAGGTCCACAGGTGTTCGTAGCCGAGCTCGTCGACCCTGACAGCCGCACGCTCGAAGTCGTCCCAGTCGGTCGCCTGGCTCCAGAGCAGGACTCCGAGACGCGTCTCCATCGGTCGAGGCTACCAGAACGGCCCCCAGCATTGGCCTGGGCGAGAAACCCCGCCGTCGCGCGGAGCGTCAGGAAGACCGATGCGCGCGCTTCCCATCATCGGCCTAGTCGTCCTCACCGGGTGTCTTCCGGTCTCGCCCCCGCGGCCGACTCCGGTGCCTGGCGGAGTCGGGCAGCTTGAGATCCACGCGCTGGCGGGTCCTGTCTGCCCGGTGGAGTCCGAGCCCCCAGACCCGGAGTGTGCGCCTCGTCCGGTGCCGCGGGCATCCGTGTTCGTTCAGCCCGGTGATGGCCGGGATATCCTCGTGGCGCAGGCGACGACGGACGCCCGAGGAGTGGCAGCGGTGGACCTGCCTGCCGGCGAGTACGTCGTCCTTGGCGGCGACGTCGAGGGGCTCATGGCTGGGCCGCAGGCCGTCCGCGTGCTCGTCACGACCCACGACACGACGACCGTCGAGCTGGCTTGGGACACAGGGATTCGCTGAGCGCGGCGCGCAGTGACCGATGCGTCTGTCCGCGGGCACGCCGGTAGCGCCGGGATGCCAGGTTCCAGCCAGCGCCCCTGTGACGCCAAGGCCAAGCCATCGGGTTGAGATGTGCCCAGACCGCCGCTTGGCGCCCAGCGTGCGTTATCCTCCGCGCCAAAGCAGTGCGGGTGAGCGGAGGTCGGTGTGGACATCCCGGGCGATCTGCGAGCGCGCACGCGGGGAGAGGTGTTGGCGCCGCGGGACGGCGGGTACGAGGCAGCGCGCGCGGCGTACAACGCATTGGCCACCGGCCAGCCCGCCTATATCTTCCGCCCGGCAGACGTGCCCGACATCGTGGCGGCCGTCAGGTGGGCGGGGGAAGTCGACCTCCCCATCGGCGTCCGCGGAGGTGGCCACAGCGTGGCCGGACATTCGTCGCCGAACGGCGCGCTCCTCATCGACCTCTCGCGTTGGCGTGGTGCCGTCGTCGATCCTGTCGCACGCACGGCGGATGCGCTCGCTGGATCCCGGCTGATGGATCTGGACGCGGCGACTGCCGCGTACACGCTTGCGGTTCCTTCGGGCACGTTCATCGACACCGGCATCGGCGGCCTGACACTGACCGGCGGTCTTAGCTGGATCCTGGCCTCGCAGGGATTCGCATGCGACGCTCTCATCGGCGCCAGGATGGTGACGGTCGACGGCGACGTCATCGACATCGACGACCAGCACGAGCCCGAACTCCTGTGGGGCCTTCGCGGAGGCGGCGGCAACTTCGGGATCGTTACGCATCTGCGATACGCACTGACGCCCGTGCCGCGCATGTTCGGGGGAGCGCTTCGCTTTCGAGGTGCCGGCATCCGCGACGTGATCATGCGCGTGTTTGAGATCGAAGCGACGGCACCCGACGAGCTCGTTCTGGCGATCGTCGCATGGCGCGGAGAGGACGGCTCGCCGGGGATCTCGGTCAACTTCGCTTGGCGGGGTGACCCAGACGCCGGGGCGGCCGCCGTTCGGAGTCTCGCCGACCACGAATCTCTATTCGAGTCCGACGTCAAGGCGATGAGCTGGCTCCAGCAGCAGGCTCAATACACGCCGATCCCATTCGGTTTGCGTCAGTACTGGAAGGGCCATCTCGTCGGCAAGCTGGACGAGACCCTGGCGGATGCGCTGATCGCAGCGGCGGCCGATGCCGGCGGAGAATCGTTCTGCCTCGTAGAGCTCATCCACGGCGTCGCCCACCGCATTCCGGAGGCGTCCGCGGCATTTGGCGGACGTGCCGCCGTCGCCAACGTAACGGCGCTCGCCATCTGGGATGACGCGGAGGTCGACGACCGGGAGATCGCTTGGGCCCGCCGCATGGCCGACTCAGTCGCGCCCCTCTCGCTTCGAGGCGGTGGTTACCTCAACTACCCTGAGCTCGATCAGACGGCTGCGCGGGTCGCTGCGGCCTTCTCGCCGGCGACCTGGGACCGGCTCCGGCGGCTCAAGCGCCGACTCGATCCAGCCAACCGGCTGCGCTTCAACGCCAACATTCCACCGGCCGACGGCTGAAAGTCTCTGGCGCCCGGAACGCGCCGATCCGCTGCGCTCAGCGGATCGGCCGCTCTCTCTCGGGAAGGGGGACTCAGTGGCCCCCGTGACTCACGTGAAAGCCCGGTGACTGCGACTGCGGCAGGCAGAACGAGGCGCCGGGGGCGAACCCGTTGGGGAAGTGGAAGCCGGGGCCGGGGCCGCCGGGCACCGCCGCGCCGGATCCGGCGATGAGGGAGCCGACGCCGCGTGGCGGCCATTCCTGGCCGAGCGTGCCCCCGCTGACGTAGTCGCGGACGACGTGCTGGCCATGGACGCTGATGGCCAGCGCCTCGAAGTCGGCGCAGGTCGGACTGCCCTTGGCCGCCACGGCCGCCGTCGACGCCAGCAGGGCGGCGAGCGCGAGCGGCAGCGCCGCGGCGATACGCGTTCGATTCTTCATCACGCCACCTCCACGGTCAGCTCGTAGACCTCGGGCGTCGGATGGCCGGCGCGCTCGTGGATGCGCATCACCGCCTCCTTGCTCGGTCCCGTGACGAGGCAGAACACCTTGCCCGCCTCGGGGTCCAGCCACGCCCTCTCGTAGTGGACTCCCTCCTCCGCCTCGATCGCGAGGTCCCGCTCGTGGGCCTCTCGAAGCTGCTCGGCCGTGACGCCCACGAATCCGTCGTGCACGTCCATGAACTTGGCCATGAAAACCCTCCTTGTCTCGATGGCATGCGGCTCGGCATGTCGTCCGACGCTACGCCGGCCGGGAGGCTCCTCCATCGGTCGTTCGACCGATGGACCCCTCGGCGAGACCGATAGACTTCGGTCGATGGCGATCCCTCACCTGCCACCGATGGTCAGCCCGGTGCTCGTCGGTCGGGACGACCTCCTCGAGCTCGCGGATCGCCGCCTGGCCGAGGTTCGGTCGGGACGCGGGGAGGTCCTCCTGCTGGCCGGCGAGGCCGGGATCGGCAAGACGCGCCTGCTCGGGGCCGTCGAGCGCCGCGCCAGCCTCGCCGGTATGACGGTCGTGCACGCCGCGGCCTTTCCGCGCGACCTCGAGGTCGCCGGGGCCATTTTCCTGGAGCTGGCCCACGCTCTCGCGGGCACCGGACCGCTCGCGGATACGGGGCGGAAGGTCCGGCGACTGCTCGAAGGCTCCGACGCGGATCTCGCCACCGGTGATCGCCACCGCAAGCGACGCCTGCTCGTCCTGGACCTGGTCGATCTCGTCGTCTCGCTGTCGGAGGGCCGATCGCTCGTCGTTTCGCTCGAGGATCTTCACTGGGCCGATGACCTTTCGCTCGAGGTGCTCGGCCAGCTCGCCCGACGCATTGCCGGCAGCGCTGTGGCTGTCGTCGGAACGTATCGCAGCGACGAGCTCTACCCGCGGATCCCGATGCGCGAGTGGCGCGCGCGACTCCTCACACAGCGCCTCGCCGAGGAGGTCCGTCTCACGCGCCTGGACGCCCGTGAGACGGCGACGATGGTCCGCGCGGTCCTGCGCGACGCGGGCAGCGCCTCGCACGACCTGCTCGCCGATCTCCATCGCCGAAGCGACGGCATCCCGCTCCACGTCGAGGAGCTCGTCGGCGCCATGCTGGGTGGCGGTGCGGCAAGCGGTGAGCTGCTGGTGCCCGACACGCTGGCCGACGCCATCTCGTCCCGGACTGCCCAGCTCTCCACGCGCGCACGGCGCCTCGCGCGAGCGGCGGCGATCATCGGGCGGACGTTCGACGCGGAGCTGCTGACCGGAATCGTGTCCGACGAGCCGGCCGCGGTCGACCGAGCACTGGTCGAGCTGCAGGATCGGTTCTTCATCGTTCCCGGCCGGGCTCCCGGCTCGTACGACTTTCGCCACGCACTCATCCGAGACGCGCTCTACGCGCAGGTCGGGCCATCGGCGCGCCGCCGGGCGCATGCGCGCGTCGCGTCGCTGCTCGTCCAGCGGGGCGCCGACGAGGCCGCTCTATCGGCGCACTTCGAGCTGGCAGGGCTCCAGGACGAGGCTCATCACTGGTCCGTTCGTGCCGCCGAGCGGAGCCGGCGGCTGTCGTCCCACCGCGAGGCGGCCGAGCTGTACCGGCGAGCGCTGCGAACGCAGTCGCGCGATGTCCGGCCCGCGGCTCGTGCTCGCCTGCTGGTGGACTTCGCCGCCGAGGCGGCGGCCAGCGACGACAATGCGGCGGCGGTCGACGCCTACGCCGAAGCCCGCGACCTGCTTCTCGGCAACGGGCAGCCCGCCGCCGCGGCCGAGCTGGTTCCGGCCATGGTCGCCGCGCGGCATCTGCTCGGCGCCCCGCTCGAGGAACGCGTGGCCCTCCTGGAGCGGGGGCTGGAGGAGCTGCGTGCTTCCGGTCGCGAGGATGAGCGGCTGCACGCGCGGTTGCTGGCAGGCCTGTCGGCCGCCTACATGCTCGATCGGCGGCTCGACGAGTCGATCGAGCACGGCGAGCGCGCCCGTGCGATTGCGCGCCAGGCGAGCGACCCGAGCACCGACCTCAACGCCGTGGTCACCCTCGGCTCCGACTTCGTGTTCGCGGGCCGCATGGACGAGGGATGGGAGCTGCTGGAGGGCGCCATCGCGACGGCGCGCGACGGCGGCCTCGAGGCCGAGGCCGCGCGCGCCTACCGCATGATCGGCACCAGCGCGTCCGTCCTGGTGGAGTACGACCGAGCCGAAGCGTGGCTCGGCGCCGGCATCGAGTACGCCGAGCGCGTCGAGCTGTGGAACCACCGGCACTACATGGCCGCGCACCTGGCCCACGTCGCATGGGCAACCGGCGACTGGCCGCGCGCGGAGGCGCTCGCCCGCGACGCGCTGGCCGACGGTCGAGGCGGGATCACGACCCGTATCACCGCACTGCACGTCCTCGGCTACGTGGCCATGGGCCGCGGTGACCCCGCGGTCGCGGAGCGCCACCTCGGCGAGGCGCGCGAGGTCGGGGAGCGGATGGGTGAGCTCCAGCGGCTGTCTCCCGCGATCTGGGGGCTCGCGGAGACAGCCCTCGTCTCCGGGCGCACGGCGCTCGCCCTCGAGCTGTGCGAGGCGGGGCATCGAGCATCCGCGAAGGTCGCCGACGCCGCGTACCTGTATCCCTACCTCGTCACCGGCACCCGCGCGCTCCTCGAGCTGCAACGGCCGGCCGATGCCGACGGCTGGATCGATGAGGTCGCGGCGTTGCTTCGCCGTCGCGCGATTCCGGGCACCCTTCACGCCATCCCGCACGCCGAGGGGCTCACGCTGCTGGCGCGCGGCTCGACGCGTCGGGCCCGCGAGCTGCTTGGCACGGCGCGCTCCGGCTGGAGCGCCGCCAGGCGGCGCTGGGACGAGTGCTGGGCCATGCTCGACCTCGCCCGAGCCGAGCAGCGGTCGCATCGGCGCCGCGAGGCGACCGCGATGGCGAACGAGGCGCTGAAGCATGCCACCGATCTCGGCGCCGAACCGCTGCGAGCCCGGGCCGAGGATCTCCTCCGCGGCCTCCGCGGTCGTGGGGACGATGGCGAGGCGTGGTCGCCCCTGACGGCGCGCGAGTTCGAGGTAGCCGGGCTGATCGCCGAGGGGCGCACGAACACCGAGATCGCCGAGGAGCTCGGCATCTCACCGAAGACGGTGTCGGCGCACGTGGAGCACATCCTCGATCGGCTCGCAGCGACCCGTCGCGCCGAGATCGCCGCCTGGGTGGGCAGCAGGGAGCCGGCTGATCGCGCCACTTGACGCCGGCCGGTATATTGGCTGAACGATGCGTTCATCCGAATGAGCCGGCGCCGATACCGGCTGGGCAGGAGAGCCGAAGCCGCCGCAGCCACGCGCCGGCGGATCGTGGAGGCGACGATTCAGGTGCACGACGAGCAGGGGATCACCCGCACCAGCGTCCGCGACGTGGCGCATCGCGCCGGGGTCTCGCCCGCGACGGTCCTCAACCACTTTCCCGACATGCGCGACCTCGTCCGGGCATGCGGGCAGCTCAGCAGCGAGCAGTTCCCGATGCCGACCGAGGCGGTGGCGGCCGGCGCCCGGGACGCCGCCGATGCCGTGCGGCTGGCCGCACGAGCGCTGTTCACGTGGTGGGAACAGATGGGCCCCGGCTGGGATCATCTCCAGATCGATCGGCGCACCCTGCCGGAGGTCGACGCGTGGCTCCTCGACGTCGATCGGCGGCACCGTGCCCTCGTCGCCCGTGCGGCAGGGGACGACGTCCCGGAGTCGGTCATCTCCGTGCTGACCGCCCTGACCTCGCGCGGCGCATGGCAGTCGTTGCATGCGAGCGGGCTCGATCCCGAGCAGGCCGCGGCGGAGGTGGCCCGCGTCTTCACCGGCTCGGTCTCCGGCCGGCCGTCACGTACTCGGAGGCAGCTGCACTGATGGAGCTCTTCGTCGTCTTCAAGTACCTGCACATCGTGTCGATGTTCTTCGCGATCGCGCTCGCCCTCAGCGGCGAGCAGGTGCTCCGGCGGATCGCGGCGTCCGGCAACGTGGTGGCCATCCGCGTGGCGGGCGGGCGCGTCAAGCCCTTGATCGTGCTGTCGAACGGGTTCTTCGCCGCCGGTTTGGCCTTCGGCGTGGTCGCCGCACTGACGGGCCAGATCAACCTGCTGGCACCGTGGCTGGTGGCGAGCTACGTGGCGGTGGCGGCAGCCTTCTTCATCGGGATGACGATTACCGATCCGTGGGTGGCTCGAGTCGAGGCCGAGGCCGCCGGGAGCCCGGACGGCATGCCGTCACCCGAGCTGCAGGCGCTCATCGATGACCGGCGCGTCGCACTCGGCGCCTGGGCCCTCATGGGCCTCCTCGCGTTCATCATCTTCCTCATGGTCGTGAAGCCGCTGGGCTGAGGGTCGCGTCTCGGGAGCCGGAGCACATGTCCGGCGACCGCTAGGATGCGCCGAATGCCCGAGACCCGCGCCGTTACCGATCCGTCCGTCGAGGGTGCGAACGTCCGTCGCGTCCGCATCGGTGTCGTCGCGCTCCTGACGGCCTCGGGCCTGAGCGGGTTGGGCGACATGATGGCGGCCATCGCGCTCCCGTGGTTCGTCCTCCAGGCGACCGGATCCCCGGCCCTGACCGCGTTGACCGGCTTCGCCTCGCTCGTGCCGCTCGTGGTCGGCGGCATCGTCGGCGGCGCCGTCGTGGATCGGTTCGGATTCCGGCCGGTGAGCATCGCAGCCGATCTCGCCAGCGGGCTCACGATCGCAATCATCCCGATCCTCGCGCTGGTCGAGGCGATCGAGGTCTGGCACGTGATCGTGCTCGTGTTCCTCGGCTCGGTCCTCGACATCCCCGGCATCACCGCGCGCCAGAGCGCGCTGCCGGCGCTGGCCGAGCTGGCGCGCATTCGACTCGATCGGCTGACCGCCGCGGCCGAGACCATCCGGCGCATCACGCATCTCGTCGGGCCGCCCCTGGCCGGACTGCTCATCGCGGCCATCGGGCCCACGGCGGTGATCTGGATCGACGTGGTGAGCTTCGCGATCTCGGCGGCGCTCGTGTTCGTCCTCGTGCCCGTCATTCGCGCGACGGTCGACGGCGACGTCGCCCACTGGTTCGCCCGCGTCCGGGAGGGCTTCGCCTTCCTGTTCCGCGACCCGCTGCTGCGCACGCTCATCCTCATCATCGGCGCGGTGAACATCCTCATGAACCCGATCTTCCTGGTGGTGCTGCCGGTCTACGCCAACCAGGCGACGGGCTCGGCCACCGACCTCGGCCTTCTCATCGGCGCCTTCGGCGTCGGGAGCGTCACGAGCTCGATCACCTACGGGGCGCTGGCCGAGCGCGTGTCGCGAGCGGCCGTGCTGCGCGTCGGCCTGTTCCTGACCGGCATGCCGGTCTGGGTGCTGGCGACCGTTCCGCCGGTGGCCGTCGCGTTGCCGGTCATGCTCGCGATCGGCCTGTCGGCGGGCGCGATCGGCCCTCTCATCCTGACGGTGCTCGGCGAGCGGACTCCGGAATCCCTGCGCGGGCGGGTGTTCGGGACCTACGCCACGCTGGTGAACGGCGCGATCCCGTTCGGCGTGCTCATCACGGGCCTGCTGCTGGAGTGGATGCCTCTCGGCCTGGCCGTCGGCATCATCGCGGCGCTCTATACCCTCGTCGCCGTCGCGTCCCTGTTCGCCCGCCCGCTGCACCGGATCGAGCGGACGGCGCTGCCGTAACGCCTCCCAATCCGACCACGGAACGCCGCGTCAGGCCACGGGGGCGGCCGTCCTGGTGTGGCGGCCGAAAAGGGTCGGGACCGAGTTGTAGAGCAGGGTGACAGCCAGCGCGATGTGCACGACCGCGAGGAACGCGGTGAGGGCGAGCGGCGAGCCGGCGGCCTTGGCAGCGGCGAAGTCGTTCGGCAGATTCGCGGTGCTGCCGGCGAGGAACGCGGCTCCGACGAGTGCCGCGAAACCGGCGCCGAGTCGCGCGGTCCGGCCGCGCCGCCGGGCGGCGTAGGCAGCGGCCACGAGGACCGCCGGCAGGAACAGCGGAGGAGTCAGCGCGGTCCCGCGCAGGAACATGTCGCCGGGACCGCCCTCCGGGGAGGCGCCGACGTTCCAGGCGAACGACAGGATGGCGCCGAGCGTCGGCACCGGGAGGTAGGCGAGGACGACCGGCAGCAGCCGGCGGGCGGATGGCTCAGGCACGGTGGTGTAACTCCATGAGGGGGAGGCTGATGATCCCCGGCATGGTTCCGCCATCCGGCGTCCGGCGCATCGGACGGGTAGCCGAAGGCCGGCTACGTCACCCGACCGAGCGTGGACTAGAAGATGGCGCCGACGCAGGACGCCAGCAGCCAGATGACCAGGATGACGCCGATGATGACGCCGATCAGGATGCGGCCCATGGATTCTCCGTGTTCGTGGTGTGCTGACCGGTAAAGCAAGCCGGATGCCGAGCGCGGCACACGATGTGCTTCGGAGAGCCGCATGAGCATTCCCCGCGTTCTCGGCATCTCGGGCAGCCTCCGCCAGCAGTCCTACAACCGCCGCCTGCTGGAGGTGGCGACCGAAGAGCTGCCCGACGTCGATTGGACCATCGCGCGGCTCCGCGGCATTCCTCCCTACGACGCCGACATCGAGGCGCGAGGCCTGCCTCCTGCCGTTGCTCAGCTCAAGGACCAGGTGGACGGCGCCGATGCGATCGTCATCGCCACGCCGGAGTACAACCATTCGGTGCCGGGCGTGCTGAAGAATGCGATCGACTGGGCCTCCCGCCCGGCGATGCGCTCGCCGCTCGCCGGCAAGCCGGTCATCCTCCTCGGCGCCTCCCCGGGGCGAGGAGGTGCTCGCCGGGCGCTCGGCCACCTGCGCCAGATCCTCGAATCGACCCTGGCCACTCCGATGCCCGAGGAACTGTCGATCGCGACGGTCGGTCAACGCATGGTCGGCGGCGACTTCGACGCCGAGGTCCGCGACGACCTGCGGCGGGTGCTGCGACAGGTGCGGGAGCCCGCCCGGGTCTGAGCGTGAGGCGTGGGCCTTCGGCACGGCGGTGCTCGAGGAGGCGTGATCAGCCGGCGCCCACGACCTCCCAGTGCTCGACCCGCTCCGGCAGCTCGAGGAGGAAATCGGCGTCCTCGGGGTAGTACCGGGCGATCGAGATGTCGTCGCCCGCGAAGCGGCGGATGTCCGTTTCGGACTCCCAGAACGTCGTCAGCTCGAGCTCGGTGACGCCGCCGAGCGTCCG
>DATLGA010000082.1:0-22307 GCA_035540715.1 Candidatus Limnocylindrales bacterium | reverse complement strand
GCGGGAGACGTGATCGTGTGGGACTGGGGCATCTTCGAGCCGGAGCCGGAGACCCCCGATCCCGCCGTCGCGCTGCGGGACGGCGAGATCAAGTTCGTCCTCCATGGCGAGAAGCTGCGCGGTCGCTTCACCCTCGTGCGCACCGATGGCGGTGAGCGGGGGCGCGACGCCGGCGACGAGCGCGAGCGATGGCTCCTCCTCCACAAGCGCGACGAGGCCGCCGTCGACGGCTGGGATGCGGAGGAGCACCCGCGCAGCGTGAAGACCGGTCGAACCAACGACGAGGTCCTCGCCGGCGACCAGGCCCGCTTTCAGGCGGCCGCGCCGGCGGCGGTCGCGGAAGTCGATCTCTCCGCCGCGCGTGACGAGCCGATGCCCGACTTCATCGATCCGATGCGCGCCACGCTGGCCGATCGGCCCTTCGACGACGATGACTGGCTGTTCGAGATCAAGTGGGACGGCTACCGGGTCGAGGCCGTCGTGGAGGGCGAGCGGACGCGGCTGTGGACGCGAAACCGCCAGGACGCGGCGCGATACTTCCCGGACCTGGCCGGCCCGGCGACATGGATCGATGCCGACACCGCGATCGTGGACGGCGAGGTCGTGGCGCTCGACGACGAGGGGCGCCCACGGTTCAGCCTCCTCCAGGATCGGACCGGGATTCGGAGTGGAAGGACCTCGCGAACGCGACGACCTGGCGAAGCGGCGCCGATCGTGTATCAGGCCTTCGACCTGCTGTACCTGGACGGGCGCTCGCTGCTGGGCGTGCCGCTCGAGGAACGCAAGCGCCTGCTCCGGAGCCGGCTGCGCGCCCACCCGCTGGTCCGGTACGGCGGGCACGTCGAGGCCGAGGGGCTCGCGTTCCACGAGGCGGCGCGGGCCCAACAGCTCGAGGGCATCGTCGCCAAGCTGCGTCGCTCGCCGTACGAGCCGGGCCGTCGCAGCCGCGCCTGGCTGAAGGTCAAGCTGCGGGCGGAGCAGGAAGCCGTCGTCGTCGGCTGGCTGCCGGGGCAGGGGAGCCACCGAGACCTCGGCTCGCTGATCCTCGCCGTGCGGTCGGGGGATCGATGGCAGCATGCCGGCCAGGTGGGCAGCGGCATCGATGCGCGGATGCGCCGGGAGCTGCGTGCCCGGCTCGACGAGATCGAGCGGCCGACGTCGCCGCTTGACCCGATCCCGAGGCTGAAGGGCGCCCGCTGGGTCGAGCCGCGCATCGTCGTGCGCGTCGAGTTCGCCGAGTGGACGGCCGACGACCTCCTGCGCCAGGCCGCCTTCAAGGGCATCGAGCCGGACCGCGATCCACGCCAGGTTCGACGTGAGCGTGCCGTCTCGACCGCAACCGCCACCGCTCAGGCGGAGCGCAACAGACCGGCACCGACCGAGAGGCCGATCGACGACGCCGCTGCTGCGCTGGATGCGCTCGGCGCCGAGGGCACCTGGACGGTCGACGGCCGCGAGGTTCGGGTGACCAATCTCGACAAGGTCCTGTTCCCGGCCCGCGACGGCGGGACAGCGGTCACCAAGCGCGACCTCCTTCGCTACCTCGTCACCGTCGCGCCGGTCCTCGTGCCGCACCTCGACGGACGCGGCCTCACGGTGCAGCGCTACCCGAACGGCATCGAGAAGAGTGGCTTCTGGCAGAAGGACCTGCCGAAGCACGCCCCCGACTGGGTCGGGCGGTGGACGTACCACCATCGCGACGAAGGCCCGAAGGACTACGCGGTGGTCGATTCGGCAGCCACCCTCGCCTGGCTCGCCCAGGAGGCGGCGATCGAGCTCCATCCGTGGACGAGCCGGACCGATGCGCCCGACCGTCCGACGTACGCGCTCATCGATATCGACCCGGGACCCGACACGACCTGGGACGAGCTGCTCGTCCTGGCGCGGCTGTATCGGGCCGCGCTCCAGCACCTCGGCGTGCGCGGGCATCCCAAGGTGACGGGCAAGCGCGGGATCCAGGTCTGGATCGGCATCCGGCGAGGCCCGTCGTTCGATGACACGCGTGACTGGGTCGAGGGGCTCTCGCGGGCCATCGGGGCCACGGTCCCGGACATCGTGAGCTGGGAGTGGGCCAAGCGAGCGCGGAAAGGCCGCGCACGGCTCGACTACACCCAGAACGCCATCAACAAGACGCTCGTTGCTCCGTACAGTCCGCGGCCGGCGCCGGGCGCCCCGGTGAGCGTGCCGATCAGCTGGGACGAGCTGGAGGATCCGGAGCTGCGACCGGACCGATGGACGATCCGCGATCTTCCGGACCGGCTGGCGCAGGTCGGCGATCCGTTCGCCTCGCTGCTCGACGACGAGCAGGAGTTGCCGCCGCTCGGCTGAGTCGCGCGGCTCGTCTCGGGCGCTCTCGGGCTGCCTCGGCTACCATGGCCGCGATGATCGATTCCCTGCTCACCGTCACGCCGGCGGCTCGCGAGAAGATCGACGGCGTGCGCACCTTCAACGACTTTCCCGACGCGGTCCTGCGCGTGCGCGTGGCCGGCAAGGAGGGACCCCGCTTTCGGTACGAGATCGCACTCGAGGATCCGCGCGACCGTGGCGAAGCCGACCTCGTCATCGGCCTGGACGGCCTCGACGTGGTCGTCGATCCGGTCAGCGCCGCCGATCTGTCGGGCGCGACGATCGATCTCGATCCAACCGTCACCGGTGGCGGCCTGCGCATCGACAATCCGAACGAGGGATGGCAGGACCCCGTCGCCCGCGCCGTGCAGGAGGTGATCGACCGCCAGATCAACCCGGGCGTCGGGTCGCACGGCGGGATGGTCAGCCTCGTCGACGTCCGCGACGGGACGGCCTACATGCGGTTCGGGGGCGGTTGCCAGGGCTGCGCCGCGGTCGACGTCACCCTGAAGCAGGGCGTCGAGACGGCGGTCCGAACGGCGGTCCCGGAGATCTCGGCCATCGTGGACGTGACCGATCACGACGCAGGCGTCAACCCCTACTACCAGCACGGGCACCAGGGGTAGGACGCGTTGTGGCCCGCCGGTGGCGGGCCAGGCGGTCTAGCGCAGGCGGGGGAAGTCGCCGCCGCCCGACGCGGCCATCACGGCCGAGACGATGCTGAGCACGCTCAGCGCCGCGACCGGTCCGGCGATCATCAGGGATCGGACGATTCGCTTGATATGCACGGTGAGGGCTCCTTGTCTGCGGTCGTGTCCTGGGGTCATGGCCGACCGCCGATCCCACCGTCGCCGCGTGGCGCAGACCGGGCAATGACCCAAGGGTCCTGAGCCGAGACCGCCCGGGAGTACTTTTGGTTGGCCGCGGGTCAACTGGCGCTTGCCAAGTGGGTGTAGACTCCGCGCATGCCACGGACGAGGACGAGTGCCCGCGCCACCGAGAAGGACCGCGAGCTCGCGCGCAGGATCGGGCGTCGCCTTCGCGAGGCGCGACACCGTGCCGGGCTCACCCAGCAGCAGCTCGCCGGGGAGCGCTACACCAAGGCGTACGTGAGCGCGTTGGAGACCGGCATCGCCCGGCCCTCGATGGTGGCCTTGAGCTACCTCTCCGGGCGCCTCGGACTGCCGGCCAGCCACTTCATCGACGAGGCGCATCCGGCATGGACGCGGCTCGAGGTCGACATGCGACTCGCCGCCGGCGAGTGGCAGGCGGCAGCCGACGGCTACGAGGCGCTTCTCGACGACACATCTGACGAGGGATTGCGAGCCGAGCTGCTGCGCGGGCTGGCCGAGGCGCTCGCGCGCCTCGACCGCGGCAAGGACGCGATCACGGCCGCGTCAGAGGCCGCGCGCCTGTATCTCGCCGCCGGTCGCGAGAGCGACGCGGCGCTGGCGCGGTACTGGCTTGCCTACGGCCTGTACCAGTCGGACAACGAGCCGGAAGCGCGCAGCGTGCTCACGGCTCTCCTCGAGCAGGTTCGGGCAGGCCTGCAGGTCGAGCCGGACTTCGAGATGCGGCTCCTGACCTCGCTGGCGGCCGTCGAGTCGCACACCGGCCAGCCGAACCGGGCCCTCGCCTACCTCGAGGAGGCCCGCGGCCTGGCCGCCGACCTGGATGACCGCCGAAGGGCGGCGTTCCTGTTCAACCTCGCCATCGGCTACCGCGAGATCGGCGACTTCGAGGCCGCGATCCGCGCCGGCATGCAGGGCATGGCGCTGTATCGGGCTGCGGGCGCGATCTTCGAGTCGGCACGCATCGAGAACGATCTGGCGCTGGCGTACCTGGCCACCGGCCAGCTGGACCGCGCGCGGGAACTCGCGTCGGACGCCCACCGGAAGATCGAGGAGGCCGGCGACGAGCGGTGGCTGGCCGCGGTGCTCGACACGGAGGCGCAGATCGCGCTGGACGCCGGAGAGATCGACGACGCCCTCCGCCTGACGGCCGCCGCGCGCTCGACCGCGGACCGCGGTGGCAACGCCTACGCAAGCCTGGCTGCCATGATCACCGAGGCCCGTGCGCTCCGCCGGGCGGGTCGCTCGGCGGAGGCGGAGGAACGCTTCGGCGAAGCCGCGCGGGCGGCCCGTGAGAGCAAGGTGCCGCAGCGACTCCGCGAGGTGTTGCGCGAGTGGGCGGACCTGCGCGCCGAGGCGGGCGATCACCGCGGCGCGTACGAGCTGAGCAGCGAGGCGCTCACGGTCAATTAAGTGTTGACAGGTGCGGTCGGGAACCGTACGCTGCCCGCGACGAGTCGGATGGGCACGCCGACTTGCCCAACAGGGATCGGAGATGGGGCACGTCTCCGATCCCTTCTGCATGTCCGGGAGACGCCGCATCCGTCCCGGCCGGGACCCGTCGACGGTCAGGGGCTCGGTGTACTGGCCTCGCTGATGAGCTCGAAGGCGCCGCTGGCGGCCGCCGGTGCCCCGTCTTCCTCGAGATAGATCCGCATCTGGAACGGCCCGTCGCCGAAGTCGCGGAACAGGTTCGCCGCCGGGACCTCGAACGCGATCACGAGCGCATCCTCTGCCAGCCCGTGTGGCGCGGGCTCTTGGACGGCCTCGCCGCTGCCATCGGCCCCGCGGCGCACCTCGACCCAGACCGTGCGCGGTGGCGGCTGCGCGGGGCGGAAGGAGTAGGCGAACGTGTCGGTCTCGATGAACCGGCTCGTGGCCGCCGTCTCGGCAACCTCCTGGGTGGCGGGGTCGAGCGCGGTGCCGAACCGGATCGTGGCCGCGGGCGCAGCGCCGGTCGCGTCGGGCGTGGGGACGACGCGCGTACCGTCCGCATTGCCACCGAGCAGCCCGACGCCGATCGCGATGCCGGCAACGATGGCGATGGCCGCCAGCCAACCGGCGACGCGGCGTGCGCGCGGCGGGATCAACAGCTTCCGCTCGCCATCGGGGCGTCGCGCCATGGCGCGGGCACGCAGCGGTCGAAGGCGCGCGCGCATCGGCTCAGGCCGCAGTCGTGCGGGCGATGGTGCTCATCTGCACCACCAACTGTAGCCCTCGCCGGGACGGTAGGATGGACGAGATGACACGGCGGCTGTTCATTTTCGACGACCCGGAGCGGTTCGTGGCGGGGACCGTCGGCGAGCCCGGCGATCGCGCGTTCTACCTGCAGGCTCGCAAGGGGGGTGCCCTCGTCAGCGTCGGGCTGGAGAAGGCGCAGGTCGCCGCCCTGGCGCAGCGCCTCGAGGATCTGCTCGAGGCGGTCGAGGCGCCACCGCGCTCCGTCACGCCCGACGAGGGTGGCCTCGAGGAGCCGGTCGTCGAGCTCTTTCGCGTCGGAGCCATGGCGCTGGCATGGGACTCCGGCACCGAGGCGGTCGTGATCGAGGCCCAGACGCCGACGGAGGATGGAGAGTACGCCGAGGTGCCCGACGAAGCCGACGACGGGCCGGACCTGCTGCGCGTGCGCATCGATGCCGCCACGGCGCGCGGGTTCGTGCGGCGGACCGAGGCCCTGCTCGCGGCCGGGCGCCCGGCGTGCCCGTTCTGCGGTCAGCCGCTCGACCCGCAGGGTCACTTCTGCCCGCGGGGGAACGGGCACCTCAACTAGGTGGCTCGCCGCGAGGCGGCCGACCCGCCGCTGCGGATCGACTGGGTCGAGGCCGTGCACTTCGGTGACGGCCTGGCAGGCCGTCTGGGGCTCACGTTCCTGCCGGGCAAGCGGGGTCCGTCGCTGCGGTATCCCGGGACGGTCTATCGGCGCGAGCTCGATGCCGATCTGGCGACTCTCCGTGCGGAAGGCGTGCTGCGCGTGCTGCTGCTGGTCGAGGATGCCGAGCTCGATCGCTGGGGTGATGCCGACATCGTGGCTCGAGCGGCTCGGGCCGGCATCGAGGTCGAGCGGCGGCCGATACCGGACGGTGCCGCGCCGCGGTCGGTCGAGGAAGCGGACGCGATGGTGGGTTGGCTGCAGGCCGCCCGCCGGAGCGGCGACGTCGCGGTCGCCTGCATGGGTGGCGTCGGCCGGACGGGGACGCTTGCGGCCTGCGCGCTCGTGGAGGCCGGCCGGCCGGCCGCGGAAGCGATCGAGCTCGTCCGGCGAGTTCGGCACCCGACCGCCATCGAGACCGATGCGCAGGTGCGATTCGTTCACGACTTCGCCCGTACCCGGGCGCAGGCGTCGCGGTGAATGGCGGCGCTTCCCGGCTCGTCGCCGCCCTCGCCGCGTTGACCATCGTCGCCGGCCTGGTCCTGGCGGTGGCATTCATGGCGCCGGAGGCGCCGGGGCTTGCGCCCTCACCGGAGGGACCAGGTCCCGGCGACGTGGCGGCGCGGGTCATCCGCGTCGTCGACGGCGACACGCTCGTCGTGCAGGCGGATGGCGGCCCCGAGCGGCTGCGGTACGTCGGCATCGACGCTCCCGAGATCGCGCGCCAGGACGGCGCCACAGCGGCCGAGTGCTGGGCCGACGAGGCCACGATGGCACATGCCGGCCTCGTGGGCGGCGCCGTCCTTCGGCTGGAGCGTGACGTCAGCGATCGAGACCGGTTCGGTCGCCTCCTGCGGCACGGATGGATCGAGCGCGACGGAACGTGGCACCACGTCGGCGAGGAGCTCGTTCGGCTCGGGGCCGCGCAGGCGCGGTCGTATCCGCCCGACACCCGGTACGACGGCCGGCTGGGTGACGCCGAACGAGAGGCCCGGAGGAACGGGCTCGGCCTGTGGGGAGCGTGCTGAGCCTCAGTCGTCCTCGCCAGGGGACGGATCAACCGGCGGCGGCACACGGGTCACCGCGAGCGTCCAGGCGCAGTCGCTCTGGACGGTGAGAAACAGCAGCCCGCGCAGGTCCGGCTGAGCCGCGAAGAACGTCGGCTGCAGCGTCCCGGGGACGATGTCGGTCCCGATGGTCGCTCGGATGGCGCTCACCGCGTCCCCGTCCGGGGTGGCCAGCAGGACCGAGAACTGGCACCGCCGGCGATTCGGGTCGACTGCCACCCAGCGGATGGCGTGGTGTTCGTCCGGAACCTCGATCGGGCCGTACTCGGCGTCGCCGGTCAGGGCGAACGCGGCCACGAGGGCGGTGTCCTCGGCCGTGCGGCCGGTCGAGCGCAGGAAGGGGTCGGGCTCGTATCCGGCGGCGATCCAGCCCTCCCGGAACTCCGGCTCCGCCGGGTCGGCGTCGGTGACGAGGTACCAGCCGAAGCCCTCGGCCGGGATCGGCCCCATCACCACCTGGAGCTCGGCGCCGAGCGGCAGCAGGCCTGCCACGACCACGCTCGTCCGACCGGGTCGCTGCCTGACCCGGAGGCCGTCGGTCGCCGTCTGGATGAGCTCGCCGGCGCCGAAGCTCGGAACCTCCGGCTCCGGTGTCGACTCGACCGTGGGCTCGGGCGTCGGCGTCGGCTCAGGGCTCGCCGTGGCTTCCGCGGTGGGGGTCGGCGTCGGGCGCGGCGCCGGGGTCGTGACCGGCGGCATCGTGCAGGCGGCCAGCACGAGGACCGCGAGGAGGACGATCGGTCGACGCGGCAGCCCCACCCGGCTAGCGTACCGCGCTCAGCGGTCGAGCCGCGGGATGTCTGCCGCCAGCAGATCGGCAATCTCGCGGGCGTTCGTCGTCCCGTAATTGGCGTAGCAGTTGTTCATGAGCACGTGGACCTCCGGCGCCTGCTCGGCGGCCTCGTGGATGCGTGGGACCCACTCGGACAGTTCCGCCTTCTCGTAGAGATAGCGGAACCGCTCGACGACCGGGATGCCGCTCCGTTCCCAGGTCTCGGTGCGGCGTCCGTGGAACCGCACGACGGCGATGCGCGGCGAGCTCACGAGCGTGATCGGCGGAACCGATGACTTCGTCCCCGGCGGCGCGTCGACCATGACGAAGGGAATGGCGTTGTCCTGGAAGAAGCGGATCGTGCGCTCGCGGTTCTTGTCGTTGAACCAGCTGGCGTGGCGCAGCTCCACGGCGAACGGGACGTCGCCGAGACGTTCGCGCGCCCGCACGATCTCGTCGCGGGACTCGGAGGTCGGGAAGAACCAGCGCGGGTACTGGAGGAAGATCGCGCCGAGCTTCCCCGAGCTGCGCAACGGCTCGAGCGCGTCGAGAAACCGGTTCCACAGCTCCTCCTCGATCTCGTCCGGCAGGTCTCTGGCGTAGACGCGCTTGCGGTCGCGCAGCTCGGCCGGCAGAGCCTCCCGCAGATCCTTCGGCAGGCGCTTCACCTCGGACGGCTGGCCGGTCATGAGCGCGTGAGCCTTCACGTCGAACGTGAAGTCCGGGGGCGTGCGCTCCAGCCACAGCTCGGCCGTCCGCCGGGCCGGCAGGGCGTAGTAGGTGGCGTCGACCTCGACGATGGGAAACTGGTTCGCGTAGTACACGAGCCGATCTTCCGCGGTGCCGGCATCCGGCGGGTAGAAGACGCCGGGGGCGGTCATCGTCGGATCGGTCCACGAGGCGGTGCCGATGCGGACCGTCGAGCCGCCGATGATCAGCGGGTCGCGTGCCGCCTCCAGGTGGGCTTCGGCTCGTTCAGCGGCGATCTCGGGGCCGGGATCGTGTGGATTGTCGGGCATGGCTCCAGTCTAGGAGCGGTACCCGACACGGCCTGTCCGGTTTGGCCCGATCAGAGTTGGGCGAGCGCTCGACGAACCGATGCGGTGCAGAGCACGAGCATGACGGCCGCCGCCATGGCGAAGCCGGCGAGGAAGACCGGATGCCACTCCGCGGTCATGACGGCGATCCCGGTGCCGATGGCCAGGACGAGCTGCAGGACGGCGGCCATCGTCCACGCCCACGCGCGCCGGCGTCGCGTGCCGCGAGAGGCGATGGCGGCGAAGATCGAGAACAGGAACGCCGCACCCGCCGCAAAGCGGAGCGTGACCTCGGCCGCTCGTCCGGCGTCGCCGCCAAGGACATCGCGCAGGCCGGCCGCCAGCAGGCTGAGGAAGATGGCCAGCGCGAGCGTCAGCACGGCCTGCGTGAGCAGGAGCGCGCGGAGCACGGCCAGCATCGGCATCCGGACCGGCGTGGTGGCGATCACTGGAGCGGTCGGCGCCGCGGCGCTCGCGGGCGGGGCGACGGTGGCGGTCTGCACGGCGTTCATCGCTGCAGTCTCGGCTGCCACCTGCCGGCCGCGACACGGCCGAACGGCCCGGCCGGCCTACGTCATTTGACGGCATCCGTCGTGCATGGGAGGCGGCCGTGACGCGTGCATCCGGCGCTCGACGAACCGAGGCCGATCGGTCTCGAGCGCTGGCCGAGGTCGAGTTCCTGGCGTGGCTGCTCGACAACAGCATCTCGGTGCCCGGCACGGGCGGGCGTCGGTTCGGCCTCGACGCGCTCGTCGGATTCGTGCCGGTCGTCGGCGACCTGTTCGGTGGCCTGCTCGGCCTGATCGTGGTGTGGCGCGGCTCGCGCATGGGCCTCCCGCGCGTCGTGGTGGTTCGGATGCTGGTCAACTCGGCGGTCGACATCGTGGTCGGCTTCGTCCCGCTCGTCGGCGACGCGTTCGACCTGTGGTTCAAGGTCAACGAGCGCAACCTGCGCCTGATTCGGCGCTACCTCGAGCACCCGGACGCGTCGACGCGGCACGAGTGGCTCGTGCTCGGGGCCTTCTTCACCGTGCTCGTCGCCATCGTCGTCGCCATCGGCTGGATCATCGTGGCGCTCGTCTCCGCCGTCGCCGGCTTCTTCGCCTAGCGCGCGACGTACCGCTGCAGCGCCGCCTCTGCGAGTGCGCGAACGGCGTGGCGCGTTGCCTGCGGCTCGATGACCTCGGCGTCGCCGCCGATGGCGAGGATGCGCGCCGGAATCTCGTCGGGCCACTCGGCGGAAAATCGCAGGCGCAGCCACCCGTCGCGATCGTTCGCGTCGAGTCGCTCTGCCGCGCGGACGTTCCGCTCGCCGAAGAGGTCGCCCAGGATCGGGACCGCCTCGGGCGCGATGCGGAGCGTGATCTCGAGGCGCGGCGTCTCGCGCTCGTACGCCGAGGTGGACGTGGCCCAGTGGGCGGACAGGTCGAACCCTTCGGGCCGCTCGACCGGCGTCTCGGTCATCGTCACCTGCCGGACGCGGGACGCCCGATAGGTCCGCAGGGCGCCGTCGACTGCCGCGACGACGTACCAGGATCCGCCCTTGAGCACCAGCCCCAGCGGATCGACGACTCGCTCGACCTCACCGCCTGCGCGCCGGTACAGGATCCGGCAGCGTCGACCCTGCCAGACCGCCTCGGCCAGCGTGCCGAGATGGGGGACGTGGTCAGCCTCGTGATACCAGCCGGCAGTGTCCACGTGGAAGCGCTCGACGAGCCGTGCGGCTCGCGCGCGCAGCTCCGCGGGGAGCGATGCGAGCACCTTCAGCCGGGCTGCTGCGACGACCGTCCCCAGGCCGAGCTCCGCTGCCGGTCCGGGCAAGCCCGACAGGAAGAGCGCCTCGGCTTCGTCGGCGGTGAGACCCGTCAGCCGCGTGCGGTAGCCGTCAACGAGCTGGATGCCGCCGTGCGGGCCGCGCTCGGCGTAGATGGGGACGCCCGCGGCGCTGAGTGCGTCGACGTCGCGGTGAATCGTCCGCTCCGAGACCTCGAGCTCGCGGGCCAGCACGCCGGCCGTCGTGCGGCCGCGTGCCTGGAGCAGGAGGAGCAGCTGGACCAGTCGGGAGGCTCGCATCGGCCCGCAGGATACCGCCCGGCGGTGCGATCAGGCCTTGCCGCAGCCGGCCAGGAATGCGGCGATCTCGTCGAGCGTGGGGTCGAGGACGGCTCCGAGGCCGTGGCCGACCCGGGGATAGGTGACGAGCTTCGCGTCGGGCAGCCGGTGCACGGCTTGGCGAAGGAGATCCATCCGCGCGAACGGATCGGATGCGCCCGACAGGAGCAACACCGGGCACCCGATCCGCGGCCAGTGCGCGGTGCGAACGTCCCAGGCCTCCGGACGCCCCGGCGCGTGGAGCGGGTACGAGAGCAGCACGAGTGCGGCCGGCCGCTGGTCCGCGGCAAGCAGCGAGGCGACACGCCCGCCGAACGAGTGGCCGCCGATGGCGACCTCCCCGATGCTCGTCCCCACCAGCGCTTCGCGGTACGCCGGCACAGCGCGCTCGGCGGTTCCCCGAGGCAGGACGACGAGCTCCGTCCGGAGGCCCCGCGACGCGAGGCCGGTGACGTGCGGCGCGAGCCGATCGATCGACCCGGATGCGCCCGGGGCCAGGAAGAGTCGGCTCACCGCCATCCGACGAGGATACGGCTACTGCAACTCCCAGATCACCTGGCGCGCCGTGCGGCCGCTGTCGCGAATCCGGGCCGCCAGGTCGCGGCCGACGTAATGACGGTCGATCGGCGGGCCCGACCCCGGGACAATCGGCCGAGCGGCCATCGGCCACTGGGCAGACGGACCGCACCGGCGTACGCTGTGCGTCATGACCGAGAAGATCGACAAGACCGACGCCGACTGGCGGTCGAAGCTCACCCCGGAGCAGTACCACGTGCTGCGCGAGAAGGGGACCGAGCGCGCCTTCACCGGCGCCTACTGGGACGAGCACGGCAAAGGCGTGTACCGCTGCGCGGGCTGCGGCGCGGAGCTGTTCGACGCGGACACGAAGTTCGAGTCAGGCTCCGGATGGCCCTCGTTCTACCAGCCCATGGACCCCGACGCGGTCGAGACGGAAACGGACCGCTCGTTCTTCATGACCCGCACCGAGGTGCACTGCGCCCGCTGCGGCGGCCACCTCGGCCACATCTTCGACGACGGTCCGAACCCGACCGGCCTGCGCTACTGCATCAACTCCGCGGCACTGACCCTGGATCCCGACGCGAAGGTCGAGCCGATCGAGCAGGTTTAGCGCCCGTCGGCGACTGCCCGCATCACCTTCGCGGCGGCGCGGCAGTCGTTCTCGGTGACGTCGAGATGGGTGACCGCGCGCACGACGCGGGGCCCGAAGGCGTTGAGCAGCACTCCGCGCTCGCGGCAGCGCTCGACGAACGTGGACGCATCCGGGACGCCCCGCCGATCGACCAGGCGGAAGACGACGATGTTGGTCTGCACCGTCTCCAGGTCGAGCTCGACGTCGTCGCCTCGCAGGAGCTCGGTCGCGAGCAGCCGCGCGTTGGCGTGGTCATCCGCGAGCCGATCGACGTGGTGGGCCAGGGCGTACGACCCGGCGGCCGCAAGGATGCCCGCCTGTCGCATGGCTCCGCCGGCCATGCGCCGGTACCGATGGGCGCGGGCCACGAGCTCCCGTGATCCGGCGAGCAGCGAGCCGGCGGGCGCGCCGAGCCCCTTCGAGAGCGACAGCCCGACGAGGTCGAAGCCGCGCGCGAGCTCGGCTGCGGGCCGTCCGGTCGTGACGGCGGCGTTGAGGAGGCGTGCCCCGTCGAGGTAGGTCGCCATCCCGTGCCGGCGTGCCGCCTCGAGGACCGGCTCCAGCCGGTCGCGGCCGATGACGATGCCGCCGGCGCGGTTGTGGGTGTTCTCGACGACCAGGAGCGTGCTCGGCGGATAGACGATGTGCCCGACCGGCTTCGCTGCGGCTCGAACCTCATCGGCGTCGAAGAGGCCGCCGGAGCCGATCGGCGTGAACTGCACCCCCGCGTTCGCAGCGCCGGCACCGGTCTCGTGCAGGACGATGTGGGCGTCGACCGGCACGAGGACGTCGTCGCCGGGACGGGTGAGCGTGCGGAGCGCCACCTGGTTGGCCATCGTGCCCGACGGCAGGAAGAGCGCGGCCTCGGTCCCGAGGAGGCGCGCCACCTCCTCCTGGAGCCGGTTGACCGACGGGTCCTCGCCGTACTGGTCGTCGCCGACCTCGGCGTCGGCCATGGCGCGGCGCATCGCCGGGCCGGGCAGCGTGACCGTGTCGGAGCGCAGGTCGATCCGATCCGCCATCGGCCGATGATAGGGAGCCGGGGATCAGCGGGACGGCAGGCGACCGCGCGGCTGCCGCGGACGGCGCCGCTGGACGAGCGCGCCGAACGGTACCTGGTCCGGAGCGAGTGGTGACGGAACGCCGCGCACCCACTCGATCGCCGCCTCGAGATCCTCGACGCAGAACGGCTTCGCGAGGACGGCGACGCCCGGTCCGGAGATGAGGTTCATCGGCATCGATGCGAGCAGCATGCCCGTGCAGATCAGCACGCGCGGGAGCTCGAGCACGCGACGACGCTGCTCGGGCGCCAGCTCCAGAAGCTGCGTCCCGTCGACCACCATCGCATCGGGGCGCTGGCCGACGGCGAGGCGCGCCTCCAGCTCGTCCGGCGTCAGCACCTCGGCCTCGGGGAGGAGCTCCGCGAAGAGAACCCGAATCCCCGGCTCCCGATCGGTGACCCACAGCATCCCGGCCATCGAGGCCTCCTCAGAGCAAGTAGGGTGCCGTCAGCGCAGCTCGCCCGCCATCTCGCCGAACAGCTCGGTGTGGCGGTCGATGTCGGCCTCGGTGGCCTGGGGCGCGACGAGCGCCATGTTGTGGAACGGGGTAAGGAGAACGCCCCGATTCAGCGCGTAGAGATGGGTGAAGCGCTGCGTCGCGAAGTCGTCCATGGCTGCGGCCTCGGCTCCGTTCCGCGGCCGGGTCGGTCCGAACAGGTACTCGGCTCGGCAGCCGAGCCGCGTGACGTGCCATGGCAGGGCCGCGGAGTCGATGGCTTCCTGCACACCCTGGGTCCAGCGCTCGGCCAGCGGAATGGTGCGGGCATAGGCGTCCTCGGTCAGGACCGATTCGAGGGTCGCCCGCATCGCGGCGAGGCTGAGCGCGTTGCCGGCCAGCGTGCCGCCGATGCCCCCGACGTCGCAGTGCTCGAGCTCCACCTCGCGGGCCACCCGCTCGGCCAGCTCGGCGGTGAAGCCGTACGTCCCCGCCGGAAGCCCACCGGCGATCGGCTTGCCGATCACGAGCAGGTCCGGTTCGAGGCCCGCTTCCCGGGTGTAGCCTCCCGGCCCCGCGCAGATCGTGTGGGTCTCGTCGATGATGAGGAGCGTCCCGTGGCGGCGCGTCAGGTCCCGGAGCGTCGCGTGGTAGCCGGGGTCCGGGTGGACGATCCCGACGTTCGTCATGACCGGCTCCGTCAGCACGGCCGCCACGTCGCCATGAGCGAGCGCCTCATCGAGAGCGTCGACGTCGTTCCATTCCACGACGCGCGTGGTGAGGGCCGGATCGACGGGCGGACCGAGGTTTCCGTCACGCGGGCCGGGAACGCCGTCGCGAAGGGTGATGAACGTCTCGTCGACGGTCCCGTGGTAGCAGTAGTTGTAGACGAGGACCTTCGGGCGGCGGGTCACCTGGCGGGCAAGGCGAATGGCGAAGCGGTTCGCATCGGTCGCCGTCAGCGTGAACTGCCAGAACGGAAGTCCGAAGCGGCGCGCCAGCTCCTCACCGACCCAGATGGCGTCCTCCGTCGGCAGCATGAAGGTGATGCCGCGCTCGGACCGGCGGCGGATCGTCTCGACGGTCGGGGCGGGGGAGTGGCCCGTCATCGCGCCGGTGTCACCGAGGCACAGGTCGACGTACTCGTGGCCATCGACGCAGGTGAAGCGGCCGCCCCGGGCCTCCGCGACGAACGGCGGGAATGCTCCCGGCCACTTGCTCATCCAGTTCATCGGCACTCCGCCGAGCAGCGATTTCCGGGCTCGCTCGAAGAGCTCCGCCGAGCGTGGATGGCGTTCGGCGAACGCGCGCCCTTCGCGCTCCATGAGGGCCGAGAGACGAGGCCGATCGATCACGGCTGTGAAGCTCCTCCGCTGCGAACCCCCGACTGGTTCCATGGTGCGACGTGCGCAGCCGTCATACGATCGTCATCCCACCGCGCCTGAATGGAGACCGATGACGAGCACGAACGCCGAGGAGATGCGAGCGCCGAGGGTCCCCACGCGTTGGGCCGCGTTGGCCGGGCTGGCTGCCGGCGCTGCGGCCCTCGGCGTCTCCGAGCTCGCGGCCGGCCTCGTGGCCGGGGTCGCAGGTCCGGTGATCGCCATCGGCGACGCGATCATCGCACTCCAGCCGCCGGGTGCGAAGCAGTTCGTCGTCGACCTCGTTGGCGAAGCCGACAAGCTGCTCCTGACGCTCGTCGACACGGCGGTCGCGCTCGGCGTCGCGGCCGGACTCGGCGTGCTTGCGCGCGACCGGCCCGGAGCGGCTCGTGCCGGCTTCGCCGCATTCGGGCTCGTGTACCTCGCGGCCGGCCTGCGTGATCCGCTGGCCGACGCGATCCCGACGCTCTCCACCGTCGTCGTGGCGGTGCTCGTGGCGATCGGAGTCGTGACCTGGCTCCTGCGGCTGGCGCGTGGGCGGCTGGGACGGCCGTCCGCGGAG
This sequence comes from Candidatus Limnocylindrales bacterium, assembly GCA_035540715.1. Lineage (GTDB taxonomy): Bacteria > Chloroflexota > Limnocylindria > QHBO01 > QHBO01 > JACDBZ01. The sequence continues at coordinate 6,662 of DATLGA010000082.1, read as the reverse complement.
ATGCCGGCCTGGCCACGCAGGCGGTTCCTCGGGACGTCGCTCGCGGTCATCGGCGTGGCCGCCGGCAGTGGAGTCGTGGGCCGAATGCTGCTCGAGCGTGGGCGGCTCGGGGCTGCCCCCCCGAGGGCGATCCCGCAGCCGGCCGTGACGGCACCGCCCGTGCCGGCGGGCGCCGAGCTCGCCGTCGCGGGCATCAGCCCCATCGTCACTCCGAACAATTCGTTCTATCGCATCGACACCGCCCTGATCGTTCCGCGGCCGAACGTCGAGTCGTGGCGCCTGCGGGTCCACGGCATGGTCGACCGCCCGTTCGAGCTCTCCTACGACGAGCTGCTCGCCCTGCCGATCCACGAGCAGCACGTGACCATCGCCTGCGTCAGCAACGAGGTCGGCGGCAACCTCGTCGGCACAGCGCTGTGGGGCGGTGTTCCGCTGAGGGACGTGCTCGAGCGGGCGGGGGTCCAGGACGGCGCCACGCAGATCGTCGGCCGCGCGGTCGACGGGTTCACGGCCGGCTTTCCGACAGCCTGGGCCCTCGAGGCGGACCGCGAGTGCCTCGTCGCGCTCACGATGAACGGCGAGCCGCTCCCGGCGCGACACGGATTTCCCGCCCGCCTCATCGTGCCGGGGCTGTACGGCTACGTGAGCGCCACGAAGTGGCTGGGCGAGATCGAGCTCACCACGATGGAGGCGTTCGACGCGTACTGGGTTCCGCTGGGATGGGCGAAGGAGGCGCCGATCCTGACGCAGTCCCGCATCGACGTGCCGCGCGCCGGTGCCCGGGTTGCCTCCGGCACCGTCCCGGTCGCCGGCGTCGCATGGGCCCCCGATCGCGGCGTCTCCGCGGTGGAGGTGCGGGTCGACGATGGAGCATGGGAGCCCGCGGAGCTCAGCGCGCCGATCTCGGACGCGACATGGGTGCAGTTCGTATTCCGTTGGGACGCATCGCCGGGGGAGCATGTCCTGCAGGTCCGCGCGACCGATGGCGACGGCGAAATGCAGACCGACCGGCGCACCCGGCCGGACCCGGATGGCGCCCGCGGCCATCACGCGATTCGCGTGGCCGTCACCTAGAGTACCGGGCGCCCCCGGACCATCGGCGCATGGCCCGATGGTCCCCACGATGGTGTGCTGCGCGCGATGGCCATCGACGCCCGCCGGCGCGGGCACCTTCTGCCGCGCGAGGGCGCGTATCGGCTCCTGCTGATCCGCGCGGTGGCTCTCGTCGCGCTGTTCGTCACGGCGGTGTACCTGGCGTGGCGCGCGACCTCGACGCTGAACCCGGACGCCGCGTACCTGGCCGTTCCGATGCTTGCCCTGGAGGTCCACGCCGCGCTCGGCCTCGCGCTCTTCACCTTCAGCCTGTGGGACGTGGATCGGCGGCCCGCCCGCCGGCCCCTCAGGCGCCTGCCGAAGGTCGCGGTGCTGATTCCCACGTACAACGAGGGACCGGAGATCCTGATCCCGACCGTCGCGGCCGCCGTGGCGCTGGAGCCCGCTCACGAGACCTGGGTGCTCGACGACGGCAACCGGCCGGAGATCGCGGAGCTGGCTGCCTCGGTGGGCGCCCGGTACCTGGCGCGTCCGACTCACGAGCACGCGAAGGCGGGCAACCTCAACCATGCGCTCGGCGTGATCGACGCCGAGATCATCGCCGTGCTCGACGCCGACCACGTCGCCGCGCCCGAGTTCCTCCAGGCCACGCTCGGGTATTTCGCCGACCCCAGGGTGGCGCTCGTCCAGACGCCGCAGGACTTCTACAACGTCACGAGCTTCGAGCATGGGGCCGGCAAGACGTACGGCGAGCCGTTCCACGAGCAGGCGCTCTTCTATCGGCTGCTCCAGCCTGGCAAGAACCGATGGAACGCCGCCTTCTGGTGCGGGACGAACGCCCTGGTCCGCGTGGCGGCCCTGCGCGAGATCGGCGGGGCGGCGACCGAGACGATCACCGAGGACATCCACACGACGATTCGTCTCCATCGCCGCGGCTGGAAGACCGTCTACCACAACGAGGTCCTGGCGCGGGGTCTCGCCGCCGACGATGCCGCCCAATACACCCTCCAGCGCAACCGGTGGGGGACCGGCGCCATGCAGGTGCTGCGAGTCGAGAATCCCCTCGTCGCGCCAGGACTCAGCCTGGGCCAGCGCCTCGGGTATGCGTCCACGCTGCTCGGCTGGTTCGACTCGTGGCGAACGCTCGGCTTCCTCATCCTCCCACCGCTCGTGCTTCTCACCGGCGACATCCCGATCGTGGCGGACGGCCTGACCTTCGCTCTCGCCTTCGCCATGACCTACGGCCTGCAGCAGCTCGCCCTGTACTTCCTTGGGCGGGGAGCGTATCGGCCGGTGCTCTCGATCGTCTTCGACCTCGTGCGAATGTCGCCGAACTTCATTGCCACGCTCAGCCTGCTCGTGCCGCGCACGCCCCGGTTCCGCGTCACCCCGAAGGGTCGGATCGCCACGGAACGAGGCCGCATCGAGCCGCCGTTGATGCTGCGGCTCTCGCTCGGGTTCGCCCTGGTGGGTGCCGTCGCCTATGCGCTCCACCTCGGCCCGCTCGACCTCGGCTACGCGTCCGAGTGGGCGGCTGCCGGTGCGTTCGCCTGGCTCGTCGTCAACGCCGTCCTCGTGTGGATCGCGATTCGGCGCGTCCGATCGCTCCGTTTTGCCGCCGAGCGACGCAGTGCCGTCCGCTTCGCGGTCGACGTGCCGGGATGGGTCGACGGTCGTCCGGCGGAGGTCCAGGACGTCTCGGTCGGTGGCGCCCTGGTGGCCACGGAGGAGCCGCTCGTCGAGCGCGAGGCGCACCTGCTCAGCTTCGAGCTGCCGACCGGTACGGCCTCGCTGTGGGCCCAGGTCCGGTCGGCACGTCGCGCACCGTCGGGCGAGTACCACTACGCCGTCGAGTTCGAGCCCGGACAGTACCCGGCGCGGAGCGCGCTGGCGCGGGCCGTCTTCCACGGCCGCTATCCGGTGGCCGGCACCGAGCGCACGGCCTGGGCCGATCTCCTGCGCCGGGAGCTCGCCGGATTGTCCCGTCGGTTCAGCGTCCGCGCGCCGAGAACCACCCCGACCACGCCGGCGGCGGTTTCCCTCCCCTCGCCGAGCGGAGGCTGATCCTAGGGAGCCGGCTGGTCGGGAGGCGCGTCGGGGATGCCCGGCGGCTCGAGGTGGACCTCGACCGCGATCAGGCCCTCGGCCAGCGGCTTGTCGGTGACGAGTGCCCACGCGGCGTGGGACAGATTCGCGACGCGCTGGTCCGGAGTGCCGAAGTAGCACGGGCAGGAGTCGACCACCGGCAGCAGAACGCACCGGTCGGCGCACACGAGCACGAGGTGCGGCTGGCCAGTCGGAATGCCGCCGCCAAGCTCCACCGGCAGCGCGACGGTCGCCATGCCCTCCCAGCCGGCGTTCTCCGGATAGCTCGAGGCGACTCCCCCGATGACCGTGCTCGCCGTCTGCCCGTCGGGCGTGGTCTCGAGGGCCAGCGTGCTCCCGGAAAGGCTGGCGAGCGGGTCGCCGGCGAACGCATACCAGTAGTCGACACGGCCGTCGAAGTACGCCGAGCGGTGGAGCCATGTCTCGGCGCCACCGAGCAGCATGTGGGGGCGCCGCACGAGCCCGTCGGCCAGGAAGCGGGGCTCCGACGCGAAGATCTCGCCGAACGGACGCCCCGGATCGGCGAGGAGTGCCCCGATCAGATACGCCGCCCCCTGGTAGAAGTCGGTGGCGAAGTAGGCGCTTGCACCAAGGTCGGCGAGGGGCCCGCGCGAGTACGCGCTGACCCGCTGCGCCGCGACGTCCTCCGTGGCCGGGGTGTCGAAGCCCTCGGACGCGCCGGGCGCGTAGCACGCGTTCGAGTAGATCATCACCCAGCCGGCGGCCGGTCGGGCGTGCTCCACGATCCACGACTCGCCGTAGTAGGCGAGGGTGCCGTCGCGCCACGAGTCCGCGTGCGTTCCGACCGCGTTCGGCCCGTTGAGCCCCCAGCCGTTGGTGGTGGCCGGGTTCGGGGCGGCCGAGTACGGGTTCGGGCTGCCGACCCCGTGCCCGAAGTAGACGACGATGTTCGCGCCTTCGACCGCCGCGAGGACGTTGCCGGCGGTGGCGTGGGGGGAATACGCGCGGGCGACCGTGGCTCCTCCGGTCTCGGCCGCCACGGCAGCGGCCTCGGCGAGAGCGAGGTAGATCGGCGTGAGCTCCTCGCCGACGGGACCGACGATGATCGCCACGCGCGCGGGGGCTCCGGCGCGCACGGGGGTGGCGAGTGCGAGGCTGCCGCCCAGCAGGGCGCAGAGCAGGACGAGGATGATGCTCGGTCGCACGACTCCCCCGAGGGCACGCGGGCCGTGGTTGGGTTAGGGGCGGATCATGTCACTTCGGAGGTGACGAGGGCAAGGACAATCTGGTCCGCCGCACGGACTTCAGGCGCCGGCCGGCTCCATCGGCGACGAACGATCGCGCGTGACCGGATCGGCGCCGGCGAGGGCCTCGAAGATGACGTCCGCCCATGCGGAGTAGCCGACCACCGAGAGGTGGAATCGATCCGACGAGAGCACGTCGGCCTGGCCACGGATGCGCGCGGGAACCTCGCGAGCCAGATCGGCATACGAGGCGCCTGCGCGCAGCGCTTCGGCCCGGCTGATCGGCCGGAGGAGCCGGGCGTACTGGTCGATGATGAAGATGAGCGGCTCGATCGCCCGCAGCGCGCCGCGAAAGCCGGGAATGCCGGCGAGCACGATGCGGGCCTGGGGCGCCGCCGCGCGGATTCCCTCGAGGGTGGCGCGAAGGTTGGCGCGATACCGACCCGGAGGCGTCCGACGGGTCGCGTCGTTCGCACCGATGACGATCGCGACGACATCGGCACCCGGCAGGAAGGCCTCGGCGTCTCCGTCGCGCAGGGGCTCGAGCGCGCGGGGAAGCTGGATGCCGACGAGGTCGGCCACCCGGGCGCCCGACCAGCCGTAGCTGACGACGTGAACGGGGCTCTGCTCGGCGCGGGCGATCCGCTCGGCGAGCAGGTACGGAAGCGAATGCTCCGGGCGCTCGACTCCGACGCCGGCGGTGGTCGAGTCGCCGAGCACCGCCAGCCGCAGCGGTGCCCCGCCACCACCGGACGGCGCCGGCACGACATGGTTGATGTAGAAGCCCGGGTGGCCGGGAAGGAACTCCATCCGCCGGAGGCGCATGAGCTGCACCGCCACGATTCCCGCGAACGCGCCGACCGCCGCGCCGATGAGTCGCGCGACCCGGTTGAGCCATCGGTCCATGCACTCACCGTAGCGTCCCGGGACACTTGACGCCAACGACCACAATCGGTGCCGTGCCGGAAGCGCCGCTCGTGATCGTCAACCCGACCGCTGGATCCGGGCGCGCCGGTCGGCTCGTCACGTGGCTCCAGGAGCGTCTCGCCCGCCGACCGGACGCGCGGCTCGCGATCACCTCGGCCGCCGGTGAGGCGGAGCGGCTGGCGTCGCGAGCCGCGGGCGAGCATGACCGGGTGGTCGCCGTGGGCGGCGACGGGACCGTCCAGGAGGTCGTGAACGGGCTTCTCGAGGCATCCGGCAACCATGCGGCGCTCGGCATCGTGCCGGTGGGCAGCGGCAACGACCTGGCCCGCAGCCTCCGGCTGCCGAGCGAGCCGGCCGAGGCCTGGACCGCCGCCATCGGAAACGTCGAGGTGCCGACGGACGTCGCGCGTGCCCGATCCGGCGACGGGCGAGAACGGTGGTTCGCCTCTGCCGGGGGCATCGGCTTCGACGCCCAGGTTGCCGCGGCGATGACGCATCGCAGCGGCTGGCAGCGCGGCCGCGCCGGGTATCTGCTGACGACCGTCTCGGAGCTTCGCCGCTTTCGGAACCGCTCGGTTCGGATCACGCTCGACGGCGAGGAGGCCATCGAGCGGGACGTCCTGCTGGTGGCGATCACGAACGGGTCCTTCTATGGCGGAGGCATGCGGATCGCCCCTGACGCATCGGTGCACGACGGGATGCTGGACCTCTGCATCGTCGGCAACGTGTCCCGGCTCACCGCCATCGGGCAGCTGCCGAACCTGTACCGCGGCACGCACACGAACCACCCCGCCGTCGAGATGCGGCGCGGTCGCACGGTCGAGATCGACGGCGATGACCACACCCTCGTCCACCTCGACGGAGAGCCCTTCGGCACGCTCCCCGTGCGGGTCGAGATGCACCGGGCTGTCCTCAACGTCGCGATGGTCCTGCGCTAGATTGAGGGCGTGAGCACCGGAGCGGATCCCGTCGAGAGCGCCGCGGGCGATGTGCGCGGCTCGCCGCAGATCGGCGGATGGCTCGTCGGCACCGGCAACCGGCGCATCGGCCGCATCGACGCCGTCTTCGCGGACTACCTGCTGGTGCGCACCGCCGGCCTCCTGCCGGTCGATCTCTACGTGCCGCGCCCCGAGACGACCGGTGGGGGTCAGCGGGTCCGCGTGCAGGCGACCCGCGATGAGGCCTATGCGCGCTGGCACCGGCCGTTGAAACGGGCTCCGCACGACTGACGGTCCGTCGACCGCGGTCCCAGTCGTATATACCGGATATACCCTCGAGTCATGGCCGCGCGCACCGGACTTGCAGTACCCTAGAGGCGTCATGAACGACGCCGATACGATCCAGCCGCTGAACGGCCGGCCACCGTACCAG
>DATLGA010000081.1:0-9611 GCA_035540715.1 Candidatus Limnocylindrales bacterium | reverse complement strand
GCGGCGCAGCAGCTCGTCGAGGTTCTCGGTCACGGGCGTACCTCTTGTGGCGCCCGCGCGCTCGGCTCGGCGGGATGGCGACAGGATGGCGCGCAAGCCGGGCGGAGCGCAAGAGGCTCGCACCGGGCGAAGGCCGGTGGCGGCCTTCGCCCGGGCCCGGGGCCTCACACCACCTGGAGCGTCGTCTCGACCGGCGTCGCGTTGGCGATGATGTCGCGCACCGGCGAAGTGTCCTGGACGTACTGGCACAGCTCGTCCAGCTGCTCGCGGCTCGCGTTCGGGCTCTTCACGCGACCGGTGGCCCGGATGGCGGTGAAGCCCGGGCGCGGCCCGTCCAGGCCGAGGAAGGGCCGAACGTCGAAGTCGCCCTCGACCTCGTACTCCAGGGACTCGATCTCGATGCCTCGCGCCGCCGCGTTCGCGACGTACCCGACGCCGTAGCAGAACGCGAGCGCCTGGAGGACCAGCTCGACCGCGTTCGGGCCGCGGTTCTTGCCGAGCAGCACCGGCGGCTCGTCCCCCTCGAGCGTGAACGGGGTCGTCCGTGTCCCGTCCTCCGCGCCCGCGTGCGTGAAGCCGTGAATCTCTCCGGTGTTGTACGTGCCGTCCTTCCAGGTGCTGCGCGCCCGGAACGTGAACTGTCCGAGCGCCGAGTCCTGCTTGATGGCGTCGATCGTCTGGACGAGCTGCTGAACGTCGATGCCGTTGTTGACCGTGACGGTGGCCATGAGATGCTCCTTGTGCGGGTGGTTCAGTGGGGTGTGACGAACCGGCGCCGTCGATCTATTCCGCCGCCACGGCCGGGGAATAACTTCGTCGCTCTCGACGTCATCAACACGGATGGGAGGCAGGTCCGCACCGATGGAGCGCAGCGCCGCCACGGCCGAGGAGGCCGTCCGGCCGATGGCACGGGAGGCGTTCGCCGAGCTCGTGGAGCCGCATCTCGACGGGCTCTACGGGTACTGCATGCGCCTCTCCGACCAGCCCGCCGATGCGCAGGACCTGCTGCAGGAGAGCCTGGCTCGCGCCGTTCGCTCGGCCGACGGCCTGCGCGACCCCGATCGCGTTCGGCCGTGGCTGTTCACGATCGCGACGAACGCGTGGCGCGATCACCATCGGTCGCGAGGCCGCCAGGTCGACACGGTCTCGCTCGACGCATCGGATCCGGACGACGAGTTCAGCCTGTTCGCGACGCTGGCAGTCGAGGACCCGTTCCCGTACTCGGACGAGCTGCACCTCGACTTCCTGCGGCTCTTCGGCGACGAGGAGTTCCAGGCCGTCTTCGGATCGATCAGCGAGGTGCATCGGCTGCCGCTGATCCTGACGACGATTCACGGGTTCAGCTGCAAGGAGGCCGCGGCGATCCTCGACGTCCCGCTGGGCACCCTCCTGTCGCGGCTGCATCGGGGACGAAAACAGCTCGAGCAGGGGCTCTGGGACTATGCCGTTCGGAACGCATTGGTGAAGGTGAGCGATGACGAGGATTGACTGCCGGGAGGCGGTGCGCCGCATGTGGACGTACCTCTCCCAGTCGCTCGACGGGGCAGAAGCCGGCGAGCTGGAGGAGCACCTCCAGGTTTGCCAGCGCTGCTGTGGCGAGCTCGAGTTCAGCCGTGAGCTCCGCGACCGGGTGTCGGCCGTCGAGACCGATCGGATGCCGCCCGAGGTGCGCTCTCGGGTGGAGGAGGTGCTGCGCCACGGCACCATCGAGCCGGGAGGGCGAGCGTGAAGACGAGCATGCGCACGGTCCACGACCAGGTGCACATCGGCCACATCGACGGAGGGGACTTCCTCCAACAGCATGCCATCCGCGCGGCCGTGCGCCAGACGTACGGCGACGTGCGTCCAGGCGATCGTCGGGTGGCCGAGCGCTTCTACGGCAGCGAAGAGCTGGCCTGGCTGCCGGACGAGGTCACCACCATCGCGCTCGGCGTCGGGAACCCGGTTCGGTACGCCGGCCTGCAGCCCGGCGAGGACGTGGTGGACCTCGGCTCGGGGGGCGGGATCGACTGCCTCCTCGCGGCGCGCGCCGTCGGACCGGAGGGCAGCGTCGTCGGCGTCGACTTCCTCGAGGAGATGGTGCGCCGCGGGCGGGCGGCCGCGGCCGCAGCCGGCCTCGGGAACGTGCGCTTCGTGCAGGGCGAGATCGAGTCGCTCCCGCTGCCGGACGCGTCGGTCGATGTCGCCATCAGCAACGGCGTCATCAACCTCTCGCCTCGCAAGGTTCGCGCGCTGGCCGAGGCCTTCCGTGTCCTGCGTCCCGCCGGCCGTCTCACGATCGCCGACCTCGTGCTCGAGGACGACCTGCCGCCCGAGGTGGTCACGCACCCGGCCGCGTGGGCCGGCTGCCTGTCGGGCGCCCTGTCCGAGAAGGCACTCTACAAGGGTCTGCGGCGAGCCGGCTTCCGTGCCGTGGACATCCAGGCGGTCGGCGAGTTCGGCATCGGCGAGTGCGCGCTCTATCCGCTCTTCAACGACGCGCTGCTCGACCTGCTCCGCACGACCATTCCCGCCGAGCGGCACGATCGAATCGCGCGGTCCGTGGTGGTCCGCGCCCGCAAGCCGGCCGAGGGCCAGGAGCTCCCCGGACGGGCGCGCCCCGAACGCTGACACGCTCGGTCGGGAATACCGGTGGGGCGACCGTACGTCATCACCTCCGAACACCCATTTCAAGGATGATCCGATGACGACGCAGACCTCCGCGACACACCTGGTCGACCATGACGAGCTGCGCTCCTCGATCCGCGACGAATACGCCGCGGTCGCGAGCGACCCTGGGCGCGGCTTCCACTTCCACACCGGCCGCCCGCTGCTCCGGATGCTCGGCTACGACGACGCCCTCCTCGACGGCGTCCCCGACGAGGCGCTCGAGTCCGCAGCCGGCACCGGCAACCCGTTCGCGCTCGGCGAGATCCGCAGAGGCGAGCGCGTCGTCGACTGCGGCTCCGGATCGGGGGTCGACAGCCTCGTCGCCGCGCGGTTGGCCGGTGCCGACGGCCGCGTCATCGGCGTGGACATGACGCCGGAGATGCTCGGCAAGGCGCGGCGCGCGGCGGCCGCAGCCGGTCTCACGAACGTCGAGTTTCGCGAGGGATACCTCGAGGCGCTGCCGGTGGAGGACGGCTGGGCCGACGTGATCATCAGCAACGGCGTCCTCAACCTCGTGCCCGACAAGGCGGGCGCGCTCCGCGAGATGGCGCGCGTCCTGCGCCCGGGCGGACGGCTCCAGGTCGCCGATATCACCCTCGGCCGCGCCGTCTCGGACGACGCGAAGCACGACGTCAGCCTGTGGACCGGTTGCATCGCCGGGGGGCTGCTCGCCGGCGAGCTGGAGGACACCGTCCGCGATGCAGGGTTCGTCGATGTCGAGGTGATCCCCGGCGGCGACGTCTTCGCCGGCGCACCGCAGCATTCGAATGCGGCGGCGTACGAAACTCGCGGGGCCGGCATCCGGGCCCGCCGCGCCGAGGAGCGCCCCGCCTAGACGCCGGCGATCAGCCCGCCGTCGACCGCGACGAGCTGGCCGGTGACGTACGAGGCGAGCTCGGAGGCGAGGAAGGCGACGAGCGCGCCGAGCTCCTCCGGACGGCCGTAGCGGCCCGCCGGGATCGTCGAGAGATGCCGAGCGCGCACCTGGTCTTCGGTCGTCTGCTCGAGCTCGGCGCGCCCGGAGTCCAGCTCGCGGATGCGTGGCGTGGCGAGGCGTCCGGGCATGACGCCGTTGATCGTCACCCCGTCGCCCGCCACCGCGCGGGACGCCGTCTTCAGCCAGGCGGCCAGGGCGGAACGGCCGGCGTTCGAGTAGACGAGCTCGGGAATCGGCTGGCGGATGCCGCTCGACAGGATGCTGACCACGCGACCCCAGCGCCGTTCCCGCATGCCGGGCAGGAGACGCGTGGCGAGCTCGATCTGCGTGACGGCCAGGAGCTGGAAGGCGCGATGCCACGCGTCGGGATCGGTTGCCGTCGGATCCGAGGTGGGTGGGCCGCCGGCGTTGAGGACCAGGATGTCGGTCGGGCCGAACGCTTCGGCTGCCTCGGCGACCGTGGCCGCCGCCGTCGGATCGGTCGCATCGGCCGAGACGTGCTCAACGCGCACACCGTGGCGTGATCGCAGCTCAGCGGCTGCCGAGGCGAGCGCATCGGCCTTGCGCGACCAGATGAGGAGATCGCAGCCCTCTGCCGCCAGCGCCTCCGCCGAAGCGCGGCCGAGCCCGGACGTCCCACCGCCGACGACCGCCCGCCGCCCCCCAAGCCCGAGATCCATGCCGGTATGGTACGGCCGGCGGCCGCTCAGGCGTGCTGCAGCTCGAGCGGCCGGAGGGTTCCGAGCCCCTCGGCCACGACGACGGCGTCGTCCCCGGGCTGCAGCCGGAAGTCGGCCGGCGGGTTGGTCAGCGAGTGCCCGTCGCGGGTCACCGCCAGCAGCGTCGCCCGGTGCTCGCCGCGCAGCTTCGTCGACAGCTCGTCGATCGACAGGCCGATGTACTCCTCGGGCAGCGCGACGCGGTAGAGCTCCGACCCCTCGCCGCCCGAGACGATGTCCGTCACGAGCTCCGAGAGGCCGGGATAGAGGGCCGAGCGGGCGAGCAGGTGCGAGGCGAGCCGCGAGGTGACGAGGATCTCGTCGGCGTTCGCGCGACGGAAGTGGTCGACGTGCATCGGGTGGTTCGCCTCGACGACGGTCCGCACCTGCGGCGCGATCGACTCGATCGCCATGACGGCGAGGATCGAGCGCATGTCGGCCTCGTTCGAGCGATCGGCCGGGAAGACGATCGCCGCGTGCGCCTCGCGGATCCCGCAGCGCTCGAGGTCGTCCGCGCTCGTGATGTCGCCGCGGACGAAGTACACGCCGTCGCCTGCCGGGTTCCGCTCGCTGTCGTGCAGCACGACGACCTTCGTCGTGAACTCGTCGCCCTTCAGCTCGTCGACGAGGTCGCGGGCGGTGGTGTTCCAGCCGCAGACGACGATGTGATCGCGGTAGCCCGCGGCGCCCATGCCCTGTCCCTCCTTGAGCAGGAAATCGATGACGAATCCGACGACCGCGCCCGTCATCGCCGCGACGATCGCGACGCCGAAGAACGCGAGCACCCAGCCGACGAGAAACCCACCCGGCGAGTCGACGTAGCTCGGGTCGCCCGAGCCGATGACGGTGGTGATGGCCCAGTAGAACGAGCTGCCGAACCCCGCGATCGATCGCTTCTCGTCCTCGAGCAGGGTCACCGCGATCGCGGCGAACACGACGAAGCCGATGATCCCGGTCAGCAGCGACGCGAAGAAGTGCCGGTCCACCTGCCCGCCGATGCGACGCGCATGGAAACCGATGCGCCGCACCAGCGGTGCGGCGAAGAGCACCCGCAGCGGGTTCGGCAAGGGGCGGCTCCTGTGTGGCAGCTCCGACCGAATCGCACCGGTCGTCTCGGCGGTCCGCATTCTGCCACCTCGTGGGCCCCGATGAGAAGACCGTCGCATCGGTGCGGCAGCGCCTACAGGCAGGCGCCCGTTGCGACGGCCTGCGTCGAGCCGATCGAGGGGCCGAGCCGAGCCGCCGCCTCGTCCGAGCCGATCGCGTAGCCGACCTCCGGCGACAGTCGCGACCCGCCGAAGATGACGCCGCCGACGATGCCCGGCTCGACGACCAGCGGCCCGCCGCTGTTGCCCTGGCGAATGGCCGCCCGGAGCTCCACGACGCTGCGCGAATGCGCGCCATCGCCGTAGATGTTCGGGCCGGTGATGTCGTGTGCCGCCGTCACCGCGGCGGCCGTCACGGTGAGGTCGCCGCCTCCGGGGTAGCCGAGGGCGACGCCCGTCGAGCCTCGCCCGGGGACCTGCGGGGCGAGCCGGAGCGCCGGCGCCTGTGCGCCCGGCACGTGGAGGAGCGCGAGGTCGGCGGCCGGGTCGTAGGCGACGACGATGGCCTCGTGCACGGCGCCGCCGAGGGTGACGGTCGTGGAGCTGCTCCCCGCCACGACGTGCGCGTTCGTGACCGCGTGGGTCGACGAGACGAAGAACCCGCTCCCGACCGAGATCCCGGGGCCGCAGCCGGTCGCCGCGATCCGCGCCGTGCTGGCCAGCCCGGACTCGGCAAGCGCGCGCGCCTCCGCGTCGGCCGGGAGGTCGACCGGCTCGGCGGGGAGCGGCTCGAGGCCGCCGAAGAGCGGCGGCAGGTCGGTCGTGTCGAGCAGCGCCAGCACGCGGCCGGCAACGGTGAGTGGAGGCGGCAGCCGGTCTTCGACGAGACGCACCGCGATGGAGTCGCGCGCCAGCGCCGCGATGCCGGGCGCCATTCCGGCGGCCAGCACGCCGGCGAGCAGCCACACGAGCAGGACGACGTGCGCCGCCCCCACGACCGCGCCCCCGAGCGCGTCGAACGGCCGAAGCGCGCTGCGCCGCATGTTGTGGCTCCACGTCGCGCCGATGCCGGCGCCGATCGCCTCCCCTCCGAGCACGAAGGCACCCAGCCCCATGAGCGTCACGATCGCGCGAAGCGGCTGCTCGATCTGGCCGAGGGCATCTCGCAGGACGGTTGCCAGGACCACCGCCAGGAGAAAGCCGCCCACCGCACCGCCAAGCCCCAGCACCGGCCCGAGGAAGCCGGCGCGTGCCCCGGACAGGACGCCGAGCATGAGCAGGACGAGGACGATGATGTCGAGGGGATTCATGCCGACGAGCAGCCTACCCGGCCGCGCGCTGTTGTGCCGAAATTGCCCTCAGGCGCGACGGCGGAACGCCAGGAACCCGATCAGCGCGACGGCCGACGCGCCCAGAAGGGCCACGAGAAGCGGAGCCGGCACCTCGACCGGGACCATGCCGGCGGTCTCCTCCACGAGCGGCATCGGCTCGCGTGCGTCGGTCGGCCTGAGGCCCGCCAGCTCGTCGGTCCATGGCTGTGTGGCCGTGCACGCGTTGTCGTCGAGCCGTCCGTCGCGGGCCGAGGCGGCGAAGAGGTACTGCGTCCCGGCCTGGAAGTGGCGGTCGGCGGAGGTCGCCATGCCCGGCTCGTCCGGTCCGCCGTGCACGACGACGCTGGCAGGCAGATCCGGTCCGGTCCAGATCTCGTGAACCTCGACGCTCGCGGTCCGGCCCTCGTTGGCCACCCGGTGGACGGTGCCGACGAAGACCGCATCGGCCGTCGACAGATGCTCGTCGATCGGCGGTGGTGCGGCGCAGGAGGCGGCGGCGGGCGCCGGGCCCATCACCACCAGCGCGGCGACCGCCATCGTGACGACGAAGGCCTGGATCCGGAGCTGGCGAATCATGCACACCCCGACGCCGAGGGCGGCGTGGAAGTTGCGGGCGCCGGTGTAGAGTATCGGCCTTCCGGATGAACCGATGCGCCCCATGGGGCGACCGAGCAGGAGGAACCACGAACCGATGGCGCGAACCGTCCGCGCGGCACTGCTCCAGGCGGAGTGGACCGGCGACAAGGACTCGATGATCGAGAAGCACGAGAAGTACGCGCGCCAGGCCGCCGAGCAGGGTGCACAGGTGATGTGCTTCCAGGAGCTGTTCTACGGCCCGTACTTCTGCCAGGTGCAGGACCCCCAGTACTTCAGCTACACCGAGCACATTCCGGACGGCCCGACCACGAAGCGCATGCAGGAGCTCGCCAGGGAAACCGGCATGGTCCTCGTCGTTCCGATGTACGAGGAGGACGACCGCACGAGCGGCATCTACTACAACACGGCCGCCGTGATCGACGCCGATGGCACCTACCTGGGCAAGTACCGCAAGACGCACATCCCGCAGGTCAAGGGCTTCTGGGAGAAGTACTACTTCCGCCCGGGCAACGTCGGGTATCCGGTCTTCGACACCGCGGTGGGCAAGGTCGGCGTCTACATCTGCTACGACCGCCACTTCCCCGAGGGGGCCCGCGCGCTCGGCCTGAACGGTGCCGAGCTCGTGTTCATCCCGTCGGCCACCAGCCGCGGGCTGTCGCAGTACCTGTGGAAGCTGGAGCAGACCGCCCACGCGGTGGCGAACGGCTACTTCGTCGGCACGATCAACCGGGTCGGCAAGGAGCCGCTCGGTGAGAACGACTTCTACGGGCAGTCGTACTTCGCCGATCCACGCGGCCAGTTCGTCGGCGACGTCGCGTCCGACCAGGAGGAGCAGCTGATCGTGCGGGACCTCGACATGGACAAGGTCGAGGAGGTCCGCCAGACGTGGCAGTTCTTCCGCGACCGCCGGCCGGACGCCTACGACGACCTCGTCCGCCCGTAGGCGCAGCCGATGCGACCACACCTGGTTCGTCGTTCAGAGCGCCGCCCCGCCACGGGCCTGCCGGCGGGGAGCCGTGGCGAGGAGGCCTTCGCCGATCCCGGCGCATGGGTCGGGTTCATCGACCTGCCGCCCGGCGCGGCATCGGGCTGGCACCACCACGGCGAATGGGACAGCTACGCGTGCGTGCTGCGCGGGGTCCTGCGCTGGGAGTACGGAGCCGGCGGGTCGGAGGCCCTCGAGGTCGCCCCCGGCGACGTCGGACGGATGCCGGCGCATGTCGTCCATCGCGACGTCAGCGCCGGCGACGAGGACCTGTCGATGATCCTGTTCCGCGCCGGCGAGGGGCCGCTCACCATCGACGTCGACGGGCCCGACGAATGAAGTTCGGGATCACGCTGAAGCCGGACCACCACTACGGGCGCAGCGTCGACCTGGCGAAGCGGGCCGAGTCGAACGGGTTCGCATACGGCTGGCTCTTCGACTCGCATGTCCTGTGGCGCGACCCGTACCCGCTGCTTACCCTCATGGGCGCCGCGACGACCGACCTGCGCCTCGGAACCTGCGTGACGAATCCGGCCACGCGCGACGTCACCGTCACCGCATCGGCGCTCGCGACGCTCAACGAGATCACCGGCGGGCGGATGGACCTGGGCATCGGCCGCGGGGACTCCGCACGGCGAGTGATGGGCAAGAAGCCGACGACGGTGGCGTACATGGAGGAGTGCTGCCGCGTCGTCCGGGCGCTGACCGCCGGCGAGAAGATCACGCTGGACGGCACCGAGATCCAGATGCCGTGGGCGTCGCACGGGCCTGTTCCGGTCTGGGTGGCCGGCTATGGACCGATGGCGCTGGCGGCCGCCGGCCGCGTCGCTGACGGGATCATCCTGCAGCTGGCCGATCCCGACATCATCCGCTGGTGCCTCGGGTTCGTGCGTGCCGCCGCCGAGGAGGCGGCTCGGGACCCGGACTCGATCGAGGTGATGGCGGCCGCCCCGGCGTACGTGAGCGATGACGTCTCGGTTGCGCGCGACAAGGTTCGATGGTTCCCGGCGCTCGTCAGCAACCATGTCGTCGACCTGATCAACAAGTACGACCGCGAGCAGCTGCCGGAGTCGCTGTGGAAGTACGTCGAGAACCGCGAGGGCTACGACTACCTTCATCACGCCGAGGTCGGGAGCGACAACGCCCGCTTCGTCTCCGACGAGATCACCGATGCGTTCGCCGTCGTCGGGTCCACATCGGCGCACCGGGAGCGGCTCGAGCAGCTGCGTGAGGCCGGCGTCACGCAGTTCAACATCTACCTCATGAACGGTGAGGAAGAAGACTGCCTCGACGCCTACGGTGCCGAGATCATCGGGCAGTCCGGCGCTTCTCGCGGCTGAGCCTCTG
>DATLGA010000080.1:0-2216 GCA_035540715.1 Candidatus Limnocylindrales bacterium | reverse complement strand
CCCACCGGCCCGATCCGCCCGGCGCCCACGTGCTCGTGCCGGTCCGACCGCGAGCCCAGCTCCGAGCGCGAGTCGTTGAGGTGGATCATCGGCAGCCGGTCCAGCCCGATCAGCTCCTCGAACCGGTCGACGACCGCCCGCGCGCCCTCGGCGGTCGCCACGTCGTAGCCGGCTCCCCACAGGTGCGCGGTGTCGAGGCAGAACGCGAGCCGATCGGCGCCCCAGGCCGAACCACCGACGCCGTCGAGGATCTCCGCGAGCTCCTCGATCCGCGACCCGAGCAGGTCGCCGCCGCCCGACGAGTTCTCGAGCACCAGCCGCACGCCCGCGGGCGACGCCTCCAGGATGGCGCCCACGCTCTCGACGATCCGCCGCATCCCCGTCTCCCGCCCGGACCCGCGGTGCGAGCCGATGTGCCTGTTCACGAGCGTCGCCCCGTACGCCGGCGCCCGCTGCATCTCGACGATCAATCCTTCCCGGGACTGCGACGCGAACGGCTCGGCCGACCCCGCCAGGTTGACGAGGTAGGAGGCGTGGATCGAGATCGTCTCGATCCGCTCGCGGGCGGCATAGGCGATGAACGCCTCCGCATCGGGCGGTGGCTCCGGTCGCCGGCGCCAGGCGGTGGGGTTGTCGCTGAAGATCTGGAGCGCCCGTGCGCCGATCTGCCGGGACCGGCGCGCCGCGCCCATGAGCCCGCGCGCGACGCCGAGATGCATCCCGACGCGCGGCGCGTCCTCGGGCCAGGTGAGCCGTCGCCGCGGTTCGCGCCGTGCTACGGTGGCCGTCATGGCGCGCCCGTCCGAGCGACCCGAAGCCGACGAGCGACCGGAGGCCGGCGACTCGTCGCACTGGTTTGACGGGCTCGACCTGCTGACGGTCGGCCTGCTCGTGTTCTTCGTGGCGCTGATCGCGATCGTGGGGGCGATGCTCTTCCTGCCGGCCGTCGTCTGACCGGCGGCGACGCCCTCAGCGCGCTCTCCCGTTGCCGCGCTCGAGCACCGGCTCGATGAGGCCGTAGTTGCCGTCGCGGCGCCGATAGATCACCGCGATCGCATCGGTCTCGGCCGAGAAGAAGACGAAGAAGGCGTGGCCGAGCTCCTCCATCTGCGCGATGGCGTCCTCCGGGAACATCGGCAGCATGTCGAAGCGCTTGATCTTCACGACCGATGGGCCGCTGGCGGCGTCGCCCGGAGGGTTATCGGGCTCGACGCTCTTGACCGCCTCGCGCTCCAGGACCGATACCGTCTCGTCGGCGCGGCGCTTTCGCACCGATCCCGGCCGCTCCTTCGTGCGGACGAGCTGGCGCTCGAGCTTGTCGACGACGACGTCGAGGGCCGCGATCGACGTGGCGCCCGACGCGGTCGAGCGCAGGACGTCGCCGTTGTTGCGGAGCGTGATCTCGGCGACCTGTGCGCTGTCGTTGGCGTGTGACGCGTTGGCGATGAGCTCGACGTCCGCCTCGGCGAGATCGTGCGTGATCCGGTCGAGCCGTCTCAGCTTGCGCTCGACCTGGTTCCGAAGCCGATCGGTGAGATCGAGATTGCGGGCCTTCAGGTTCGTCTTCACGTCCCTCTGCCTCCGCTGCGCTGTGACGGGTGGCCCACTACGGTACCACCCTGCCACCCGACGGCACGGCCACCCTATCGATCCACGCAGGGCGGAGCGGTAATCGCGCGGTAAGTACCGGTGGCGCACCCTCTTTGCGTCATGTCGCTCCTCGATTTGCTGCTGCCGCCGGCATGTGGAGGGTGTGGCGCAGTGGGGACGCTGCTCTGCCGCCGATGCCTGGAGCAGCTCCGGCCGCCGTCGAGCCCCGCCGACCGGTTCGTCGCGCCGGACTCCGGGACGGTGATCGGCGATCGCCTGCTCCTCGCCATGGCCGCGCATCGCCACGAGGGGCCGATGCGCCGCGCGCTGGCGACGATGAAGTACGCCGGGGCTTCCCGGCTGGGGCGGGAGCTGGGCCGAACCGCCGTCCCGACACTCGTTCGGCTGGCCGCCGTCACCGGACCGGCGACGTTGGTTCCGGTCCCGGTCCACCCGGAGCGGCTTCGCGCCCGCGGCTACAACCAGGCGACGCTGGTCGCCCGCGAGCTGTCACGGCTCGCCAGGCTGCCGCTGCGGGACGTGCTCGTCCGCGTTCGACCGACGACCAAGCAGCACCGCCTGAACCGATCCGCCCGGCTGGCCAATCTGCGCGGCGCGTTCGCGGT
>DATLGA010000079.1:0-11493 GCA_035540715.1 Candidatus Limnocylindrales bacterium | reverse complement strand
GGGTGGGACGGATCGTCCATCATGAGGGCCGCCGAGTGTAGCATCGCGCGGGCTGCGCCCCTTCGGCCAGGCCCGAGCTGCGGTGGTGCCTCCTGTCCACGTTTGGGTGGTACGGGTGGGTTAGTACGTTTGCACCACCTCTCCCATGACGGCCATACTGGCCGGGCCGGCGAGGGCTGGCTGGAATTCATCCGAGTTCATCACCGGGGGACGAGGCTGCCGTGCCGCTAGAGCTCACGATCATCGCCGTCACCGCGCTCCTGGCGGGGCTCCTCCTCGTCGGCGTCATGGTGGCCGGACGGGGCGTGGGCCGCGGCGACGGAGCGGCGGCCGGGCTGGTGCGACATGCCTCGCCGCCCCGCGAGCGCGCGGCGCGCGCTCAGCAGCCGGCGGACACCGACGGGACCCTGCGCGTGGTGTGGTGGCTGACGATCACGATCGTGCTGCTCGGGGTCGGCATGACCGGCTCGTTCGCGGGCGACCAGGCCGCGATCTTCCTGGTGGGCGGCGCTGCGGTGGTCTCGGTGGTCGTCTTCCACGAGCTGGCCGGAACGATCGGCCGTGGACGGATCGCGCGCCTCGGCGAGGTCGTCGCCGCGACCGCCCTCATCGGCGGCCTCCTCGCGCTGACCGGGTTCGCCTCGTCGCCGTTCACGATGCTCTTCGCGCTCGTCGCCGTTGCCGCGGCACTCGCGTCGGGGCCACGCGCCGGCCTCGGCGTGGCCGCCCTCGCGACACTCACCTTCGCCGTCGTCCTGGTCGCCGATCCGAATCTCGCCACCTACGGCGCCCAGGATGCGCTGCGCCTTTCGATCGGCCTCATCGCCACCTGGCTGCTGGCCTTCGTCGCCATCGCGTACGCGGCGCATCAGCGGCGGACCGTGGCGCAGGCGATCGCCCTTTCGCAGACGGACCCACTGACCGGCCTCTTCAATCGCTCCCAGCTGTTCCTCACGCTCGAGCGCGAGGTCAGCCGGACGCGTCGCAGCGATCGCGGATTCTGCGTCCTCATGATCGACCTCGACGGTCTCAAGGCCATCAACGACAGCGCGGGGCACCTCCGTGGTGACGACGTCCTGCGGGCGGTCGGCAACATCATCACCGGGTCGATCCGGACCGTCGACAGCGCCTACCGCTTCGGCGGCGACGAGTTCGTGGTCCTGCTCCCGGAGACCGATATCGTGGGCGCCTTCGTCGTCGCCGAGAAGATCCGCGCCGGCACGCAGGAGATCGGAGCGGCCTTCGGCGGGATCGAGGATCTGACGAGCGTCAGCATCGGGCTCGTCTCTCACCCCGAGGACGGGTTCTCCGCCGAGGAGCTCATGACCGCCGCCGACCGGGCCATGTACCAGGCCAAGCGGCTCGGCAAGAACCAGATCAGCGGGAACCCGCGTCCGCGACCGGCGCTGCTCGGACGTCGCACGAGCATGCCTGCGGAACCGACGCCCGAGCCCGAGCCGTCGCCGGAGCGGCCAGCCGCAGCCTCCGTGGCCACCGCGCCCCGCCGTCCGGCGGTCGAGCCACCCACATCCGGCTCGAGCAACGGCGCGGCGGTCACCGCCCCCCACGACGACCGCGCGGTCGCGGTCGAGCTGGGTCCCGTCGTCACCGACGATCAACCGGCCAGGCCACGCCCCGACGCCGAAGACGACGAGGCAGATCCGCAGGAGGTCCGGCGTCAGATCGCCGCGGCGAGCCGCTCGTTCGACCCCGATCACCAGGTGCGTCGCGCGATGGACGCCTTCTTCTCACCGTCCTCGCTGCCGTCCGAGCAGGACCGGACGACGCCCGACCACTGAGCCGTCGGGCTCAGTTCTCCACGATCGAGGAGCCGACCGGCACGATCTCCCACCAGATCCGGCCCGGCGGCAGGATGACCGGCTCGCCGGTCTCGACGTAGGTCCACGTCGTGAGCGCGTCGGCCTCGTGGCGGGACCAGCGCACGTCGTGGGCTCGTCCGTTGAGGTAGAGGATCCCGTGACCCTGGTCGACCAGGAAGATCTCGCGCCGCGGGTAGCCGCCGGGGTCGTTCTCGCCGTAAAGGATCTGCTGGCGCACGATCTGGACGAGCACGGTGCGGGCCGAGATGCGGCTGTCGGTCACGCGGTCATGGTTCGGGGCGCCGCCGTCGGTCCGCAACCAGCGGCTGCCGTCCGCGTCCCAGATCCAGCCGAAGTGCCAGAAGCTCGCCGTCGAGATGCCGACCGAGCCCACGCGCCGCCCGTCGGGCAGCTCGGGGTCGTCGTCGAACTCGAACGGTGCGCGAACGTCGCCGGCCCGGGTGGCCCGACGCGCCAGCGCGCCCTCTCCCTCCATGGCGTCCCGGGCGGCGTCCACGTCGAAGTAGACGTTGTGCGGCGCGGCCCACGGTCCGGCCCGGTAGAAGTAGGGCCACTCACCGCTGATGCCGTTCACGAACGGCATGTCGTGGTTCCGCAGCCGTGACAGGACCCGTCCGGCGCCGCCGAAGTGGAACGTCAGCGCGCGCACCTGCTGCCACAGGTCGAGGTTGAAGTACCGCACCGATCGGACCGGCCCGACAGCCGCCTCGACCCGGTCACGGCACATGTAGATGGCGGCGAAGCGGGTCGTGTTGCCCTCCACCGGCGCCTCGATGACGAGATCGGCTCGGTTCAGGCCCGATGGGGGCCGGGCGATCGGGTTGTTCTCGATCGCCACGAGGATCGGCACGCGCTCGGCGAGCTCCGGGTCGGACAGCGTCGTGCCGTTCATCGGGCAGACCGCCTCGGGGGTCGGCGTGGGCGTGGGTGTCGGCGTGGGCGTGGGCGTCGGCTCGGGAGTGGCGTTGATGACGGCAAGGCTGCCGGCCAGAACGAGGGCGACGACGAGAAGGAGGCCCAGCCCGAGCACGGCCGGACGCGATCGGAGGCGATGCATGGAGCGGCCATCCTAGCGGCTCGGCGGGGGGCCGCGTCGAGCCGCTGGTAGACTCGCGGCCATGCCGGGCTTCTCGACCCGGGCGATCCACGCAGCCAGCCGGATCCCCGAGACACCCCAGCCACCGGTCAACGTGCCGATCTACGCGTCGAGCACGTTCGAGGTCGCCGACGCCGACGAGCTCGGCGACCTGCTCGAGTTCGCCCGGCCCGGCCACTCGTACTCGCGCTACTCGAACCCCACGCACGAGGTCCTCGAGACGGCACTGGCGGAGCTCGAGGGCGGCGAGACGGCGCTCGCCACGGCGTCCGGGATGGCGGCCGCGCATGGCGTCGTCCTGTCGCTGCTCGGCCCCGGCGACGAGCTGCTCATGCCGCGCGCCGTGTACGGCGGCATGGTCGGCCTGGCGCAGGCCGTCCTCGAGCGCGTCGGCATCGGCGTTCGATCGGTCGACACGACCGATTTCGATGCGGTTGCCGCTGCCATCGGTCCGCGAACCCGGCTCCTGTGGCTCGAGACGATCAGCAACCCGACCACCGCGGTCGCCGACGTCGCGGCGCTCGCGGAACTCGCACACGAGCGTGACGTCCTGGTCGCCGTGGACAACACCTTCGCCTCGCCGGCCCTCGCCACGCCGTTGGCGGACGGAGCCGACCTGGTCGTGCACTCCACGACGAAGTACATCGGCGGCCACTCCGACCTCATCGGGGGCGCGATCGTCGGACCCGTGGAGCGGGTCCACGCCGCGCGGTCGATCGTCGTCAACGCCGGCGGCAATGCGTCGCCGTTCGACGCGTTCCTGGTCCTGCGGGGCCTGAAGACGCTCGCACTTCGCATGGAGCGCCACTCGACGAATGCCCTGGCCGTCGCGCGGGCGCTCGAGACGGCCCCCGGCGTCGATGCGGTCCACTACCCGGGGCTCGCGTCGCATCCGCAGCACGACCTGGCGATGCGCACGTTCCGGGGCGGGTGCGCCGGCGGGATGCTGGCCGTGGAGCTCTCGGGCGGGCGGCCACACGGGGAGCGGTTCCTGGAGCGCGTCCGCGTCGCGGTGCATGCCACGAGTCTCGGGGGCGTCGAGACGCTCGTCAGCCATCCGGCCAGCTCGTCGCACCGCCAGCTCACCGACGAGGAGCTCGCGATGGGTGGCCTGTCGGCAGGCATGATCCGGGTCTCGATCGGCCTCGAGGACGTCGAGGACCTGGTCGACGATCTCGTGGCGGCCGCGCGCCCGGGCGGCTGAGGTGGTCCGGGCGGAGGCGGTGCCGGTGCCCACCGACGACCGGCTGGTCCGCGGGGCCGAACGTGCGCTTCGCCTGCTCGGTGACGGCCGCACCGGGATCGCGCTCCTGCTGCTCGTCGGGCTGCTCAACGTCGCCGCCGCCCTCCACCCCGATGGGCCCCGCGCGCTCGACAGCTGGCCGTACGGAGTGCTGCTCGGAGTCCTCGCGCTGGCCGGCGTGGCCGCCGTCGCGGTCCGCGCGCCAGGGGCCTGGCGCGAGTGGCGTCGACCGACGGCCGTGCACGCCGGACCGGCCGCTCTCGAGCTCCGAGCGGCGACGCAGGTGGAAGCCGGCGAGGTCGTGAATCGGCTGTCGCGCGCCGGCTACCGAGTCGCGCTCCAGCAACGGCGAGGGCGATGGGCGGTGCACGGGGTGCGGCGCGGCTGGTCGCGGTTCGCCGGCCAGGCAAGCCATCTCGCGATCGTGCTGATCGTCCTGGGCGCGGCGATCGGGGCGGCGTTCGGTTCGGAGACGCTGTTTTCGCTCCACTCCGGAGACCAGGCGCTGCTCGACGCGCCGCGAGCCGGGTTCTCCTCCGCCGCCCGCCTGGAAAGCTTCGACGCCGAGTTCGGTCCCGACGGGCGACCGCGCCGGCTCGACACGACCGTCACGTTCCTCCGGGAGGGCCATCCGGTTCGGGAGGCGCGTCTCCGCGTCAACGAGCCCGGATCGTTCGACGGCTACCTCGTTCACCCGTGGACGTACGGGCCGTCGGCGGAACTCCGCGTCACGACGCTCGGCGGCAGCCCGCTTCTCGATGCGCCGGTGCCGCTGACCCGCACGGGGGACGGCGTTCCGGCCGGCTCCGTGTCGCTGCCGACGGCCGGCACCACGCTCGGCCTCGCGCTGTCCGATGCGTCGGTCGGCGAGCTCGGCGTGAGCGTGCTCGGTCGCTCCGGGCTGGTCGACACGGCCCGCCTGCTGCCCGGCGAGGAGCAGCGCATCGGCAACGTGGTCGTGGCGCTTCTCGGGTTCGACACGTGGGTCACCTTCCTGTCGCGCAGCGATCCGGGGCTCGGCCTGCTCTTCGGCGGTGCCGCGCTGCTGTGCCTTTCGCTGGCCATCGCGTTCTGGCTTCCGCGGCGCCGCATCACCGTTCGCCCGCTGGCGGCCGGCGGCGCCGTCCTCGTCCTCCGCGGCGAGCGCTTCGACCGCCCGACCGGCGAGCTCGAGCGCGTCGCCGCGGCCCTCGGCTGGCGGACGTGACCAGCGTCATCGATCTGTGGCGCTGGCTGGAGCCGGAGGCCCGCCTCGTGTCCGGCTCCGCCGAGCGTGTCGGCCGCCCGGTGCGCGGCGTGACGCGTACGCGTGCGGCTCCGCCGCACCTCCCGCCGCTCGGCGAAGGGTTCCTGCTCGTGGTGGACGCACCGATCATCGCCGACGGCAACCTCGACATGCTGCTTGCCGGCGTCGCGGCCGCCGGCCTCGACCCATCGGTGATCTGGGTCGCGGGAGCCGAGGCGATCCACTTCGAGCCGGCCGCCGAGGATCGTCCCGTCCTCGCCGGCGGGATGCCGACCGCGGCGATCGAGCGGCGTGCGGTCGAGCACCTCGAGCGGGAGCGTGAGGACCTGGCGGCCTTCGCCACCACGCTCCGGCTGGCTGCGGCAGAGGCTGCGCTCGCCGACCCGCAGCCGTCGGCACCGGCCGGCGTCGTCGCGACGCGCCTGCGTCGCGGTGTCGCGGTGAGCGTCGACGGGGCGCTCGCGTCGCTCAACCCGCGCGCGGCCGGGCGGGCGCTCGCCACGCGCTTCGCCGCGGCCCATGCGCGGTTGCTCGCCGCGCGCTCGACGGCCGCCTCGCCGGCGCGTCGTGGCCGCGACGGCCTCTGGACCCTGGAACGACCGGTCGTGGACGACGCCACGGCCTGGCTCTTCGACGACCTGCCGTTCGCGCGCGTCGACGAGGTCGCCCTGGAATCGCTGGCCACGACGCTCCGCGCGCTCCTGCGGCGAAAGCCTGCCGGCCCACCCGAGGGGCGGCGGATCGAGCGGCTGCCGCCCTCGACCGGGGATCCGATGCGCGACACGCTTCTCGCCGTGGCTCGCGCAAACGGCCGGATCGCGCCGGCCGCTCGCGCGCTCGGCGTTCACCGGAACACCGTCCTCTATCGGCTGCGACGCGCATCGGTGGAGCTCGGCATCGATCCCCGCCGGCCGGACGACGCACTGCGGCTGCTCCGCTCCCGCGACGCCGACGCGATCTGACGCGCGGATGCAACTGTTGTGCGCGGTGCACAACGCAACGGCGTCGGAGCTCCGTCGCATCGGCCCCGCTCCGCTCCACGGCTGGCTACGGTGGCCTTCGACCCCCATCGTGCCCCAGTTCGGAGGATCCTCATGCCGTCGTCCAAGCTCGCCACCGCCCTGAAGCTGGCGGAGGATCGCAACCTTCGCTTCGTCAGCCTCCAGTTCACCGACATCGTGGGCCAGGTGAAATCGGTCCAGGTGCCGATGCATCAACTGGAGGAGGCGGTCGAGCACGGCAAGTGGTTCGACGGCTCGAGCATCGAGGGCTTTGCCCGCATCGCCGAGTCGGACATGTTCCTCGTGCCCGACCTCGACACGTTCGCCGAGATCCCGTGGGAGCCGGGCCTCGGCCCCGACGGGAAGGAGCAGCTCGAGACCGGCAGCGCGCGCGTGATCTGCGACGTGTTCACCCCCAACGGCGACCCGTTCCCCGGCGACCCGCGCTGGGTCCTGCGGCGGCAGATCGAGCGTGCCAAGGGCCTCGGCTTCACCTTCAACACGGGACCGGAGCTCGAGTTCTTCCTCCTCCGCCGATCGAACGGAACGGTCGAGCCGCTTCCGCATGACGCGGCCGGGTACTTCGACCTCTCGGAGGATCTCGGGACCGAGGTTCGCAAGGAGATGATGAACGCGCTCGCCGCGTTCGGCATCCGGGTCGAGACCGCCCACCACGAGGTGGCGACCGGCCAGCACGAGATCGACTTCCAGTACGCCGATGCGCTCCGGACGGCCGACAACGCGGTCACGTTCAAGACGACGCTCAAGGCGGTTGCGGCATCGAAGGGCCTCTACGCGACCTTCATGCCGAAGCCGTTCTTCGGCATCAACGGGTCCGGGATGCACACCCACCAGTCGCTGTGGGACGTGAAGAAGAGCCGCAACGCCTTCAGCGATCCGAAGGACGCGTACGGGCTCTCGGAGATCGCTCGGCAGTACATCGCCGGGACCCTCGAGCACGCCCGCGGCATGATTGCCGTCCTCGCCCCGCTCGTGAACAGCTACAAGCGGCTCGTCCCAGGCTACGAGGCCCCCGTGTACGTGGGGTGGGCACGCATCAACCGCTCGGCGCTCATCCGCATCCCGCAGAGCAGCAAGGGCCAGTACAACTCGGTCCGCATCGAGCTGCGCTGCCCCGATCCGTCGTCGAATCCGTACCTGGCCTTCGCGGCGATGCTGGCCGCCGGCCTCGACGGCGTCGATCGCAAGCTGACCCCGCCCGATCCGGTCGAGGAGAACCTCTACCACTTCGACGCCGCGAAGCTCGAATCGCGCCGGATCAAGCAGTTGCCCGGCACCCTGCGGGAGGCGCTCGACGAGCTCGCCGGCGACGAGGTCATTCGCGAGGCGCTCGGCGATCACATCTTCGAGCGCTTCCTCGAGGCGAAGACCGAGGAGTGGGACGAGTATCGGAAGCAGGTGTCGAGCTGGGAGGTCGAGCGCTACCTGGAGGCCTTCTAGTCGCCCGCGGCGGCGGCGCCCCAGTCGGCGCGCCGCCGCCGCACGCTCACTCGGTAGAATCGAGCCGTTCCCGCAGTAGGCTGCTCCCCTGGCCAGTCCGCGACTTCTGCTCGTGTCGATGTACCCCCTCGACGGGGGAAGATGGGGTCCGACCGTGCGCATCGGGCACCTGCGAGACGAGCTCTCGGCGCTGGTCGAGCTCGACGTGGTCGACGGCTACCGCGGGGCGCGTCGTCGCCGGTTGGTGCGGTACGCCGTCTCGGGGCGGCTGCGCGGCCTGGACGGCATCTACGTCGAGAGCTCGACCTTCCTGCCCGCCGAGGCCGATGTCGCGTTCCTCGGACTCGCTCGGGCGCTCGGCATCCCGGTCCTCACCTACGTGCGCGACGCGTACCAGCTGTTCGGCGAGGAGTACCCGGCGGCTTCGCTGCGCCAGCGGGTCGGTCGGGCCGCCTATCGCCCGATCCTGACGGCCCTCACCGCGGTCTCCACGCGGATCGCGGTGCCGACGCGCGGGCTCGCCGAGGCGGTGCTCCGCGACCGATCGGCCAGCGCGGTGCTCCTGCCGCCGGGATCGCCACCGCCCGTGGAGGTGCCGCGTGCCGGGGATGCCGGCCGCCTGCTCTTCGTCGGGGACGCGCGACTGCCGGCCCACGGTGCAGATCGGCTGATCGCCGCGGTGTCGTGCGCGCGTGAGCGCGGCGCGCAGATCGGCCTCGACCTCGTCACGCGCGCCGGGCAGGAGCCACCGGGAGCGCGCCCCGGCTGGCTGCGCCTCCACCGCGCCGAGGGCCCGGCGATCCATGCTCTCCTCGGCGACGTCCTCGCCACCGTCATCCCGCGTCCGAGGAGCCCCTACAACGACCTCGCCCTGCCGATCAAGCTGTTCGACTACCTCAGCTACGGGCGACCGTTGCTCGTCACGGACTGCCGCGAGCAGGCGGCGCTCGTGACGGCGGCCGGCGCCGGGCTGGTGGTCGGTGACTCGATCGAGGAGATCGCGACCGGGATCGAGGTGCTCACGCGCGCGACGCCCGACGAGGTCGACCGTTGGTCCGCGGCCGCAACCCGGGCGGCTCGTGCCGCATCGTGGCGCCACCGCGCCGAGCGGATCGTCGAGCTGCTGGTGTCACGATGAGGCTGCCGGCGATCGGCGGGCGCGCCTTCCTCGTCCTGCTGCTCGGCGCGCTCGTGGGCGCCGTGGCGCTCGCCCATGTGTCGATCCCGCTCTTCGCGTTGGTGGCCGTCGCCTGGCTGGCTCTCGTCGGGCTCGCGGCACACCGCTGGCCGCTGCAAACTCTCGTCGGCGGGGCCATCGCGACGCTGGCCGATCCGGTCCTCGTGCCGCGATTCCTGCCGCCGGAGGTCGTGTTCGGCCCGGTCGGCCTCAGCGAGCCCGTCCTCGTCGTGGCGGGCAGCGTGGTGGCCATCGACGCCGTGCGGCACGGCCGGATCGGTCGAGCGCTCCGCGACCCGGTGGTCGTGCTGGTCCTGCTCTTCGTGGCATTGTCCGTGGTGTCGGCGGTGGTCAACGCGACGCCGCCGCTCGTCGCGCTGCTCGGCATCTTCCTGACCGTCGACGCCGTCGCGATGTACGTCGCGGTTCGGGCCGCGCGCCGGGCCGAGGCCGCTGCCCCGATCGCCATCGTCGCCGTGGTCGCGATGACGCTCGTCGTCGCGGCCTTCGGCATCGCGCAGCTCGTCCTCGACCCGGAGCTCCTCGGATTCAGTGCCTTCCGGGGGTACTTCGGCGAGGGCCGACGCATCACCTCCTTCCTGGGCAACCCGAACCCCGCCGCGGCGATCCTCAGCATCGGCATCCCGTTCGCCCTGTTCGGCAGCCTGTCGCTGCCGTCGGCCGCCTGGCGCTGGGGCGCACGGGCGGCGCTGTTCGTGCTCGTGCTGGCGCTCCTGATGACGTTCTCGCGCAGCGCCTGGATGGCGGTCGGCCTCGGGGCGGTGCTCGGCGCCCTCCTGGTGGACTGGCGAGCGGTCCTGCTCTTCCTCCTGGCCGTGGCCCTGGCGTGGGGCACGTTCACCGTCATGCCCCGCGAGCTCGCGGTCGAGCGTGACCCGAACGGCAACGGGAACGGCGAGCCGGTGACGCGCGCGCCGGACATCGTCGAGTCGACGACCGGCCGGATCGGCAACCTGCGGCAACGTGGCGACACGCGCGGCCGCTTCACCCAGGAGGGGATCCCGATCCTGCTCGACCACCCGCTCCTCGGCGTGGGACCCGGCCGATACGGCGGAGCGGCGGCGACGATCATCCCCTCGCCGATCTACGACGAGTACGACACGAGCCTCTACGGCTACCGCACGATCCACAACTTCTGGCAGCACCTCCTCGGGGAGCGAGGGGCGCTCGGGACGGCCGTGTTCCTCACCCTCCTGGCCGGGCTGCTGATCCGGTTCTGGATGGCGGCGCGCTCCTCGGTCGGCGTGCGGCGTGTCATCCTCGGCGGCGCGGCGACCCTGGTGCTGATCACCGGGCTGCACAGCTTCACCGAGATGATCTACGAGGGGAACCTGCCGTCGCTGCTGATCTGGGCCGTGTTCGGGATCGCCTCGCTCCTCGCCCCCGTGCGGCCGTTGCGCTCGGCGATCGCCTCGGAGCCGCAGGCGGCAGCGGGCTCCAGCGCGAGCTAGGCCCGGTTCCGCCGCAGAGCCGCCTCGAGGCCGTCCACGACGAGATCCACCTCGTCCTCGGTCATCCCGCCGTGCAGGGGCAGCGCCAGGCCGCGCTCGAACGCCGCGAGCGATCGCGGCCGGTCGCCCCGGCGCAGCGCGTACGTGCGCGCGAAGTACGGCTCCGCGTGGAGCGCGTAGGTGCCGATCGTCGTCTCGATCCCATCGGCCCGAAGGCGGC
Organism: Candidatus Limnocylindrales bacterium; assembly: GCA_035540715.1. GTDB lineage: Bacteria > Chloroflexota > Limnocylindria > QHBO01 > QHBO01 > JACDBZ01. The sequence goes on along the minus strand of DATLGA010000079.1, from coordinate 736 downwards.
GAATGACGCCGTCCCGCGAGACGGCGGGGTCGAGGAGGAGCACGTACGACTGGAAGGTGTGCGTGAAGCCGGCGGGCGTCCGCGGGATCCGGACCGCGTCGCGGTTCGCCAGCCGCTCGTCGTACCAGCCGGCGACGCGGCGGCGCGCGGCCAGGAAGGCATCAAGGCGGCGCATCTGCGCCACCCCCACCGCCGCCAAGATGTCGCTCATCCGGTAGTTGAAGCCGGCGGCCTCGAACGTGAACCGCCCCTCCGATCGGACGCCGCCATGGCTTCGGAGCAGGCCGATCCGTCCGGCGAGCTCGTCGTCCGCCGTGGTGATCATGCCGCCCTCTCCGGTCGTGATCGACTTGCGGGGGTGGAAGCTGAAGCAGCCGGCGAGGCCGATGCCGCCGACCTGCCGGCCGGCGTAGGTCGCCCCCAGTGCGCAGGCGGCGTCCTCGATGACGGCCAGGCCACGCGCCTCCGACACGCGTGTGATCGGCTCCATGTCGGCCGGCAGGCCGAACGGGTGGACCGGAATCACCGCGCGCGCCCGGTCGGTCGCACGTCGGTCCAGGTCGTCGGCGTCCATCGCGAACGTCTCGAGATCGATGTCGACCAGGACGGGCACCGCCCCCTGCTGGACCACGACGTTGGCCGTTGCGGGGAACGTGAAGTCCGGCACGAGCACCTCGTCCCCCGGACCGATGCCGGCGGCCACGAGCGACAGGTGGAGCGCGGTGGTCGCGGAGGT
>DATLGA010000078.1:0-2085 GCA_035540715.1 Candidatus Limnocylindrales bacterium | reverse complement strand
TTGCCCGCCCGGCGCGTGCGGTGGGCTTCTGAGCGGTCGCCGTGCGCCCAGTGGCCGGGCCGGTCGAACTTCGGCAGCTCGAACGCGTCGATGTGTAACAGCGCCCCGGCCTCCGTCCACTCGTAGCGGCGGGTCGTGGCCGGCCGTTCGCTGCGCCGCTGACGGCTGACGCCATTGCGCTTGAGCACCTTCCAGCACGTCGAGCGATGCCGGCCGGTCAACCACGTCAGGCGCATCGGCCCCCAGTTGGTCTTCTCCCGCGCCTGAAGGATCGCCTGCTCCTGCTCGGCCGTCAGCGCCCACGGACACGACTTCGGTCGCGTCGAGCGGGTCCGCAGACACGCCCGCGACACCCGCTCGGCCGGCGTCGCGGCCTGCCAGCGATGCCACCACCGGTGCGCCGTGCCCGGCGCGACGCCGAGAGCCGCCGCGGCGGCTCTCATCGTCGCGCCGGACTCAATGCGACGCACCAACTCCAAACGGCCCTGCAGTCCGAGCTTGCACCTACGGTCTTCCATGTCCGGTCTCCTCGGTGGGTCTTTCTTCGCAGACCGCACCTTCCGACGGGGACCGGACGTCCCCAACTACCTGTTCACCAAGTCCGTGGGCAGTTCACCTAGCGGGCCGCCGCGACGCTGCGCGCCTTCTCGCCGATCGTCTCGATCATCGAGTCGTAGCTCTTCGCGAACGCGGCGACGCCCTCCTCGACGAGCGTCACGCCGACGATCTCGTCGACGTCGACGCCGGCCTCGCGCAGCGCGTCCATGTGCGCGTGCGCCGCCTCGACGTCGCGGTCCACCGTGCGGGCGGGGTTCGCGTGGGCGCGCGCCGCCTCGAGCGTCGCGTCGGGCATCGTGTTGACCGTGTCCGGTCCGATCAGCTCGTCGACGTAGAGCGTGTCCGGGTAGGCGGGGTTCTTCGTCGAGGTGGACGCCCACAGCGGCCGCTGCACGTGCGCACCGGCTGCCGCGAGGCGCTCCCAGCGCTCGCCGGAGAAGATGCGCCCGAACGCCTCGTAGGCCAGCTTGGCGTTGGCGACCCCCGCCTTGCCCGCCAGATCGCCGCGGCCGAGCTCCTCGAGGCGCTTGTCGATCGTCGAGTCCACGCGCGAGACGAAGAAGCTCGCGACGGACGCGACGCGGTCGATGCGCTCGCCGTTCTCCAGGCGGCGCTCGAGCCCGCGGACGTAGGCCTCCGCGACCTCCTCGTAGCGCGGCACGGCGAACAGCAGCGTGACGTTGACCGAGACGCCGGCCGCCGTGAGCTCCTCGAACGCCGTCACCCCCGCTTCGGTGCCCGGCACCTTGATGAGCACGTTCGGGCGGTCGATGCGCTCGCGCAGCAGCTTCGCCGACTCGATCGACCCCTGCGCGTCGTCGGCGAGGCCGGGCGCGAGCTCGAAGGAGACGTAGCCGTCGCGACCCTCCGTCTCGTCGTAGACGCCGCGCAGCAGCTCGGCACCGGCGCGGATGTCGCGGAACGCGAGCTCGAGGAACACGCCCTCGGCGTCGAGGCCGCGCCCGGCCGCCTCGGCCAGGTCCTCGTCGTAGCGGTCCGAGCCCCCCATCGCCTTCTCGAAGATGGAGGGATTCGACGTGACGCCGGTCAGGCCGTCCTCGGTGATGAGCCGCTCGAGCCCGCCGTCCTCGACGAGCTGCCGGGAGATGTTGTCCAGCCACACGGCCTGGCCGAGCTCGGCGATCTCACGCAGATGGTTGGCGGCCATGGAGGGCTCCTGTTCGCGATCGGGGATGCATGGGTGTGTACCCGTTGCATTGTGCGGGAAGCACTCGCCCATGCCCCACCAAGCGTCGACGGACCGAGATCTCCACCGCACGGGCTCCAAGCAGGGCACCACCGGCTGGCGGCTGCTGCTGCTGGGCGGCGTCCTGTTCGGCATCGGGTTGATCCTGATGATCGCCGGCAACGAGATCCTCGACTTCATCGGCGTGGCGCTCGCCGCGCTCGCGTCGGTGCCGACGCTCGCCGGGATCGGCCTCATCCTCAGCGGCGTGGTCGCCAAGCGCCACGCCCAGCACAAGCCGTTCGCGTAGCCGCCAGGCGGGTAGGGACCCAGCACATGGC
>DATLGA010000077.1:0-24743 GCA_035540715.1 Candidatus Limnocylindrales bacterium | reverse complement strand
GAACGACCGCGTGCCGCGCGCCGTCAACGTCGACGGCTCGCCGAAGTCCGATGACGACTGGGAGGTCGTTCCGACGCTCGTCCGGACGGGCGCGGCCCTGGGGGCCAACAGCACGATTCTGCCCGGCGTCACGACGCTCCCCGAGCCCACCATCGCCCAGCGGCCGATCGTGACGCCGGGCAGAATCGTGCTGTTGGCCCCCAGGGCCGCGCCCATCCGGACGAGCGTCGGAACGACCTCCCAGTCGTCATCGGACTTCGGCGAGCCGTCGACGTTGACGGCGCGCGGCACGCGGTCGTTCGTGAAGCACACGTGCGGACCGATGAAGACGCCGTCCTCGATCGTCACGCCGTGGAACAGCGAGACGTTGTTCTGCACCTTCACGTGGTCGCCGATGACGACGTCGACGTCGACATACACGTTCTTGCCGATCACGCACCCGGCGCCGATGCGGGCACGCTCGCGGATCTGCGCCTGGTTCCAGATGCTCGAACCAGGCCCGACGACCGCCTCTGATGAGACCTCGGCCGTGGGATGCACGCGCACACCCGCCCGCTCGACCATGTGAACTCCTTGGGGAGCCACATTCTAAGCGACCGCCGCCGGCCGCCCGGCCTCCCCTACCGGTTGCGGAAGGACCGATGCAGGAAGGCGGCCATCTGCTCGCGCGTGACGCGCTCGTTCGGGCAGAAGCTGTTCTCGAACCGGCAGCCCGAGGTGATCCCCGCCTCTCGCAGGCGGTTGATGTTGTCCTCGTGCTTGTTGCCCTTGTCGTCGACGAAGTAGTCCCTCGTCGCCGGCGGAAGGTTCAGCGCGCGGGCCAGGAAGCTGGCCATCTGGCCGCGCGTCACCTCGCCCGACGGGCAGTAGAGGTTCGTGGCGCAACCACTCGTGATCGCCGAGGCGGCGAGCCGGTTGATGTTGGCCTCGTGCTTGTTGCCGGCATCGTCGGTGTAGTAATCGCGGGTCGTCGCCGGCAGGTTCAGGGCGCGTGACAGGAAGCTCGCCATCTGGTCACGCCGCACCACGCCCTTCGGGCAGTAGCGCTCGGGGCCGCAGCCGGACGTGATCCCGACCGAGGCGATCCAGTTGATGTCCGCCTCGAAGCGGTTCCCGACCGTGTCGAGGAACGCGGCCGTTCCGGTCGTGAACTGGGCGCTCATCGGCGTCAGGGCGTTGCCGGCGGTGTCCCGGATCCCGTTCGTCGCCTCGACCCGGTACGTGCGCTTCGCCTCGAGCATCGAGCTCGACGTGATCGTCGCCTCGCGGCGGGAGCTGTTGTAGCTGACCGAGATCGGGACGAGCGCGTTGGTGCTCGTGTCGCGCAGCCGCAGCGTCGAGCTCGTCACGTTCGTGACCGGCTCGTCGAAACGAACCACCGGCTTCGTGAAGCGACTCAGCTCCGTGGTGCCCGGCGACGGCCCGACCATGGCGGCGGTCGGCGGCACTGTGTCCACGTAGGTGGGGGTCACGGCGTAGGCCGTCTTGCTGCCGTTCGCGTAGTAGTTCGACACTCGGATCAGGATCCGCGTGGGCCCGCTCACCGAGTGCTGGGCCAGCTCGATCCCCGACTCCCACTCGTTGTCGACCCGCTGGAGCAGCGTTCCGCCGGTCGTCCACAGCTCGACGATCGGGTCGACCGGCAGCGCGCTGCGGTTCCAGGGGTAGTCGCGGCTGTCGACCACGCCGCCGACGCGGACGTCCAGGCGGCCGGCGCGCGGCACGTCCACCGCGAACCAGTCGACGTCGCCGGCCGGATAGAGCGTGGGGCGGGTCGTCGTGCCGAGCGGGATCAGCTTCGCGGAGGCGAGCGTGTTGTTGCCCTCGAACGAGTCGCCGGAGCCGTGCGTCACCTGGGCCGCCGAACCGCCCACGGCGCGCAGCGCGTTCACGCGGCCGCGTCCGTAGCGCTCGTCGCGCCCCGGATAGCCCAGATCATCGACCGTGCTGTACAGGCGGCTGACGACCTGCGACGGCGTGTAGCTCGGGTAGCGAGCCTTGATGAGGGCGATCACCCCGGCCACGTTCGGAGTGGCGAAGCTCGTGCCGCTGATGTGGGTATGGCTGCCCCAGCCACGGTTCGGGCACGAGCTGGCCGTGCAGTTCGTGGTGAGGATCGACGAGCCGGGCGCGCTGACCTCGACCTTCGGGCCGTAGCTCGACCAGAAGCTGAACTCGTCGTCGAGCTGCGTGGCGCTGACACTGACCACGTTGGCGTAGCTGGCCGGGTAGAAATCCTCGCGCCGATTGTTGTTGCCGGCGGCGCCGACGAGGACTGCGCCCTTGTTCCAGGCGTAGTTGACGGCGTCCTCGACGGCCTGCGAGTACGGGAACCCGCCGACGCTCATGTTGATGACGGTGGCGCCGTTGTTCGCCGCCCACACGATGCCCGAGGTGAGGTTCGAGGTGCTGCCGGTCCCGTTCGAGTTCATGATCTTGACCGGCAGGATCTTGTCGGACCAGCTGATGCCGGCGATGCCGTAGCCGTCGTTCGCGTTGGCCGCGATGATCCCGGCGACCCAGGTGCCGTGGCCGTTGTCGTCGGACGCGTTCGTGTTCGACGAGACGAAGTTGTAGCCGGGCAGGACGCGACCGGTCAGGTCGGGATGGTTGGCCTGGACGCCGGTGTCGAGCACCGCGACGACGTTCGACCCGCCGGTCGTGTGCGCCCAGGCGTCGCGGACGCGCATCCGGTTGAGGGAGTACTGGCCGCCCGTCTGCGGATCGTTCACCGAGACCGAAGCCGTCGAGCCTTCGTCGGCGAGGGTCACGACGTAGTTGGGCTCGGCGTACTCGACGGCCGGATCGGCCTGGAGCTCGGCGATGACGGTGTTCACCGGGCGGCCGGCGGTCGACAGGACCGATGGCAGTCCCTTGCCGGGGACCCCGAGCTCGGCCACGACGCTGAGGCCGCGTGCCCGCGCCACCTCCGGCCCGCGGCCGGCGTCGCGCCACTTGACGATGACCTCGCCGGGAACCACCGCGCCGGCCGCATCGGACGCGATGGCGCCCTTTGGCAGCTCGGGGTCGTTCGCCGCGACGGGGATCGCCGTGGTGAGGACGAAGAGGAGGGCAAGGAGGGTTGCGACGGCTCGGGACACGCTATGGGGACTCCGGTGTGGTTCGGATCGGTGGGAGCCGGCTCGCGCTGTGCCCCCTCGAGACGCCGTAACCGTACGGTTCCTCCCCCTCTCCGACGACCTGACCATGTACCCCCTCCGACGCGGGACCGATGGGCTAGCCCGGTCCCATGAGCTCCAACAGGCGCGCCGTCGCCGCGGCGACGGCCCGGCCGCGATGGCTGAGTCGGTCCTTCTCGTCCTCGGGCAGCTCGGCCGTGGTGCGCCCGTCGACCACGAAGATCGGGTCATAGCCGAATCCGCCGGTACCCCGACGCTCGACCGCCACCTGCCCCTCGACCACGCCGGTGAAGATCTCGACGAGGGGATCCGGCGCGGCGGGCTGCGCCACGGCGAGGGCGCACACCATGCGGGCGCGGCGGTCGTCGATGCCGCGCATGGCCTCGAGCATCCGGTCCGCCTCGCGTCCCTTCTCGCCGGCCCAGCGAGCGCTTCGCACGCCGGGCCCCCAGTCGAGGGCCGCAACCTCGATCCCGGAGTCGTCCGCGACGCTGACCAGGCCCGATGCCCGGGCGAAGGCATCGGCCTTGGCGCGGGCGTTGTCGGCATAGGTGTCGTGTGGCTCGTCGACGTCGAGCTCGACGCTGATCTCCTCCGGAGTGACGAGCTCGGCGGGCAGGTGAGCCAGGAGCCGGAGAAACTCGCGCTGCTTGCCGCGATTCGTCGTGGCGACGAGCAGTCGCCTCACTCGCCCGGTGGCGCCTCGATGGCGCTCCGCTGCAGCGTGAAGAGCTGCCGGATGCCGGCGGCGGCGAGGTCGATCATGCCGTCCATCTGCTGGCGCGTGAAGGCGCCGTGCTCGGCCGTGCCCTGCACCTCGATGAGCCGGTCGTCGTCGGTCATGACGACGTTGAAGTCGACCTCGGCGGTCGAGCCCTCCGAGTAGTCGAGGTCGAGGTGCGGGAGGCCGTTCACGATCCCGACGCTGACGGCCGCGACCTGGCCCGTGAGCAGCTCGCCCATCCCGAAGCGGTTCAGGGCTCGCGCCAGGGCGACGTACGCGCCGGTGATGCTGGCCGTTCGCGTCCCGCCGTCCGCCTGGATGACGTCGCAGTCGAGGGTGATCGTCCGTTCGCCGAGCCGGTCCATGTTGATGACACCGCGCAGCGACCGGCCGATGAGGCGCTGGATCTCGTGCGTCCGGCCGCCGATCGAGCCGCGAGCCGCCTCGCGCTGGCTCCGCTCGGTACCGGCGCGTGGAAGCATGCTGTACTCCGCGGTGACCCAGCCGCGGCCCTTGCCGCGCATCCAGCCCGGGACACGATCCTCGATCGTCGCCGCGCAGATGACCCGGGTGTCGCCGACGCGAATCAGGACGGAGCCCTCGGCGAACTTCAGGTAGTCGGGCACGATCTTGACCGGGCGCAGCTGGTTGGGGACGCGTCCGTCGGCCCGGCGCCCGGTCGTGGGTGAGGTGGCCATCTGGCTGCCGATTCTACGGCAGCCAGATGGTGGGATCGGCTACTTGAACGCGCGCTGGAGGAATGCGGCCATCTGCTCCCGGGTGACGCTGCCGTTCGGGCAGAACTTGCCGGTGTCGCAGCCACTCGTGATGCCAGCCGCGGCGAGGCGGTTGATCGCATCCTCGTGCTTGTTGCCGTTGTCGTCCCAGAAGTAGTCCCTGCTGGCGGGCGGCAGGTTCAGCGCACGGGAGAGGAAGCTCGCCATCTGCGCCCGCGTCACGCGGCCGCTCGGGCAGTAGCGCCAGGTGTCACAGCCCCGCGTCACGCCGGCCTGCGCGATGCGGTTGATCCCATCGGCGTGCTTGTTGCTCCAGGTGTCGGAAAAGTAGTGCTTCGCCGACGGTGAGAGGCTCATCGCGCGCGTCAGGAAGGTCGCCATCTGGTCGCGCAGCACGCGGCTCTTCGGGCAGAACTCGGTCGCCGTGCAACCGGTCGTGATGCCCTCCTCGGCGAGCCAGATGATCGCGCTGCGGAACTTGGAGTCGGCGATGTCGGTGAACGGATCGCTCGTGCTCGCCACCGGCTGCGAGCTCGCGCCGCACAGCTTGACGAAGACCATGGCCGCGTAGTGGCGTCCGTCAGACCCGGTCGTCCACGAGCCGCCGGCGTGCGTGTAGGCCGAGTTGAGCATCAGCTCCTTGTGGCCCTTGGTCGAGTTGTACCACTGGTCGACGAAGCGCTTGATGCGGTCCTCCACGGAGGAGACGCCGTTGTAGGCGATGATCTCGCCCAGCCGCTCCCAGCACACGCCGGCCTGGTTCAGCCGATTCTTCACGTAGGTGAGGTCGTGCGACATGCTGCGCGCGGCGGCCATCTGGTCGGCGCGCTCGACGCTGATCTGGTCCACGACGCTGTGGAGGCTGACCGGGCCGACCTTGTGGGCCGCACGGTAGTCGTTGACGTGACGGAGGAAGGTCGACCCGTCGCGAGCCGCGACCGGCTCCGGCGTGACGGGGACCAGGACGGTGGCCGCGAGCATCGAGGCCAGGGTGAGGGAGAGGAGACGGCGGACGGGGATGCGGGACACGGTGCGAAGACTCCGGATACGACGCGTGGTTCGGATGACCGGACCAGCCTATGGGCGTCTTCGCACCGTGACGATGGGTCGATCGTTCGTCGGCCGGGTGGCTCGATCGGACCGGTCGCGGACAGCCGGTGGGGCTACTGCTGCTGCAGGTACGCGACCGAGCGGCGCAGGAAGGCGGCCATCTGCTCGCGAAGCACGGCGCCGTTCGGGCAGTACCGGTTCGTGTCGCAGCCGCGGGTGATCCCGGATTCGGCGAGGCGGTTGATGCCCGTCTCATGCGTGTTGCCGTTGTCGTCGGTGAAGTGGTCCTTCGTCGCCGGGGGCAGGTTCAGCGCCCGGGTCAGGAACGTGGCCATCTGCGCCCGGCTGACCACCGTGTCCGGACAGAAGCGCGTGCCGCCGCAGCCGACCGTGATGCCCGCCTCGGCGAGGCGGTTGATGTTCCCCTCGTGCTTGTTTCCCGAGTCATCGGTGAAGTAGTCCTTCGACGCCGGAGGCAGGTTCAGGAGCCGCGTCAGGAACGTCGCCATCTGTGCGCGCGTCACGTTCCCGCGCGGGCAGTAGCGGGTCTCGGTGCACCCGGAGGTGAGCTTCGTCTCGGCCAGCCAGACGATGTCCTTCACGAACTTCGAGTCCGAGATGTCGGTGAAGGGCAGCGGGCCGAACTGCGTGTAGAGGGTGTCCCACAGCTCGGTGCGGGAGCCGTCCATCAGCAGGTGCCAGATGCCGATCCCGCGCAGGCCGTTCGACTTGACGTGCCCGTACTTGGCCTTCAGCGAGGTGGCGTCGTCGTAGTAGCCCTGTACCCACGCGCCGTAGGTGCTGCTCGCGTATCGGTACCACGGCACCTCGCCGGTGCCGTCCCACTGCCGGCCGTGCTGCGCGATCGCCTCGAGCGCGTCGATGTACCGCGGTGCCCAGCTCCGGTTCAGTGCGCCGTTCTTGGCGGTCGGGCAGATGCTCGTCGACTTGCAGGTCCGTGCATAGAGGCTCGAGCTCTCGGTGGTCCAGGCGCGCCCGTAGTACGGCACGCCCCAGATGAGCTTCGAGCCCGGTACCAGCTTCAGGTGGTCGGTCATCGCCTGCCGCGCATCGAAGACGTGTGGGCTGGCCCATGGTGCGACCCCGCCCGCGCGGGCCGATGCGCCGTAGTTGAAGTCGTAGGCCATGACCATGAGCGCATCGGCCGCCCCGCTGGCGCTCAGCCCGACCACGTCGTACCCCGTGCTCCACGTCGCCGCCCCGGCCATGGTGGCGACGGTCACGTACGACCCGGCGCCCTGGGCGACGAGCCCGGCCTTGAGCTCGCGAACGAAGGTCGTGAAGTTCGTGCGCAGGCTGGTCGGGACCGGCTCGAAGTCGACGTTCACGCCATCGGCGTTGCGTGCCTTGAGGGTCGCCGCGATCTCGTTCACGAGGCGCGCGCGATTCGCCGACGAGCCCAGCAGGGTCTGCATGGCGCTGTAGTCGCCGTTCCACGCCATCATCGTGACGGTCAGCACGACGCGCACTCCGCGCTGGTGGGCCTGGGAGATCACGTTCGTCATGGCCGATGACGTCCAGCCGGACCACTCCGAGCCGCTCTTCACGAGGGTCCCGTCCGAGCGGGCCGCCACCCCGAAGTACGCGATCGTCGTGACGAGGTCGTAGCGCAGGCGCCCGAGGTCGGACGATCCCAGCGACCAGTACGGGAGGTACCCGAAGACCTCGTGGCTCAGCCCGTTCGGCAGCGCCGCGATGCCGCCGGTCCCGCTCTCGAGCGACATCGTCCCGCCGCCGGACTCCGGCTCGGCGAGCGGCTTGGGAGCGCCGCCGGTGGTGAAGGCGAAGCCCTCGCCGGCGTGCTGGTCGAGCATCTCGGCGTGGATGCTCGGGGCGCCGACCGGGACCTCCGCCACCGGTTCCACGGCATCCGGCGACGGATCGGTCGCCAGGGCCGGCGTGACGCTGGTGAGGACGAGGACGGAGGCGAGGACGATGGCCGGCGGCCGGACGCGTGGGATGGACATGGGGCCGCAGGCTACTCCGGTGCAGTTCGGTACGGAATAGTACCGATGGGGGAGGGCGTTACTTGGTGCCGAATACGCGATAGAGGAAGGCGGACATCTGCCCGCGCGTCACCGCGCTCGACGGACAGTAGCGGTCCGTGCCACAGCCGCGGGTGATGTCGGCCTCGGCGACGCGGTTGATGTTCGTGCGGTGCTTGTTGCCCTCGGTGTCGCTGAACCAGTCGATGCTGGAGGTCGGAAGGCCGAGCGCCTTGGCCAGGAAGCTCGCCATCTGGTCACGCCGCACGACGCCCCCGGGACAGAAGCGATCGGGACCACAGCCACTCGTGATGCCGGCCTCGGCAAGGCGGTTGATGTTGTCCTCGTGCTTGTTGCCGTTGTCGTCACCGAAGTGGTCCTTCGTGGCCGGGGGCAGGTTCAGCGCACGGGCGAGGAAGCTTGCCATCTGGCCGCGCGTGACGAGGCCCTCGGGGCAGAACTTGTCACCGCCGCAGCCGCTCGTGATGCCCGATCCGGCGAGCCACACGATCGAGGTGTAGAACTTGTGACCGGCGATGTCGCTGAACGGCGCCACGGGAGCCGGACCCGAATAGCTCACCTTCGCCCCGCTCGGGGTCCGGCCGGGATCGCCCGCGAAGGCGTACCAGTAGTCGTCGCCGAGCCACTGCGAGTTCGTGCGCTGAACCCAGACCTCTCGTCCGCTGGCGAGCGCGTGCGGGAAGCGCTTGAGCGCCGCGGCGCTGAAGCCGGTGCCCTGCTCGAAGATGCGGCCGAACGACTCGTTCGGGTTGCGGAGCAGCAGGTCGACGAGCTTGGCGGATCCGAGATCGGTGGCGAAGTAGGTGCCGCCCAGCTGCATGATCGGGTTGCTGTAGTTGGCCACTCGCTCCACCGCGATCGACTCGGCGGGAGCCGGCCGCTGCTCGCCTGCGCCGGGCGCGTAGCAGGCATTCGAGTACACCATGACGAAGCCCGGAGCGGGCGTGATGCCGCCGGCGCCCCACCCGTTCGTGCCGAGCTTGCCGGTCAGGTGGTCCTCGCCGTAGTACTGGAGGATCTTGTCGCTGTCCAGGCAGCTCTTGCCATGCCACGCCTTGTCCGGGTGCCGAAGTCCCCACGCGTTCACGCGATCGGTCAGCTTCGTGGACGAGTAGGGGTTCGGGAACCCGTTCCCATGACCGAAGTACACGATGATGTTCGCGTTGTTGGCGGCTGCCTTCGCCTCGGCCGGCGTGGCGCAGTAGCGCAGGTCCACGACGGCGCCGGCGGCCTCGGCAGTGGTCTTGAGCTGCTCCGCCCACTTCATGTAGTGGGAGTCCGTGATCTCGGTCGGGCCGACGATGATGGCCACCTTCGGCGCGTTGGCGGCGGCCGGCTCGGGACCGGCGCCGGGGATGGCGCCGGCGGTGACGGCAAGAGCGAGGAAGGACGCAAGGACGAGGGCACGCGCGCGGTAGGGCAATGGGGACTCCTGGTGTCGCGGGAAGGGCAGTTGCCGTCCACCGTACGGGCGGACTCGGGCCGAGCCTATGGCGCAATGGTCCGCTCGCTCGCCGGGACCGCCGACCCATGTGTGCCGGCGGCCGGCCGAGTCAGCCCTGCTGGAACTCGACGATGACGAGGAGGCGCTCAGCCGACCGGGGGTCGAAGGCGGGACGGACGAACGCGGTCTGGGTGAGGGCGTTCGGATCGGGCTCGACCGCCTGCACGCGGCCGATCAGCAGGCCGCCGGGATAGCGGCTGGCCTCGTCGCCGAACGTGAGCCCGGCGCTGACAATCGTGTTCCCCACCTCGACCGTGTCCGTGACCGGGATGTTGCTCATCACGAGCTGCCCGCCCGGCTGCCCGCGCACCTCGCCGAGCGCCCGGCTCACCTGGTCGAGCGCGATCACGGTGGAGCGGGTGTCGACGATGAACCGAACCCGTGCGCCCTCGGACGACACCGCGACGACCGTTCCGGCCAGTGCCCCCACTCCGTTGGCGTTGGCCACCACCGGCATGCCGATCCGCACGCCGTCATCGGCACCGGCGTCGATGCCGGCCTCCCATGCGAAGTTCGACGGATCCCGGCTGATGACCCGAACCGGAATCGTCGTCATCTCGAGCGCGTCGCGGATGCCGAGCAGCTGGCGCAGCTCCACGTTCTCGTGCGCCGCCTCCTCGAGCTCGGCGACTCGCTGCTCGGCACCGGCCAGGGCGCGGCGCAGCTCCGCATTCTCGCCGCGCAGCCGGTCGATCTCGCCGATGGTCCCGAACAGCCCCGCCACGCCGGCGCCGACGCCGCCGATCGCCTGGCGAACCGGGTCGAGCGCGCGGCTGGCCGCATCCTGGAACGTGCGAGCCGGCTCGGTCCCGCTGGCGAGCAGCATGAGCAGGCTGGCGATCGTGAAGCCGGCAAACCAGAGTCCGGCGCGCGTACGGCGGTGCGGGCTGGAGGGCCCGTGCATCCGGAGTCCCGCCGCCTAGGGACCGATCGTATATACGTGATATACGATCGACGTGGACGCAGGCATCAGCGCGGCGCCCGGGTGTACTGCTCGCTGACGAGGACGCGTTCGAGCGTGTCGAGGTCCTCCAGCACCCTGCCGGTGCCCCGCACGACGCACGTCAACGGGTCGTCGGCGATGTGGACCGGCATCTGGGTGGCCTCGGCGACGCGCCGGTCGAGCCCCGCCAGGAGGGCACCGCCGCCGGCCAGCACGATCCCCTGGTCCATGATGTCGGCAACGAGCTCGGGCGGCGTCTCCTCGATCGTCTCCTTGATCGCCTCGACGATCTGCACCGCCGACGGCTCGAGCGCCTCCCGAATCTGGTCGCCGCCGACCTCGATGCTGCGCGGAAGCCCGGTCAGGAGGTCCCGGCCGCGGAAGGTCACGGTCCGGTCGTTCTTGTCGTCGGGGTAGGCCGATCCGACCGCGATCTTGATCTCCTCCGCGGTGCGCTCCCCCATCAGCAGGTTGTACTCGCGCCGGGCGAAGGCGACGATATCGGTGTCCATCTCGTCACCCCCGATGCGGACCGATCGGCTCACCACGATGCCGCCGAGGCTCACCACGGCGACCTCGGTCGTGCCGCCGCCGATGTCGACGATCAGGCTGCCGGACGGCTCCGACACCGGCAGCCCGGCGCCGATGGCGGCCGCCATCGGCTCCTCGATGAGGCGCGCCCAGCGGGCGCCGGCGTTGATCGTCGCGTCACGGACGGCCCGCTTCTCGACCTCCGTCACGCCCGACGGGATGCCGACCAGCACGCGTGGCCGCGGGATGCGGGCGTATCGGTCGTGCACCTTGTTGATGAAGTACCGGATCATCTGCTCGGTCACGTCGAAGTCGCTGATGACTCCGTCGCGCAGCGGACGGATGGCGACGATGTTCGCCGGGGTGCGCCCCACCATCCGCTTGGCCTCGGCCCCGATGGCGAGGACGCGCTTCGTCCGCGTGTCCATCGCCACGACGGACGGCTCGCTGATGACGATGCCGCGGTTCCGAACGGTGACGAGGGTGTTCGCCGTGCCGAGGTCGATGCCGACGTCGTGACTGAGGAGGCCGAGGAGGCCGTCGAAGAGTCCCAAGATCCCTCTCGCGGTTGCTTCCGTCCGCGGCACGCCGGACGGCGGTTCAGTGAGCCGATGTGGTGCGTGTGGGCACCCCCGTCACGCGGCGTTACCCTACCACGCGGCCCATGGCCGGCCAGCAGGACGATCGTCTTCGCAACGTACCGTCGTCGCCGGCGCTGCATGGCCCGGAGCCGTATCGTGGTCGCCGACGACCGACGCACTCGTTCCAGGAGACTCCACGTGGCGCGCTTCTTCACCGACGTCCCCGAACGCATCCCGTTCGGCGGGCTCGACTCGACCGATCCGTTCGCCTATCGGGTCTACGAGCCCGATCGGCTCGTGCGCGGCAAACGCATGGAAGACCACCTGCGGATCGCCGTCTGCCTGTGGCACTCCTTCAACTGGCCCGGCGCGGACGTCTTCGGCGCCGGCACCTTCGACCGGCCCTGGCTCGACAGCGCCGTGGAGCCGATGGAGGCGGCCCGCGCAAAGCTCGACGCGGCATTCGAGTTCCTGGCCACTCTGGGCGTGCCGTTCTTCACATTCCACGATCGGGACGTCGCTCCCGAGGGCCGGACCTTCTCCGAGACGCGCGCGAACCTCGACGCCGTCGCGGCCGCGATCGAAGAGCACATGGAGCGCACCGGGCTCCGGCTCCTGTGGGGGACCGCAAACCTCTTCCACCACCCGCGCTACGCGGCCGGAGCTGCGACGAACCCGGACCCCGATGTCTTCGCCTACGCCGCCGCCCAGGTCAAGGTCATGCTCGAGACGACGCATCGGCTGGGCGGCGAGAACTACGTTCTGTGGGGCGGGCGGGAGGGCTACGAGACGCTCCTCAACACCGACCTCGGCCGGGAAGAGCAGCAGCTCGCCCGCTTTCTCACCCTCGTGGCGGAGCACAAGGAGCGCATCGGATTCACCGGACAGCTGCTCCTCGAGCCGAAGCCGCAGGAGCCGACCAAGCACCAGTACGACTACGATGCCGCGACCGTCGACGCCTTTCTCGTGCGGCACGGCCTGGCCGACCAGTACCGCGTCAACCTCGAGGTGAACCACGCGACGCTGGCCGGACACTCGTTCCACCACGAGGTCGCGGTCGCCATCTCGAGGGGCATGTTCGGCAGCGTGGACATCAACCGCGGCGATCCGCAGAACGGGTGGGACACGGACCAGTTCCCGAACTCGGTCGACGAGCTGTCGCTGGCCATGTACGAGATCCTGCGCGCCGGCGGTCTCGACAGGGGTGGCTTCAACTTCGACGCCAAGCTCCGTCGGCAGAGCATCGACCGGGCGGACCTGTTCCACGCCCACATCGGCGGCATCGACACCGTTGCCCGATCGTTGCTGGTGGCAGCCGACCTGCTCGAGCGAGGCGTCCTCGAGCGCACCCGGGCCGAGCGGTACGACGGTTGGAACGCCGGGCTCGGAGCCGGAATGCTCGGCGGCGCCCTGACGCTCGGCGAGATCGAGGCACGGGTCATCGACGACAGCATCGAGCCGCAACCTCGGTCGGGCGGACAGGAGCGACTGGAGCATCTCGTGAACGAGAGCATCTGGCGGATCGATCGGCAATCGTGACGTGCATCCTCGCCGGGCGGGCGGGGTTGCACGCCACTTGCGGTACGGGATGCCGGTATGGTTGAACCGATGACGACGACCGAGCAGCTCGCCCCGCCACGCGACGAGATCGCGCGCCTGGCCCGCGGCACGCATCACGACCCGCACGCGATCCTCGGCGCACATCCCGCCGTGGGTGGAACGGTCGTTCGGGCCTTCCATCCCGACGCCAGCCAGGCGGCGCTCGTCGCGCCGAACGGCGGACTCCAGGCGATGGAGGCGCTCGGGGACGGCCTGTGGGCCGGCCTCGTGAACGACCTGGCGCCCGGGCAGTTCGGGTACCGGATCCGATTCACCTTCCCCGACGGCAATACCTGGGAGCGCGACGACCCGTACCGCTTCGGCCCGACCCTGGGCGAGGTCGACCTGCACCTCATCGGCGAGGGAACGCACGAGCGGCTGTACGACATCCTCGGCGCGCACCCGCGGACCCACGAGGGCGTCGCCGGCGTGAGCTTCGCCGTCTGGGCACCGAACGCCGAAAGCGTCCGCATCGTCGGCGACTTCGACCGATGGGACGGGCGCCTCCTGCCGATGCGGTCGATGGGCGGTTCCGGCGTCTGGGAGCTGTTCGTCCCCGGCATCGGCATCGGCGAGCTGTACAAGTTCGAGGTCCTTGGCCGCGACGGGACGCTCCGCCTCAAGGCCGACCCCTTCGCCTTCGCGATGCAGGTCCGACCGGAGACGGCGTCGCGCGTGTGGGATCCGTCGGCGATCGAGTGGACCGATGACGCATGGATGGCGGAGCGCGCGAAGCGGGATCCCTATCGGTCACCGATGGCCGCCTACGAGGTCCATCTCGGCTCGTGGATGCGCAACGACGACGGGTCGTGGCTCGGCTACCGGCAGGCGGCCGAACGGCTCGTCGAGCACTGCCGCCGCTTCGGGTTCACCCACGTCGAGCTCCTGCCCGTGGCCGAGCACCCGTTCGACGGCTCGTGGGGCTACCAGGTCACCGGGTACTACGCGCCCACCGCACGCTTCGGTTCACCGGACGATTTCGCCGCCATGATCGACACCCTGCACAACGCGGGCATCGGCGTCATCGTCGACTGGGTGCCCGCCCACTTCCCGACCGATGACTTCGCACTGCGGCGCTTCGACGGCACGCCGCTGTACGAGCACGCCGATCCCCAGCGCGGCGAGCACCCCGACTGGGGCACGCTCATCTTCGACTTCGGGCGGCCGGAGGTCCGGAATTTCCTGGTCGCGAACGCCCTGTTCTGGCTCGACCGCTACCACGTCGACGGGCTGCGGGTCGATGCGGTCGCATCGATGCTCTACCTCGACTACTCGCGCGAAGCGGGCGAGTGGGAGCCGAACGTCCACGGCGGCCGCGAGAACCTGGAGGCGATGGCCTTCCTGCGCGAGACGAACGAGCGCGTGTACGCCCGCTTTCCCGGCGCCGTCACGATCGCGGAGGAGTCGACGGCCTTTCCGGGCATCACCCGGCCGACCTACCTCGGCGGCATCGGCTTCGGCTTCAAGTGGGACATGGGCTGGATGCACGACACGCTGGCGTACTTCGGCGAGGACCCGGTGCACCGGCGCTTCCACCACGACAAGCTCACGTTCCGGGCGCTCTACAAGGACACCGAGCACTTCGTGCTGCCGCTGAGCCACGACGAGGTGGTCCACGGCAAGGGCTCGCTCGTCCGCAAGATGCCCGGCGACGACTGGCAGCGCTTCGCGAATCTCCGCGCGCTTCTCGTGAACATGTGGGGCCAGCCCGGCAAGAAGCTGCTGTTCATGGGCGCCGAGATGGCGATGTGGGAGGAGTGGTCGCACGACCGCCCCCTGCCGTGGCACCTGCTCGACGAGCCGATGCACGGCGGCGTCGGCCGCTTCCTCGAGGATCTCGGTCGGGTCTACCGCGACACGCCGGCGCTGTGGGCCGCCGACCACGAGCCCGACGGCTTCGCCTGGATCGACGCCTCGGACGTCGAGGCCAGCGTGTATTCGTGGATCCGGCGCGCCGGCGACGACCTGGCGGTCGTCGTGCTGAACATGACGCCCGTGCCGCGCCCCGACTATCGGCTCGGGCTCCCGCGGACCGGCCGCTGGATCGAGGCCATCAACTCCGACTCCGAGCACTACGGTGGATCGAACCTCGGAAACCTCGGCGGCGTGGAGGCGCAGGAGCACGCCTGGCACGGGCAGCCGGCTTCGGCCACGCTCGTCCTGCCACCGCTCTCCGGATTGATCCTCACGCCCGGGGCCTGAGCCCGGCGCGAACGGTCAGTCGGCCGCGCGCAGCCGAAGTCCGCGCAGGAGCTGCGCGTTCGCCGCGACGACGATCGTCGACACCGACATCAGCAGTGCGCCGACGCTCATCGGCATGATGAAGCCGATCGGCGCGAGCACGCCGGCGGCAAGCGGTATGGCGACGACGTTGTAGCCGGCCGCCCACCAGAGGTTCTGGACCATCTTCCGGTAGGACGCCCGCGAAAGCCGGATCGCCGCCACGACGTCGCGCGGATCGTCACGCACGAGCACGATCCCGGCCGACTCGACCGCGACGTCGGTGCCGGCGCCGATGGCGATCCCGACGTCGGCCCGCGCAAGCGCCGGCGCGTCGTTCACGCCGTCACCGACCATGCCGACGCGCGATCCGTCCGCCTGGAAGCGAGCCACCGCGGCGTCCTTGTCCGCCGGGAGGACCTCCGCGGCCACCTCTCGCGGATCGATGCCAACCTCGTGGGCGACCCGCTCGGCGACCGGCCGCGCATCGCCGGTGATCATCGCCACCCGCAGGCCGAGGGCCGTGAGCGCGGCGACCGCCTCACGCGACTCGGGGCGGACTTCGTCGGCCAGGGTGATCCAACCGACCAGCTCCCGGCCCCCGACGACGTACAGGACGGTGTCGCCTTCGGCGGCCGCCCGGCCGGCCTCTCCCGGTGGCTCGAGGCCGGACTCGGCCAGGAGG
This sequence comes from Candidatus Limnocylindrales bacterium, assembly GCA_035540715.1. Lineage (GTDB taxonomy): Bacteria > Chloroflexota > Limnocylindria > QHBO01 > QHBO01 > JACDBZ01. Next base: position 9,002 of record DATLGA010000077.1, on the reverse strand, counting down.
CGGGGACCGCCGACCGCGACCTGCCGGCCGGAGACCGATGCGCGCACGCCGCGCCCCGGGAGCGACTCGAATCCGGTCGCCGCCGCGCGAGAGAGCGACCGCTCCTCGGCGGCACGCACGATCGCGCGGGCGAGCGGATGCTCCGAATCGGCCTCGACCGAGGCGGCGAGCGTGAGGACCTCGTCCGGGGACACGCCGGGTGGCGCCTCGACCCGGCGGACGGCCGGGCGGCCGATCGTCAGGGTGCCGGTCTTGTCGAAGATCACGACGTCGAGGTCCCGCGCGCGCTCGAGCGCGAGCCGATCCTTCACCAGGAGCCCGTTCCGAGCGCCGAGCGACGTCCCGATGGCGACGACGAGCGGAATGGCCAGGCCCAGGGCGTGGGGGCAGGAGATGACGAGCACCGTTGCGGTGCGGACGAGCGCGGATTCCGGATCGCCGAGCGCCGCCCAGATGCCGAGCGTGAGCACGCCCGCGCCGAGGGCGACGTAGAAGAGCAGCGCGGCAGCGCGATCGGCCAGCGCCTGCGCACGCGAGCCCGAAGCGTGGGCCGCCTCGACCAGCCGCATGATCCCCGACAGCGCCGTGTCGTCGCCGATCGCCTCGACACGAATGCGGAGGCTGCCGCCGGCCGCGACGGTCCCGGCCACGACCGGATCACCCGGGCCGCGAGGCACCGCCCGCGACTCCCCGGTGATCATCGACTCGTCGAGGTCGGCGGCGCCGTCGGTGACCGTCCCATCGGCAGGAATGCGCCCGCCGGGGCGAACGAGCACCGTGTCGCCCGGACGCAGCTCCGACACGGGGACGGCCACGGGCTGGCCGCCCGGATCGATTCGCTCGGCGGTGTCGGGCAGGAGCGCAGCCAGGGCGTCGAGTGCGCCGCGCGCCCGCGCGATGGCTCGCATCTCGAGCCAGTGCCCGAGGTTCATGACCGTGATCAGGGTCGCCAGCTCCCACCAGACCTCGACCGAGAACACGCCCAGCGTCGCGGCGAGGCTGGCGACGAACGCAACCACGATCGCCAGGCTGATGAGCGTCATCATCCCGGGCTGCCGCATGGCGAGCTCGTCCCGGGCGCCGGCCACGAAGACGCGGCCGCCCACGAGGAACACGACAGTGCCGAGGAGCGCCGGCACGAGATCGCTGCCAAGGAACGTGGGAGCGGTGTAACCCAGCATGTCCTGGACCGACTCGCTCCAGACGACCACCGGGATCGTCAGCAGCAGCACGATCCAGAACTGGCGCCGGAAGACGTCCGGGTCGTGGCCTGCGTGCATGGCGTGATCGGCGTGCCCACCGCCGTCGGGCGCGTGCGGGTGTGCCGCGTGACCATGATGCGGCATGCCCGTCTCGCCCGGACTCGTCCGGGAGTGGTGGTCCTTCATACTCCCCCCCAGTATTAGCTTGGCGTCAAGGCGGCGCACATCCGGGGAGGAGATCAGCGAGCCAGCGCGTCCGCAAGCGTGATGACGCGCTGGTCCTCGAGAAGGTCCTCGAGCGCCATCGGGAGCACCGCGTTCCAGTTGTCGCGCTGTGGCGCGACCGTGCCGGGCAGGTTCGTCCGCTCGCGTACCTCGAGCGCGTCGTCGAGTGACGCGGCGACCAGCGCCGGCGGTGCATCCGCCAGGGCTCGATGCAGCCGCAGGACGACATGGGCCGTCGAGGCGCTCGAATCCGCCCCCGCGGCAGTGAAGAGCCGTTCCCGGAGCGTCACGAGGTTCTCCGCCTCGGGCTCGAGGCCGGCGGCGGCCTGGTCGCGCAGATCGGCGCCGGTGAGCACGCCCGCGACCGTCGGCAGGTCGTGGGTCGTGACGGCAGCCAGCGCCTGGCGCGGATACCGCGACGGCGGCACTCGCTCGAAGAGGACGAGCCGGGTCGAGAGGAGCCGTCGACGACGCAGCTCCTTCCTGACCCCGGGCGATACCGTGCCGAGATCCTCCCCGACGATGACGGCCCGAGCGCGATGCGACTCGAGCGCCACGATCTCGAGCAGCTCGTCGGTCGGGTAGTGGACGTAGGCACCCTCGTGCGGCCCGGCGTCCCTCGGGACCCACCAGAGGCGAAAGAGACCGAGAACGTGGTCGATCCGGAGCCCCCCGGCATGACGGAGCTGGCACCGGATCGTGTCGACGAACGGCCGGTAGTGTGCCGCGCGAAGCCGGTGCGGGATGAACGGCGGCAGGCCCCAATCCTGGCCCGCGGTATTGAATCGGTCCGGCGGCGCGCCGATCGACGCGCCGAACGCAGTCTGGTCCTGCCAGTCCCACGCATCGAAGCCGCCGGGATCGACCCCCACGGGCATGTCGGCCACGCGGGACAGCGGCGCCGATGCGGCCTCGAGCTGCCGGTCGAAGCACCACTGCACCCATGCGTGGAACGCGACGGCATCGGCTTCCGCCTCCCACGCCGCGGCGACCTCGCGCGAGGCGGGATCGCGCAGCGGCGCCGGCCATGACTGCCATCCGGGACCGTACCGCTCGCTCAGCACGCTGAAGGTGGCCCAGCGCTGGAGCGGGCCGCCCTGCTCGGCACGCCACGCCTCGAAGCGATCGCGGTCCGCGATGCCGGCGGACCACAGGCGGCGAAGCGCCTCGACCTTGGTCGCCATGACCGCCGCTCGGTCGATGCGCGGGGCCTGGTTCAGCTCTCGTCCCCGCCTGTCGAGGTCCTCGAGCGACATGCCATCGGGCTTCGGCACCGACTCGAGCGACACGTGGAGCGGGCTTCCGAACCGGCGCGTGCTCGGGTAGTACGGGCTGGGCTCGGGGTGCGGGCCCGGATTCGGCGCTCCGAGCGGGCTGACGCCGATGAACCCCGCGCCGCGCTCGACCGACCACGCGGCGAGACGTCGCAGATCGTCGAGATCCCCGATCCCCCAGCTGCGGCGGGATCGGATCGACGCGAGCTGGACGGCCCATCCCCAGGCGCGCAGATCAGCCGGGAGGTGGCAACGGCCGGGCCCCGTGATCAGGAGCTCGTCGATACCATCGTCACGGTGGAGGTGGTGGTAGCCGTACGGCGCGTCGGCCGGCATCGACGCCACGGCGCCGAGCTCCGTACCGTCCTCGAGCACGAGGTCGCCAGCTGCGGGCAGCGGCGCCCCCCGCGGCACGACCGCCACGACCGGCTCCCTCGCCGGCTCCTCGCCTGGCTCGAGTCCCATGGCGGCGAGCACGGCGCCTCGCGCCTCGGGCGCCACGACTCGTCGCTGGTCGAACGCGTCGGTGTACTCGAGTGGGACGATCGGCTCGGTCATCGCACGGCGATCATGACGCCGTCCGGCGGCAGCGACACGGACCCGCCGTCCGGGGCCAGGTCCCCCGGCCAGCACAGACGGGGTACGCCCTCGACGATCGCTTCGGCCGGCGTCGCCCCGAGGTTCACGGCCACCTGCACCGGGCCGCGGCGCACCGTCAACAGCCCATCCGCGCGTCCTTCGACGCCGACCGCGCCGCGGTTCCCGTCGCGGAGCTGCGGGATCGAGCGGCGCAGCGCGATCAGCTCGCGGTACCAGCCCAGCATGGCGGCGTGCGGATCGGCCGCGCGCTCGTCCCACCGCAGCTTCGACGCCTCGAAGGTGGCGGCGTCCTGCGGATCCGGGATCCGCGACGGGTCCCAGCCGAAGGCGGCGAACTCGGCACGGCGCCCCTCGCTGACCGCGCGGCCGAGCTCCGGATCGGCATGGTCGGTGAAGTACTGGAAGGGCGTCGAGGCGTTCCACTCCTCGCCGGCGAAGAGCAGCGGGACGTACGGAGCGGTCAGGAGCAGCGCGGCGCCGATGCGGGCGCGTCCCTCCGACGCCAGGTGCCCGAGCCGGTCGCCGCGCGCCCGGTTGCCGACCTGGTCGTGGTTCTGGATGCAGGCGATGAAACGGTCGCCCGGCAGGTCCCCGGCCGGGCGACCATGGCTGCGGTCCCGGTACGCCGAGTAGCCACCCGCATAGAGGTACGGGTCGGCGAGCCCGGTCGCGACGAGCGACGGATCGGCGAAATCGGCGTAGTAGCCGGTGGCCTCGCCGGTGAGCGCCGCGTGGAGCGCGTGGTGCAGATCGTCGGCCCACGCGGCATCCATGCCGTACCCGCCGAGCTCGATCGGCCGAACGAGCCGCGGGTCGTTGAGGTCGGACTCGGCGGTGACGACGAGTCGCCGGCCGACCTCACCGGCGAGCCGATGCGTGGCGGTCGCGATCTCCTCGCCGATGTGGATCGCGCTCATGTCGAAGATCGCCTGCATGGCGTCGAGGCGCAGCCCGTCGGCGTGGTAGTCGCGCATCCACATGAGCGCGTTGTCGACCACGAAGCGGCGCACCTCGTGGCTGCCCGCCTCGTCGAAGTTGACGGCATCGCCCCACGGGGTGGCGTACTTCGCGCTGAAGTACGGCCCGAAGCGGCCGAGGTAGTTGCCTGCCGGGCCGAGGTGGTTGTACACGACGTCGAGGAGGACGGCGAGGCCGCGCTCGTGCGCCGCGTCGACGAGCCGCTTCAGGCCGTCGGGTCCGCCGTACGCGTGATGCGGCGCATAGAGGTCGACGCCGTCGTAGCCCCACCCCCGCGCGCCGCTGAACTCGACCACCGGCATGAGCTCCACGTGCGTGATCCCGAGCTCGACCAGCTCGTCCAGCCGTTCGATCACCGCCTCGAAGGTGCCCGCGGGGGTGAACGTGCCGACGTGGAGCTCGTAGATGACGGCGTCCGCCAGGGCCGGCGCGCTCCAGCCCGCATCGGTCCAGGCGAATGCGGCGTGGTCGACGGTGCGGGATGGGCCGTCGACCCCCGACGGCTGCCACGGCGACCGCGGGTCCGGCAGCGGATCCCCGCCGTCGAGCGAGAAGGCATAGTCGGAGCCCGGCGGTAGCTCGGCATCGGCGAACCACCAGTTGTCGTCGCGGCGCTCCATCTCCCGTCGCGCACCGCCGCTGACGAGCTCGACGCGGCGAGGGAACGGCGCCCAGACGGACGGGCGCGTCGAGCGGCTCACTCGACGCGCTCCAGGACGTTCACCGGGAAGGCCTCGAGCAGGTCTCCGATGGCCACGCGGCCGCGATGCTGGGCGCCGTCGAGACCGCACCACCGGCCGTCCGGCAGTGCGATGCTCGTCTGCACCCAGGCGCTGTCGTCGCGATCGATCGGACGCGCCGCGACCGTGGCCACCGCATCGCCGCGCGTGAAGGCGACGACGACGTCGGCGCGCGGCCCGTCGGCGGCGAGCGGCTCGTACCCTCCGGCGAAGGCCTCCGGCCGCCGAGCCCGGAGCTCGAGGACCTTCCGAACGAGCCACAGCTTGGGCAGACCGTCGTCGGGCATGGCCCACGCCGCGCGGGCCTCGAGATCGGCGCACCGCGACAGCAGGCGGTCGCGCAGTCCGAAGTCGACCGGCCGGCGGTTGTCCGGGTCGACCAGCGACAGGTCCCACAGCTCGGTGCCCTGGTACAGGTCGGGGACGCCCGGCGCGGTGAGCTGCACAACCTGCTGCGCCAGCGCCGCACGCCGGCCGGCGTCGAGCAGCCGGCCGACGACGCGCTCCACCGCGTCGACGAAGGCGGAGTCGGCAAAGGATTCGCGCACGAGACGATCGACGGCGCGGTCGTACGCCTCGTCGGGATCGGTCCACGAGGTGCGCAGCTTCGCCTCGCGCGTCGCCTTGGCCAGGTACTCCGCCGCGCGGTCGGCGTCGAGCGGCCACGCGCCGACCACCGCCTGGAGGAACAGGTACAGGTCGGCGTCGGTCGGCAGCTCCGGCCCCGTGCGATGCGGTGCGGCGGCTCGCTCCAGCGCCTCGACGTCGGCGCGCCAGGCATCGGCATCGGCGGTGACCACGGCGAGACGGGCCCGCAGGTCGGCGCTGCGCTTCGTGTCGTGCGTCGAGAGTGCGAGCATGGCGGCCGGCCACCGCTCCCGGGCGTCGCGCATCGCGGCGTGGAACTCCTCCGCGGGGGCGCCGAAGCGCCCGGGATCGCCGCCGACCTCGTTGAGCGCCACGAGCCGGTGATGTCGGTAGAAGGCGGTGTCCTCGACCCCCTTGGCCATCGCGGCAGGCGTCAGCTGCTGGAACCGCATCGCAAGCTCACCGGCCAGCGACCCCTGCTCCTCCAGGCAGAGGATCCGTCCGAGGAAGGCGAAGAGATCGGGATCGAGGTCCGGCCGGCGATCCGTGGCCGTGCGCACCGCTTCCTCGATGAGCGAGCGGTCGACGTCGCCGACGTACCGGTCGCCGGCGCGGACGTAGGTGCGGTACACCGGCAGGGCGGCGGCCACTTCGCGCAGCGCGTGGTGGAGCTCGTGCCGGGTGAAGTCGCGGTACCGCCGGTTCGCCTCGCACACCGCCAGGAACAGGTCGGTCAGCCGGTTCACGTCCGAACCGAGGACCGCCGAGAGCACCTCGGCGCGGGCCGCGTTCGCGATCGCCTCCCACTCCGGGCCGGCGTCGGATCGCGCGGCCCACAGCTCGCTCATCGGCTCCTCAGCCGAGCGATCGACCATGACGCCGGTCGCGAGGTTCGCGAAGCGATATCCGGTCGTGCCGTCCACCGGCCATTCCGGGCGGAGCGCCTCATCGGCCTCGAGGATCTTCTCGGCCACGATCCAGGCATCGGGTGCCGCGGCCCGCAGCCGCGCGAAGTAGCCGGCCGGGTCGCGCAGGCCGTCGGGGTGGTCGATACGAAGGCCCTGGATCCGATGGTCGGCCACCAGCTCGAGGATCAACGCATGGGTCTCGGTGAACACGCGCTCGTCCTCCATGCGCAGGCCGATGAGCTCATCGATGTCGAAGAACCGCCGATACCCCAGATCCCGCGACGCGGCGCGCCACAGCGCCAGCCGGTAGTTCTGCTCCTCGAGCAGGCCGTCGAGGCGATCCGGATCGCCGTTCACCTCGCCGATCGCCGCGTCGAGCGCCGCGGCCGCTTCCGAGCTCTCGAGCAGCTCGGCCAGGCGCGCGCCGAGCACGTCGGCATCCCGTTGACGCCGGGCGACGAGCTCGGCTTCGGGAGCCGTCGAGGGAGGCAGCTCGGCCAGCGCCGAGCCGATGAAGGCAAGCTCGTCGGACGCCGCCCGCTCCGCGGCATCGGCGACGAGGCCGCCGAGCGTCTGCGGATCGATCGGGAATGCGCGGTCGGCGTGCTCCACGACGATGCGTCCGGCGCGCCGTCCCAGGCGGATCTCGCCGGCCTCGAGCACGCGGCCGTAGTGGTCGGCGAGGATGGGCAGGAGGATGACGTTGCGCAGGCGGCTCTCGGGCGGGTCCCAGTCGACGTCGAAGTAGCCCGCGTAGCGGCTCGCCGGACCGTGCTCGAGCACGTCCCACCACCAGCGGTTGCCCTCGGCGATGGCCATGTGGTTCGGGACGATGTCCACGACGAGACCCATCCCCGACGCGCGAAGCGCATCGGTCAGGCGGTCGAACCCGTCGGCGCCGCCCAGCTCCTCGTTGAGGCGACCGTGGTCGATGACGTCGTAACCATGCGTCGAGCCCGGCGCTGCCTGGAGGATGGGCGAGGTGTACAGGTGGCTTACCCCGAGCCGCTCGAGGTACGGGACGATCCGCGCGGCGTCGTGAAAGGTGAAGCCCGCGTGCAGCTGAACTCGGTAGGTCGCTCGGGGTGTCATCACCCCGAAGGCGTTCGCACGTCCCGTGCCGCGCCTCCGGTCACTCCGAGCTCGTGCGCCGGACTCTCGGCAGCCGTCGCAGGACGACGACCGAGCGCTCGGCGACGCGGTACACCGACCCGCCGTCGAACTCGCCGTGCGCGGCGGTGAAGCTTGCATGCACCGTGTCGAAGATCACCTCCCAGCGCTTCGCCACCTCGTGGTTCGGGAGCGTGAAGGCGACCGGCTTCTCGCCCGCGTTGAGGATGATCAACAACGTGTCGTCGACGATGCGCTCGCCGCGCGGCCCGCGCTCCTCGATGGCGTCGCCGGCGTACTGCACGCCGAGGGCCCTCACGCCGGGCGCCTGCCACTGCTCGTCGGTCATCTCGACACCGTCGGGCGCGAACCAGGTGAGATCCTTGATGCGGGAGCCGCGGATCTGCCGTCCCTGGAAGAAGCGGCGGCGGCGCAGCACCGGGTGCTGGCGAAAGAGCCGGATCAGCGAGCGCGTGAAGCCGAGCAGCTGTCGGTCGCGCCGCGTCAGATCCCAGCTGTACCAGCTGATCTCGTTGTCCTGCGCGTAGCCGTTGTTGTTGCCACGCTGGGTGCGGCCGATCTCGTCGCCGCCGAGGAGCATCGGCACGCCCTGGCTGAGGAGCAGCGTCGCCAGGAAATTGCGCTTCTGCCGCTCCCGCAGCTCGATGATGCCTTCCTCGTCGGTCGGCCCCTCGACCCCGAAGTTCATCGACTCGTTGTTGTCGTCGCCGTCGCGGTTGTCCTCGCCGTTGGCCTCGTTGTGCTTCTGCTCGTAGCTGACGAGGTCGTTCAGCGTGAATCCGTCATGGGCCGTCACGAAGTTGATGCTTGCGTGCGGCTGGCGCCCGGACCCTGCGTAGAGGTCCGACGAGCCGCTGAGCCGATACGCGAGCTCCGCCGCCTGGCCGCCGACCCCCTTCCAGAAGCGCCGTACGCTGTCGCGGTACTTGCCGTTCCACTCGGCCCAGCCGACCGGGAAGTTCCCGACCTGGTAGCCGCCCGGCCCGACATCCCAGGGCTCGGCAATGAGCTTGACCTGGCTGATGATCGGATCCTGGTGGATGATGTCGAAGAAGCTGCCCAGCTTGTCCACGTCGTACATCTCGCGTGCCAGCGCCGACGCAAGGTCGAAGCGGAAGCCGTCGACGTGCATCTCGGTGACCCAGTAGCGCAGCGAGTCGAGGATGAGCCGCAGCGCCAGCGGGTTCCAGGCGTTGACGGTGTTGCCGCACCCGGTGACGTCCCAGTAGGTGTCGACGAACCGGTCACCCTCGGGCAGGACCCGCTTGTAGAAGTCGCGGTCGTCGAGACCTCGGAACGAGAGGGTCGGCCCGAGCGGACCGGCCTCCGCGGTGTGGTTGTAGACCACGTCGAGGA
>DATLGA010000076.1:0-6088 GCA_035540715.1 Candidatus Limnocylindrales bacterium | reverse complement strand
GTGACGTCGTGCCCGCGTGACGCCAGACCCGGGCCGAGATTCTCGTAGAAGGTCTCGAAGCCGCCATAGCTGGCGGGGATTCCTCGAGTACCCATGAGCGCAATGCGCATCAACGATCGCCCCCGTATGTCCTCAATGGCGGCACGCCCAAGCGAAGCAGGACAAGCCTAGCTGTTCGGCGAGTCAAACGAGCCACTGTCCCGCCGCCGACCGCAATGCCCCACCGCACGGTGCCGGGCGCGAGAGCGGTCAGTACGCGCCGCGGCCGGTGAGGACAGCGACGACGGTGGCCGCGAGGATCCGAGCGTCGAGAAGGGGCCGCCGCCCGCGGACGTAGGCGACATCGAAGCCGATGCGCTCGTCGAAGGTTCGGTCGGACCGTCCGTTGACCTGCCACAGGCCGGTGATCCCCGGGCGGACGCTGAGAATCTCCGCCGCCTCCGGGCGGTCGAGCAGCTCGTCGGGGAAGTACGGGCGCGGACCGATGAGGCTCATGTCGCCGCGCAGCACGTTGACCAGCTGTGGAAGCTCGTCGAGCGAGGTCTTTCGAAGGAACGCCCCCACCCGGGTCCGGCGCGGGTCGTCGCGCAGCTTCCGGGTGACGGTGTACTCCAGCGCTCGCATCTCATCGGTGCTGAGCAGGTCGTGGAGGTGATGGTGCGACCCGTCGCGCATCGTGCGGAACTTCAGCACCGTGATCGGCCTGCCGAAGCGGCCGAGGCGCTGGCATCGGTAGATGATCGGCAGGCCCGAGTCGATCGCAATGGCAAGCGCGATGACGAGCCAGATCGGCGTCAGCACCAGGAGGAGCAGGGCTGCCACCAGCATGTCGAGTCCGCGTCGCACGACGGCGTACAGCCAGAGCGGCTGGGCGCGCGAGACGACCGGATAGACGTTGGTCTGTTGCAGGGCTCTCCCTCCATGCCCGTGGAGCGCGCGAAGCGGTCAATGCGCGATGGACCGCGCAGCGACCGCAGTATAGGCGTCCGCGCAACAGGCGGGGATGGGCCGAAGGTCCCTACGGGCCGGGACTCGGGGCCTCCGCCGTCGAAGAGCCGAAGATGCGCTCACCGAGCTGCGCGATCGCCTCGAAGTTCGGGATGAGAATGTACCCGGCCGCACTGTTCGGGTCCGGCGTGACGTACTCCGGCGGTGCAAGAACCACGCGCTCGATGTCGCCGAGATCAGCGCGCTGGGCCTCCGCCGCGAGGTCCGGAATGCGGCTCGACGGGATGTCGGTGGACACGTTGTCCTTGATCGCGTCGAGCAGGCCCGGGAGGGTCACGAGGAGATTGCCCGCGGTCATCTTCTGGGCGATGGCGGTCAGGACCTGCTGCTGGCGCTCGGCGCGCGTGAAGTCACTGTCTCCCTCACCCTGGCGCGATCGAATGAACGCCATCGCGGTCCGTCCGTCCATGTGGTGCTGGCCGGGCTGGATGAAGAACCCACGCTGATCCGTGAAGGTGTCGATGTAGCGCGGATCGTTGACCGCCCGCTCGACCGTGATGTTCACGCCGCCGATGGTATCGATCACCTGGCGCATGCCTTCGATGTCGATCGCGGCCACGTAGTGGATCCTGGTGCCGAGAAGCTCGCCGATGGCGGTCTTCAGCGCGGCGGGGCCGCCCTCCGGGAAGTTCGTCGGGTCGCTGCCGGCGCGGGCCATGAGCGAATTCAGCTTCGCGTTCCACGTCCGCCCATCGCCGAGCGGCACCCCGTACAGGTCGCGTGGTACCGACACCATGGCCGCCTCGCGAGTCTGCGGATCGAGCGTGGCCACGAGCATCGTGTCCGTCAGGTGATGGTCGCGGCCGGGGGCGAAGTCGACGCCGACGAGCAACACGGTGACGCGCTCGCCACGCCGAACCTCGGGCTCGAACGTCGGGTTGGCCAGATCGACGTCGCGCCCCGCCCGGTGGTCGAAGAGGCCGCCGCCGCCCTCGAGCGCCACGGAGCCGAGCGTATCGATCGCCTTGGCCGCGTAGTAGCCCGGCATCGCGTGCATGGCGATGGTCGCGATCACGAGGAACCCGGTGACCCAGGCCGGCCAGGCGCGGAGCGTGAGCGCCCCTCGGTCAGCGTGCGCCTGCAGGATGGCCACAAGCCGCCATGCGAGCAGGGCGACGTCGAGCACGATGAGCGCAACGAGCACGCGGGTGTCCAGCAGGCGCCCGAGCACCCCGTTGCCCGAGGCGAGGACCAGGATGCCGAGGATGACGATCAGCAGGACCGGCGTGGCCAGCAGCCAGGCGAGCGCCCAGCGGCCGTTGTAGGCCTGTCCGGCGCCGGGGAACAGGAAGGAGAGCAGCGCCGCGGCGGCCGAACGCGGGTCGACGCGGCGCGCGGAACGAGAACGATTCACAGGACTCCGTGGGTGCATCGGGCGGGAAGGCGAGTATACCGTCGCCCGTTCATCGGCCCCAGACGCTCCACGACGACGGATCGTTGCGGCCATGGCCCGATCGGGTCATGGCCCGTTCCGCCATCACCCGTAGGATTGCCCGCCATGGGACGCATCCTCGACGCCGTGCGTCGCTCGCCGCGAGTGGCGGGCGGTGTGGCGGCAGGCGCCATCCTCCTGGGTGCCATGACGGCGGTCGTCATCGGTGCCGTGGGCCAGCGCGCACCCGCTGCGACCGCGCCCACCGCGACGCCATCGCCGTCTGCGACGTCGGCCGACACGCCGATACCGCAGCCGACCCACACCGCGACACCAACGCAGTCGCCGTCGCCCAGCCCCACTCCGACGCCCGAGGTGGCAGGCACGTGCCCGCTCGACGGCATGCCGCTGGCCGACGCCAGGGAGCTCGTCCTGCCGGCGCTCGCCGTCCAGGTCGAGAACCATCCGGCCGCCCGTCCGGCCCGGAACCTCAGCAGGGCGGACATGGTGGTGGAGACGACGGTCGAGGGTGACACGACCCGCTTCACCGGCATCTTTCTGTGCGACGGCACCGCCGGAATGACCGGGCCGATCCGCAGCGCCCGCTACTACAACATCGACCTGTGGCAGGACCTCCGGGTCCTCACCGTCGGCTTCGGCCGCAGCGACGGCGCCCATGCCCGCTTCGTCGCGGCGGGGATGCCGTACCCGGACGGCATGACCGGCTGGCCGTGGTATCAGCGCTGGGGTCCGAGGGCTGCGCCGCACAACCTGTACGTCGATCTGGAGGCGCTACGGGAGGCGCTCGCCACGAACGCCGCGCTCGCGCAGATGGCCGCGCGGGTGGACGAGCTTCGGCCGCCCTTCAGCTTCGATCCAGAAGCCGAGCTTCCACCTGAAGCCCGATCGGTCCGCGAGGTGCGGATCGCGACCACCCCCTCGTGGCGTTTCGGCTGGACGTGGGACGCCGATGCCGGCGATTGGCTGCGAAGCGACGCCGGTCAGCCGATCGTCGACGAGGCGAGTGGCGAGCGGCTCGCCTTCCGGACCCTGCTCGTGCAGCGCGTGACCCAGGAGACGGTGCACGACGATCCTGATCCCGGAGGGCACCCGCGAAGGCTTCATCATCTCGTCGGACGCGGCGAGGGGACGGTCTACGTCGACGGACGTGCCTTCGACCTGCGCTGGGAGCGCCAGTCGCCTGCCGACGGCACACGCTGGACGCACGCGACCTCCGGCGAGCCGATCATCCTTCCGCCGGGACCGATCTGGTGGCACATTCTTCCGACGGAGTCGCGCGTCAGCGAGCACTGACCCGCCGCCGGTGCATACTTGGGTGGTGGAAGGTACGCCGCGCGGCCCGATCGAGGTGACCGTCGAGATTCCGTCGGGCAGCCGGAACAAGTACGAGTACGACCACGCGCGGCATCGGTTCGTCCTCGACCGGGTGCTGTACTCGAGCGTGCACTATCCGGCGGACTACGGCTTCATCGAGGGCTCGATGGCCGAGGACGGCGACCCCCTCGACGTGCTCGTGCTCATCGCCGAGCCGACGTTCCCCGGCTGCGTGGTCCGCGCGCGGCCGATCGGCGTGCTCGACATGACCGATGACAAGGGCCACGACTACAAGATCCTCGCCGTGGCCCACGACGACCCGAGGTGGGACCGCGTCTTCGCGATGGAGGACCTGTCGCCGCATCGGCTGCGCGAGATCGAGAACTTCTTCGAGACGTACAAGACGCTCGAAAAGCGCATCAGCGACGTGCAGGGCTGGCTCGGCATCGACGACGCGTGGCGGATCATCGACGAGTCGCTGGCGGCCGGGCATGAGCCCGCCGCCAACCGGCCGGGAACCTGGCGCTAGCGGCAGCCGAGCTCAGCCCCCCATTGCGCGCTTGAGGAACGCCGCCAGCTGGCCGCGCGTCACGGCCGTCTTCGGGCAGTAGCGCCGCTCGCCGCAGCCGACGGTGATCCCGGCCTCCGCGACACGATTGATGGCGTCCTCGTGCTTGTTGCCGTTGTCGTCGTCGAAGTGGTCGCGCGTCGCCGGTGGCAGCTTGAAGGCCCGGGCCAGGAAGCTCGCCATCTGATCGCGATAGACGAGGCCCTTGGGGCAGTATCGGCCCGGAGCGCATCCCCGCGTGATGCCGGACGCCGCGAGGCGGTTGATGCCGGTCTCGTGCTTGTTGCCGTTGTCGTCGGTGTAGTAGTCGGTGCTCGTCGGGGGCAGCCCGAGCGCCCGGGTCAGGAACGTCGCCATCTGGTCGCGCCGCACGGTGTTGTTCGTGCAGAACAGGTCGGGCGCGCAGCCGACCGTGATGCCGGTCTGCCACATCCACGCGATGGCGCTCGCGAACTTCGAGTCGCTCCAGTCGTTCACACAGGTGCTGCCGCGCTCGCGGAGGGTGACCGCGTTCGAACCGGCGCTCCAGCTGACGCGAGCCCAGGCGCACTGGTTGGTCTCGTTCTCCTCGACGAAGAACCCGTAGGGGTCGACGTTGGCGCGGAGGGTGAAGGTACCCGACGGGATGTCGGTGATGTCGACCCACTGCCAGGCCAGGTACCACTCGTACTCGTCGCCCCAGCCGACGCTGATGCCCATGCGGTTGCTGAGGGCGTTCCGGTCGTGTCCACACCAGGACCCACGGTAGAACGAGCTCGAGGAGGCGCCCGGCAGCGAGAGCCGATACGGATCGCTGTCGAGGAAGCAGAACCCGACCTTGGCGCCGCGCGTCGTGCCGGTCGAGCCCCACAGGTCGTAGCGCATCATCTCCTGCACGTGCCAGTGGTCGTGCCCATCGCCGGACCACTTCGCCTCGGCCGCGGTCTCGATGGTGCGGGCGACGGTGCTGCGCGACGTGTCGGTGAAGATGATCTGGCGGACGCGCATCGGCTGGCTGGTGGAGGTCCGGTGCCCGCGAACCTCGAAGTGGCCCGATCCGACGTTCACCATCATCGCCGTGAACCGAAGCATGCGCCGGCCGTTGACCCACTGGATCTGGAAGTCCTTGAGGGGCGCCATCGCCAGGTCCGGGACGGCCTCACCGGAGGCCGCGGCCGGCGCGGGTGCCGGCGCGAGGGCCGAAGGGCCGACCGGCGCCGGCAGCAGAAGGCCGATCGCGACCGCCATGCCCAGGACCGTCCGGGCCGCTCGGGTGTTCACCGCGTTCACTCCTCTTCGCTTCAGTTGCCGAAGGCGCGTCGGAGGAACGCGGCCATCTGCTCGCGCGTGGTCGGGTCCCTGGGACAGAACTTCGTGGCCGTGCAGCCCTTGGTGATGCCAGCGGCCGCCATGCGGTTGATGCCGGCCTCGTGCTTCGAGTCGTTGTCGTCGGTGTAGAAGTCGGTGGAGGTCGGCGGCAGGTTCAGCGCGCGGGCGATGAAGGTCGCCATCTGCTCGCGCAGCACCGTCGTCGAGGGACAGTAGCGGCGATGGCCGCACCCGACCGTGATGCCGGCCGCCGCCAGCCGGTTGATCGCGTCCTCGTGCCGGTTGCCGTTGTCGTCGTCGAAGTAGTCGGTCGACGTGGGCGGCAGCTTCAGGGCTCGGGCCAGGAAGCTGGCCATCTGGTCGCGCGCGACCTTCGACTTCGGACAGAAGCGCCCGTCGCCGCACCCGCGCGTGATGTCCTCGTAGTAGAGCCAGGTGATGTCGTTGATGAACCTGGAGTCGGTCACGTCCGAGAACGGCGGCGCGACGACGCGGTA
>DATLGA010000075.1:0-10470 GCA_035540715.1 Candidatus Limnocylindrales bacterium | reverse complement strand
GCCGGCGACCGTGTACGACCACGAGCTGGCGTCACGCCTGCTCGGCCTCCCCGATGACCGCCGCTGCGACTTCCTGCTGTCCTTCGGGCATCCGGCCGATCCGTCGAAGCTGACCGCCCCGAACCGCGCCGGCGGCCGCCTGCCGCTGTCCGAGCTCGTCCACGAGGAGCGCTGGTAGATCGGCGGCGACTCGACCTACGGCCAGATCTCGACCGATTCCATGACGGCACGCATCTCCGCGATCGCTTCGGCGGAGGACACGCCGGGGGTGTAGGAGCCGATGACCGCCACCACGGTCTCGTCGAGCTCGAAGGCTTCGACCACGTTCACCTCGCCGGCATGGACCCCGTTGGTGCGCCCCCGGACCGACCAGGTGCGCAAGTCCATGCATTGTGGATCCACGGGCGCCGTGACCGTCACCTGCCTTCCGGTCAGGCCGCCACGCCTGATGTCGAGCGGCTCGGTGACCCTGAACAGCGGGAGATCAGCCACAGCTGACAGGAACGCCTCGTTCGACCTGCCCGCCGGCGGGTCATGCAGCCGCGTGTTGCACGGATGAACCACGACGTTCTCGATGACCAGGAAGGCAATACTCGCGCCGCTCACGCACACCGCCTGCTCGACCTCGCTGATCGCGCACGCCGTCCATCCCTCGCGAACGTCGAATGTCAGGTCGGCGGGGAAGCCCTGGCCGAGCGTGTACCGCCCTGGCTCGAGGGGAATGTCATAGCCCGATGGCAGCTCCGTCGCGGGCCGCGTCGGCGATGGCGTCGCGTCGCTGGCCGGGGGCCCTCCCGTGCGCTCGGCGTTCAAGAGGCTTAGCCCGATGAGGGAGATCGCGACGACGGCCGCCGCGGTGGCGAGGAGGACGGCCATCGTGGTGTTCGCCGCTCGAACCTCGCCGACAGGCCACCACCTGGGATGGCGTTGCGGCGTCGCCGGCAGCTGGTCGAGCACCGAATCCAAAACGCGGTCCGGGAGCTGCGTCACGCCCTCGTCGAGCCACGACCGAACGATGCGGCTGGTGTCGGGATCGAAGCTCACTGAGCCACCTCCCTCGCGGGCGGCCGGGCATCGGCGTCGAGGGCCGCACGCAGCGCTCGCATCGCATGATGAAGTCGGGATCGAGCGGTCCCGGGCGGGATGCCGAGCGTCTCCGCAACGCGCTCGAGCGGCCAGTCGAGGTAGTGGTGCAGGACCACCACCGCCCGATGTTCGGTGGAGAGCCGCCGGAACGCCCGCTCGAGCTGGTCTCGATCGATGACCGTGCTGGCTCCATCGGCCTGCGCCGCTTCGTCGGACGGGAGCAGCCGGAGGGGTGGGCTCCAGCGACGCTCCTTTCGCCCTTCGGCGTAGCAGGCGCGCACGAGAAGCCGATACGACCAGGCGTCGAAGCGCCCCGGGTCGCGGAGCTGCGGAAGGTCGCGCCAGATGGCGAGCAGCGCCTGCTGCGTCGCGTCCTCGGCGAGATCGACGTCGCGCAGAATTCGATGCGCGACTGCGTGGAGCCGATCCCCGGCAGCCACGGCGAGGCTCGCGAACGCCTCTTCGTCGCCGTGCTGTGCTCGCGTCACGAGATCGGTATCCATGCCCTTCGCTCGCTGGGCACCGGTGTTCGGACCGACGCTACCACCCGGTATGGGGCGCGGAGCTCGGCGATCGACTCAAGAATCACCGTGCTCGGCAGAGCTCCGGCGCGCCGCACCAGGCGACGACGCCGCCAGCGACCGTGCGGGCGGGCGCAGAAGCGCCCGCCCGCACAGTGGGCTCGCCGTGATCAAGGAGCGAACGTGGTCGACTCGATGATCGTGCGCATCTCTTCGACGAGCTGCGCCCGAGTGTCGGGGCGGGACATCGCGTCGATGATCACGACGGTGCCATCGACATCGAGGATCCAGAGCTCGTCGATCTGGCCCGGGCCCTGGCTGTAGCGTCCCAGGGGGTCCTCCTCGGTGCCATACATGGCGAACTCGTCCAGCTCGCATTCGCCGGTGACGACGTCCTCCGGCGTGTGGAGGGTGAGTCGCTTGCCCTGGTAGCCACCGACCGTCACGTCGGTCGGCTCGGTGGCATCCCGAGATGCCTGGGCCGCGAGGGCTGTGGTGATCTCATCGACCGTGGTGACCGGCGTCTCCGGCTTGGTCGACATCGCGCGACAGGGATCCTCGTAGACGTACAGCTCCATGCCCGGGAATGCCCAGAAAAGGATTCCGGCCTCGGGCAGGTTGTCGACTTCGACGCCCTTGGAGAGGAGCGAGGGCTCACTGAAGGTCCATCCCGATGCCGGAATGGTGACGGCCATCGCCATCCCCTGGTCCTGGAAGTCGAAGGAGCCCTCGGGAAGGCCCGCCTCGGGTGTCGGCGTCGACCGCGGGCTGGCGGTCGGTTCCCCGGTCGCCGTGGGTTCTACCGTCGGGGTCGCGTCGCCGCCTCCACCGACATTCGTTGGGGATCCGAAGACCTGTGATCCGATGATGACCACCGCGAGCACCGCGGCGGCGGCGGCGCCGATGGCCAGGAACCTGTTCATCGTGGAGATCCTCCACGGGCCGATGAAGGCCCGTTGTCGCTTCTGTTCGATCGCATCACGGACCGCGTCATAGACCTGGTCATGCAGCTCCTCCTCGCCCTCGAGCAGGAAGTCGTGGATCAGTCGGTCAGGGTCTCGGGACGCGGTCATGCCATTCGCTCCTGGGATGGCGGGGTCGCCCGGGCATCGGCGTCGATGCTCGCGCGGAGCGCCCGTGTGGCGTGGTGCAGCCGGGACTTCGCCGTCCCGAGCGGGATACCGGTTCGTGCCGCCACCTCTGGCATCGAGAGCCCGAGGTAGTGGTGGAAGACTAGGACGGCGCGCTGCTGAACGGTGAGCCTCCGGAAGGCGCGCTCCAGCAGATCGCGGTCGTCCACGGTCAAGTAGTCGTCGGAGCCGTACGCGCCCGCGACGGGAAGGATCCTGGGGCCCTCGTACCAGCGCCGGCGACGCCTGGCCTCGGCGTAGCAGGCATGGGTGAGGATGCGGTGGAGCCACGGCTCGAAGCGGGATGGCTCGCGCAAGCCGCGGAGCTCGGTCCAGGCCATGATCAGGGCGGCCTGGACGGCGTCCTCGGCCAGGTCGGCGTCGCGGAGGATCCGCACCGCGACGGCCAGGCATCGGTCGCCCACCGTGCGCGCCAGGGCATCGAACGCTTCCGCGTCGCCCCGCTGCGCCTGGCGGACCAGCTCCTCTTGCACGCTATCCCTCGAGTTCGTGGCGGCCGATCCAGGTGGCTCGACCACAACAGAGAGCGATCCGGGCAGCGAATTCGTTCAATCCTGACGACCCGACGCAAACGGAGACCCGGCGGCTCCCTCCGGGAACCGCCGGGCCCGATGCTGCACGGAGCAGCCGTTCGTCTCTCAGTACCGATGCGGCACTCCTAGATGCCGCAGTCGCCTGGCGTCACGTCGGTGTTCGAGAGGGGGCCATCGGCCGGGAAGCCGAGGAAGGTCGCCACGAGCACGGTCACGCCATTGGTCGGGTTGTACGCCATGTGGACGTGCGGGTGGCCCGGGTCGATGAATGCCGTCCCGGCCGGATAGCTCCGCTGCGCGCAGTCGTGCGCCTGGACGTACACGAGCTCACCCTGGGCGACGTTCACGATGACGGCCCCCGGATGCGTGTGCCACGGGAACCTCGCTCCGGGCTGGAGCGTGAATCTCGCGACAACGGTGCGCCCCGCATCCTTGAGATTGAGGACGTTCGTGCCGCCGCCGTGGTGCTTGTACCGGATCTGCATGCTCACCGAATCGGTGAACTGGGCCCGCGTCGGGGTCAGGAACTCCACGGCGGGCGGCGGAGGCGGCTCCTGCGCGAGGGACGGCAGGACCGTCCCGATGACGGCGGCCAGGGCGAGGATCAAGCCCAGGCCGGCGAAGATGAGTCGCCGATAGACAGGTGCGATGCGCTGCGCCAATGTCGACATCGGGTTCCTCCCGTGCGCGCGGGCATCTCGGATTGCGCCCGCGATACCCGGTATGGGTCAGCCGCGCGGCTCAATCGTTCACTCTTCGTTTCCGCCGACGCCCCTCGAGCGGTAGTCTCACCGGGTGAGCGAGAACCTCTGCTACACCGATGCCTACCTCCGCCAGCTCGACGCCGTCGTCGTCGAGACCGATCCCGAGGCACACGCGGTGCTCCTCGACCGCACGCCCTTCTATCCCGGAGGCGGAGGCCAGCCCGCGGACACGGGCCGCCTCGTCGCCGATGCCGGCGGCTCGTGGAGCGTCATCGGCGCGAAGAAGCGCGGCGAGGACATCTGGCACACGATCGCCGATCAGGAGGAGCTGCCCGCGGTCGACACGCAGGTCAGCGCCGAGATCGACTGGGAGCGACGGTATCGGCTCATGCGCACGCACTCCGCGCTGCACGTCCTGTGCGGCGTGATCTGGCGCGACCACCAGGCATCGGTCACCGGCGGCAACATGGAGCCGGGGGCGGGGCGCATGGACTTCGAGTTCGAGACGATGTCCGGCGAGCTCGTCGGCGAGATCGAGCGGCGCGTCAACGACGAGGTCGCGGCCGACCGGGAGATCCGCGTCGACATCCTCCCGCGGGAAGAGGCCTTCGCCATTCCCGACCTCATCCGCACGAAGATCAACCTCCTGCCGGAAGGGATCGCGGAGGTGCGTACGATCGAGATCGTCGGCCTGGATCTGCAGGCCGACGGCGGCACCCACGTCGCCCGTACCTCCGAGATCGGCCGCGTGCGGGTCACCGGCTACGAGTCCAAGGGCCGCATCAACAAGCGCATCCGGATCGAGGTCGCGGACGCCTGAGGGCAAGGAGTGGCAGGCGCCTTGCGGCCCCGGCGGTGGGACATGAGAAGGATCACCGCCCTGCTCGGCCCGCTCGTCCTGGTCCTGGCAGCCTGCGCGACACCGGAGACGGCGCCGGCCGAGCCGACGCCGACACCGACCGACACGCCTGCCGAGACGCCGGACGCAACGCCGGACGCGACGCCGGACCCGACCCCCACCGCCACGCCTGACGACGAGCCCCCGGAGCTTCCTGCGTTCGACTGCGACGCGCTCCCGTTCGAAGGCGACGGGACCGTTGACCTCACGAACATCGCCGACGTCCGCATCGGAGAGCACGAGGGCTTCGATCGCCTCGTGTTCGAGTTCCAGGCGTATGAGGACGTAACGGGTGGCCCCAGCTCGCCGGCGGGCATCCCGGAGCATCTGCTCCGACACGCCGATCTGCCGCTCGTCGACATCCCCCGCGGCGCGGAGATCGAGGTCGCCGGTGACGCCTTCCTCCACCTGACGTTGCTCGGCGGGACGCGCCTCACGGCCGAGTTCGAGGAGACCTACGAGGGCCCGCTGCAGTTCGAGCTCGGCGGCTCGGCGATCGCCGAGGTGATCGAGGCCGGCGATTTCGAGGCAACCGCCGACTGGTACATCGGCCTCGCGCAGGACGATCCCTGCCTTCGCATCATGGAGCTGGAGGACCCGGCGCGCCTCGTCATCGACGTCGAACACCCCTGAGCGCAATCTGGCAGCGCAACCCGCGCGCCGGAACCGCAGAAGAACCGCTCGCAGCGGCCAAGTTTATGCATCGGATCTGCCAGGAATCACTGGAGGACCGATGCCATGCCCGGACGCGAGGAGCTGCCGGAGACGCTCGAGCGGTCTCCGAAAAAGGCGCAGGAAACCTGGATCAAGACGCACGACAGCGCGGTCGACAGCTATGGCGAGGGCGAGCGCGCACACCGCACCGCCTACGCGAGCCTGAAGCACTCGTTCGAGAAGGTCGGCGATCGCTGGCAGGCCAAGGACGAGAAAGGCCCGTCGGACCCTCGAGCCAAGCGTGGAGGCGCGGCCGCGCGCCGCGGTGAGGGCGAGACCTTCGGCGGCGTGGACGTCGAAGGCAACACGAAGGCCGACCTCTACGAGCGCGCCCGCAACGCCGGTATCAAGGGCCGCTCGAACATGGACAAGCAGGAGCTCGCCCGAGCGATCGCTCGGCGGGAGGCGTAGCCGCCTCCGCTCGACCGCCGCCGATCCCGGCCCCGGCGCAGACCACGGAACTCACGTCGAGACGGCGCGGCGGACGATCGGACGCTCGGGGCTCGTCCGGTTCGCGCGCCGTCGCGCGACCACCTCGAACCCGGCCCGCTGGAACATCGCGAGCGTGCCGCGGTAGACGTTCGCCGAGAGGATCCGCTCCCCACCGGTGTCGACCGGGTAGGCCTCGAGCAGCGTTGCACCGCGGTCGCCCGCGTACGCGATGGCCGCATCGAGCAGCGCGCGGGCCACTCCCCGGTTTCGGGCCGAACGGGCGACCACGAAGCACACGATCGACCAGACCGGCATGTCGTCGACTGCCGCGAGCACGCGCGAGTGCCGCAGCCGCTCGTAGTCGTCCCGCGGGCCCACGCTCACCCACCCCACCGGCTCGCCGCCGTGATAGGCGATCAGCCCCGGCGCGCGCCCCTCGGCGCCGGTCGTCTCGACGGCCTGCTCGAGGATCTCGCGGTTCGACTCGGCGGTGGCGTTCGAGAAGTCGACCTGGCGCACGCGAAAGAACGCGCACCAGCACCACTTGGGGTCACCGCCCTGGCCGAACAGCGCGGCGAGGTCCGGCAGCCGTTCCTGGATGAGTGGCTGGATCTCGAGCTCCATCAGGGTCATTCTGGACCGGAATACCTGACAGGCTCCGTCGAGATCTGTCCTGCATCGGCCCTGTGCGGTCGCCGCTACTCGAGCGGCTCGACCCAGTCCACCAGATCGGCCACCGAGTCGACGATGTGCGAGGGCAGGTAGCTGAAACGCCCGGACTCCTCGCGGGTGGTGATGCCGGTGAGGACCAGGATCGTCTCGAGGCCTGCCTCGATGCCGGTCACGATGTCGGTGTCCATCCGATCGCCGATCATGACCGTCGACTCCGAGTGCGCGCCGATCTGGCGCAGCGCCGATCGGATCATGAGCGGGTTCGGCTTGCCGATGAAGTACGGCTGGACGCCGGTGGCGCTCGAGATGAGGGCGGCCACGGAGCCGGTGGCCGGCACGGGGCCGGCGTCCGAGGGCCCCGTGGGATCCGGGTTCGTGGCGATGAAGCGCGCTCCGGCCGCGATGAGCTGGATCGCCCGGCTGATGCGCTCGAAGCTGTACGTGCGCGTCTCGCCGAGGACGACGTAGTCCGGATCGGTCTCGGACAGCGTATAGCCGGCCTCGTAGAGGGCGGTCGTCAGGCCTGCCTCGCCGATGACGAACGCCGTGCCATTCGGCCGCTGGTCGTCGAGGAACTTGGCGGTCGCGAGGGCGCTCGTCCAGATGGCGTTGGACGTGACCGAGAGGCCGAGGCGGCCGAGTCGCGCGGCGAGGTCGCGCGGCGTGTAGATCGAGTTGTTCGTCAGGATGAGAAATGGATGGTTCGTCTCGGCCAGGCGTGCCACGAACCGATCGGCGCCGGGCACGAGGTGATCCTCGCGCACGATGACGCCGTCCATGTCCATGAGCCAGCTCGTTCGCTGTCGGTTCACGACGCGGATGCTAGGTGCCACCGAGCGGCGATGTCGAACCGTTTCGCTGTGCATCCGGCACAGGCCCTGCAGTACCAACCGGCAGACAGACCCACGGCCGGGTCCGGGCCGATATCGCCGGACCACTGGAGGAGACTGCTGAGGCGGTCTCCTTCTGCATTCCAACAGCGGAAAGGACACCGATGCAGCAGACCGACTTCGTCGCCGATTTCGACTCGGCCAGCGCGATGCTCCGTGCGACGGTGACGGGACTGAAGCGCGAAGAATTCTCGACGCTCGGCGTCGAAAGCCCCCTCGACTATGTCGCGGGCATGATCAACAAGCTCCCCGACGCGCTCAAGGAGCAGGTGTACATCTGGAGCGGTGCGGACGAGGCCGTGGATCCGGAGAAGCTCGACGAGGTGGACGAGCAGGCGATCGCCCGCGCCTTCACCGCCGAGTACCCGGCACGCATGTACCCGCACGCCATGATCGGCTCGTCGAACGGCGCCGGGGTGCACCTTGCCACAGCGCTCGATGCACCGTGGCTGCCCCAGACGTTCTTCATCCCCGTCCGGCGCGACGGCGTCCACCCCGACGAGGGGCTCGACGACCTCGAGTGGTCGCGTCAGCACGCCCCGCGGCTTCTCGACGCGAACCCTGACCTCCAGCTGCACCACATGCACGACCCGAACCAGGATCGGCTCATGGTCCAGCGCATGACGTACTTTCGGGTGAAGCGGCGCTCCCTCGGCGAGGCGTACGAGCGCTTCCTGCTCGACCATCTGGAGCCCGGCGGGACGATCGTCCTCGTCGAGACCGAGGTGCGCTGGCCGGTCATCCGGGTGAGCGACCGTCATGTGTTCCAGCCGGGCGCCACGGGCGGCATCGAGCCGGAGGAGTACCTGCATGGATCGGAGCGCGTCCGCGACTACCTCGAGCGCTACGACTCCCATCGGCGCAGCTGGGACTACGGCGAGCCGAACGAAGAGGCCCCGGAGGCGGAGTGGGGCTTCGAGCCCGCACTTCGGGACGACGTCATGGCCTTCGCCGAGCGCAACGGGTTCCAGGTCGAGCGCCTCAGGTTCGTCGAACCGGAGGACCTCAGCCCGGCGGTCGCCGACCTGTACCGATGGTGGTACGAGCAACGTGGCCTGAAGCCGATCCGCCTGCTGGCCGAGTCGTTCATCCTCATGGAGCCGACGTGGGCCCTGCGCACCGGATCGGCACCGTACTGGACGAAGTTCTCGACCGAGCCCTCCGCCCAGAAGCTCGAGGCCTACCTTGACGAGTCAGGCCCGTGGGAGGAGCTGATGATCATGCTCTTCCCGCACGGGACCGAGGGGGCAGGCCTGGCCGATATCGAGCGCTGGCGCCAGGTCATGCACAAGGCCGGTGCCGGTCGCTTCCTCGGAGTCACCGAGGACGCCTTCCCCCGGGACTTCGCCGGCCTGAAGAACTACTACGAGTCGCTCGTGGCGGTCGGCGAGCGTTTCCCGCTTCCCGACCATCCGCTCAGCCTCGATGCGGTCCGCGACTTCCTGGCCGAGCGCCGGGAGCGGCTCGACGACGAGTCGTCGCCGGTCCTGACCGAGGTGACGCCGGCAGCCGCCGTGGGAGGTGCCGCATGACCGGCCTCCAGCTCGCCCGCCGATGGGACGAGGTCCGTGGCCTTCGCATGCGGTCCTTGGTGGTCGGGGATCCGGAGGGCCAACCAGTCGTGCTCGTGCACGGGCTTGGCCTCGCGTCCGAGTCGCTGGCCGACATGGCCTCCGCCCTCCCGGAGTTCCGCGTCTACGTGCCGGACCTTCCCGGATTCGGGGGCAGCGACCATCCGCCGCGTGCACTGAGCATCAAGGGCCTCGCCGATGCCCTCGACCACTGGTGCGAGGTCGTCGGCCTCACCGATGCGGTTCTCGTCGGCAACTCGTACGGCGCCCAGGTCGTGGCCGAGCTCGCGGCCCGCGAGGTCGAGGAGCATCGCAGCCGGCGCCGAGCGCGAGCGATCGCGCTCATCGGCCCCACCTGCGAGCCGGAGCATCGGAGCCTGACCGGCCAGGTGAGCCGATGGATCGCGAACGGCTCGAACGACGAGGGAGGCGGGAATCCCCTGGCGCTCCTCGGGCCATACCTCAAGGCCGGCTTGCGACGCACCGTCCGCACCGCGTGGGCAGCCACTCGGCACCGGATCGAGGATCGGCTGCCGATCATCGACGTCCCCGTCCTGATCATCGCCGGCGAGCTCGACGAGATCAGCCCGCTCGACTGGACGGAACGTCTCGTGGGCCTGCTCTCGAATGGCGAGCGGCGAGTCGTCGAGGGAGGGGCGCACTCGATGCACGGAAGCCATCCGGAACGGCTCGCGCATCTCGTCCGCCTGTTCGTGCGGAACCGGGTGCCCGAGCCGGCCGGCGCAGCCACCTAGTCGCTCACGTCGTCGAGCAGCCGACGTCATCGGCTCCGCGCATTCGACGAGCCCTCAGGCGGTGGCGAGCACGGCGCGTTCGGCCAGGGCGATCGGCAGCCCGCCCGAACCGGTGATCCCGTCATGGAAGTCGCGTAGCGCATCGGTGTCCGAGGCGCCGCGCTTCGCGAAGAACGCCTCCCGGATGCGGACGATCTCGAGACAGCCGGTCAAGTACGAGCTCGCCTGCGTCGGCCAGGCACAGTAGCGGGTCACCTCGGCCTTCGCGGTCGGCTCGGTCAGGGCGGTGTGGCGGGTCATGAACTCGACCGCCTCGTCCCAGGTCATCTCGCCCATGTGGAGGCTCGTGTCGACGACGATGCGCGCCGCGCGGAAGATCGTGGCCTCGTACTGGAACATCTCGTGCCGCAGGTCGGTGAAGAAGCCCTGCTCGCGCATCATCCGCTCGGCGTAGAGCGCCCAGCCCTCGCTGAAGTACGGCGTCCGGTACACCTGCCGCAGCCGGCTGGGGTTCGCCTTCATCATCACCAGGTGCCAGTGGTG
>DATLGA010000074.1:0-2200 GCA_035540715.1 Candidatus Limnocylindrales bacterium | reverse complement strand
TCCAGGAGAGGGAGAAGCTCGGCGCGGACCCGGTTCCGAAGGAAGGCCGGATCGTCGTTCGAGGCGTCGAGCCGGTACGGCAGGCCGGCCGCGTCCAGGAGCCCTCGCAGGCGCTCGCGGCGCTCGCCGAGGAGCGGCCGGACGATGCGCCCGCGACGAGCCGGGATGCCGGCGGCGCCCGCCAACCCGCTCCCGCGCATCAGGTTGAGCAGGACCGTCTCGGCGGCGTCGTCGAGCGTGTGGGCCGTCGCGATCAGCGCACCCTCGGACGCCACCTCGGCCAGGAACCGATACCGCGCCTCCCGCCCCGCCTCCTCGATCGAGCGCCCCTCGTCACGCGCCAGCGCGGCGACATCGGTCCGGCGCGTTTCACACCCCAGCCCGAGCGCGGCGGCGGCATCGGCGACGAAGGCGGCGTCGTCCGCGCTCTCGGGACGGATGCCATGGTCGAGGTGTGCGACGGTCAGGCGCCAGGCGCGCGCATCGGCCTGGACCATTCGCGCGGCACCGTGCAGCAGCGCCATGGAATCGGGACCGCCGGACACCGCGAGGACCACGACCGCGTCGTCCGCGACAGCGAGCGTCTGCAGGCCGGCATCGACGGCGGCGGCGAGATCGGCGAGTGGATCGGCCGGTGAGGGGGTGGTAGCGGAGGGCGGATTCGAACCACCGACCAAGGGCTTATGAGTCCCCTGCTCTACCACTGAGCTACTCCGCCACGGCCCTCGATTCTAGCGGCATCGGGCCGTGCGCTCCAGTCGGGTGATCCCGGGATGGCCACCCGAGGATCGCAACCGTTCCGCAACCGAAACGCCCGGCACCGGTACAATGCTTGCTGGACGGACAGCCGAACAGACTGTGGAAGCCGACTCCCGGAACCGATCCGGTGACGCGCGGCCGGTCGGACTCACATAGGCGCCCGGAGCGTGGAAACGCGCCGCGGGTGGACGTAAGGAGGAGACCGTGGCGACGACCCAGCTTCGCAACCCGGCGTCGAACCTCGACGCGACGTACCGCAACCTCTCGACCGCCGAGCTCTACGAGCACGCGATTCGCAACGGCGAGGGGATCGTCTCGGCCCATGGGTCGCTGGTGGTCCGCACCGGCAAGCACACCGGTCGCTCTCCGAAGGACAAGTTCGTCGTCCGCGAGCCGTCGAGCGAGAAGAAGGTCTGGTGGGGCGAGATCAACCAGCCGATCGCCGAGCAGGACTACGATCGGCTGCGCGCGCGCCTCATGCAGTACGTCGCGGATCGGCCGATCTACAGCCAGGACCTCTACATCGGGGCGCATCCGGACCACCGGCGCAGCCTGCGCGTCTACACCGAGTCGGCCTGGGCCAGCATCTTCGCGCGCAACCTGTTCCGCAATCCACCGCGCGAGGACCTCGAGCGCTTCTCGCCGAACTTCACGATCATCGACGTCCCGTCGTTCAAGGCCGATCCGGAGACGGACGGCGTCCGGAGCGAGACGGCGATCCTGCTCCACCTTCAACGGATGGAGATCATCATCGTCGGCACCGAGTACGCCGGGGAGATCAAGAAGTCGGCGTTCACGGTCATGAACTACCTCCTCCCCGACGAGGCGGCCCTGCCGATGCAATCGTCGGTGAACGTGGGCCGCGACGACGACCCGGCGCTCTTCTTCGGCCTCTCCGGGACCGGCAAGACGACGCTCTCGGCCGATCCGGAGCGCAGCCTCATCGGCGACGACGAGCACGGCTGGGGCGCCGACGGCCTGTTCAACTTCGAGTGCGGCTGCTACGCGAAGACGATCCGGCTGTCGCCGATGTATGAGCCGGACATTTTCGCCACGACGCGCCGCTTCGGCACGATCCTGGAGAACGTCGACCTGGACGAGCGGACGCGGGAGTTGGACCTCGACTCCGAGCGGTTCACGGAGAACACGCGCGGTGCGTATCCGCTCGAGTTCATCGGCAACGCCGACCCGACCGGCATGACCACCCATCCGAAGAACGTCGTCTTCCTCACCGCCGACGCGTTCGGCATCCTGCCGCCGATCAGCCGCCTCACGCGCGAGCAGGCCCAGTACCACTTCATCAGCGGCTACACGGCCAAGCTCGCCGGCACCGAGATCGGCGTCACCGAGCCGAAGGCGACCTTCTCCGCCGGCTTCGGCGCTCCGTTCCTGCCCCGCCATCCGGGGGAGTACGCGCGCATGCTCGCCGAGCGCCTGGAGC
>DATLGA010000073.1:0-9116 GCA_035540715.1 Candidatus Limnocylindrales bacterium | reverse complement strand
AGCTGCCGGCGCGGAGACACGGCGACGCGTGACGGAATCCAGATCGGCTTCAAGGTCGACACCGCTTCGGAGGTCGACGGTTGGGCCCAGGAGCTGGGCCGGCGCGGATTCGCGCTTGCGGCGCCGCCTTCGGGAGACCACTGGGAGGGATCCCGCAGCTTCCGCATCGCCGATCCGGACGGACGCCAGGTGGCCGTGTTCTACGACTATCCGCGTTGACCGTCCGATCGAACTCGGTGTATCATCCGGCGGCAATTCGCGTACGTCTGCAGGGCCACCCGTCCGTGATCGGAAGGTGGCCTTGTTGTTGAAGGAGAGCAGGCACTGGCAAGGGACCTCAGAGTCAATGAGATGATCCGAATCCGCGAGGTGCGGATCATCGACGATCAAGGGCAGCAGCTCGGCGTGATGCCGACGTTCAAGGCCCTCGCTCTCGCCCAGGAGAAAGGTCTCGACCTCGTGGAGGTCGCCCCGACCGCGGTCCCGCCCGTCTGCAGGATCCTCGACTACGGCCAGTACAAGTACGAGCTCCAGAAGCGCGAGCGCGAACAGAAGAAGAAGCAGAAGTCGCAGACCTTCAAGGAGGTGCGGCTGGGCGTCAAGGTCGACACCCATGACCTCCAGACGAAGGCGCGACGAGCGGCGCAGTTCCTCGACCACGGGGATCGCGTGAAGATCACGGTCCGCTTCCGCGGGCGCGAGATCAGCCACGCGAACCTCGGTCGGGACCTGCTGATGCGGACCTCCGAGCTCCTCACCGAGCACGGAACCATCGAGCGCCAGCCGCTGCTCGAGGGTCGCAGCATGTACATCGTCATGGCGCCGCTCGAGAAGCGGCCCGAGAAGAAGACCGATGCCGGCGGCGATGGCGAGGCCACGCCGAACGGCGAGACCATTGGCGACGCGGTCGCCGCCAAGGCCCCGGCCCCGGCACAGCAGGGCGGCGAATCGGCCGAGGCGACGAGCGAGACGCCGGCGCAGCAGGGATCGTAGTCATGCCGAAAATGAAGACCCACAAGGGGACGGCCAAGCGCTACAAGAAGACCGGCTCCGGAAAGTGGACCCGGCCGAAGGCGTGGCGCGGTCATCACCTCGAGATCAAGTCGAGCCGCCGCACGCGCCGCTACGCCGGCAAGACGATCGCCGCCGACGTGCACACGGACCAGCTCGAACGGCTGCTGCCGTACGCTGGCAAGGGGAAGTAACCGATGGCCAGAGTCAAGCGCGGCGTCACCGCGCGCCGGCGCCACAAGCGCCTGCTGAACCAGGCGGAGGGGCGTCGCGGCACCCGCTCGACGCTCGTTCGGCCGGCACGCGAGGCGCTCATCCACGCGCTCGTGTACGCGTATCGCGACCGCCGCGACCGGAAGCGCGACATGCGTCGCCTGTGGATCGAGCGCATCAACGCGGCGTCGCGCCAGCACGGCCTGCCCTACGGTCGCTTCATCGCGGGCCTGAAGGCCGCCGGCGTCGAGGTGGATCGCAAGACGCTCGCCGATCTGGCGGTGCGCGAGCCGGTGGCGTTCGCGGCCATGGTCGACACGGCCAAGAGCTCCTTTAGCAGCTGACCGGCGCACTGCCAGCGCCGGTTTCACGGCCCTGTCCCGCGGAAGCGGGACGGGGCCGTTCGTTTTCCCCGATGATGAGCACCGACCGATGACCGATCTGCGATCCGAGCTCGACACGATCCAGCGCGAGGCCGAGGAACGTCTCGCCACGGCAGGCACGGCCGCCGAGGTGGAGCAGCTGCGCCATGAGCTGCTGGGACGGTCAGGCCGTGTCACCGCGGTCCTCAAGCGGCTCGGTTCGCTGCCACCCGACGAGCGGCCCGCCCTGGGGCAGGCGGCGAACGAGGTGCGTGGCCGCATCGACGCCGCGATCGGCGCGCGGCTCGACGCGCTGCGCGCGAACGACCTGGACCGCCGCCTCGCCGAGGAGACGCTCGACGTCAGCGCCCCCGGCCGCCCGGTCCCGGTGGGGCACCTTCATCCGGTGCTCACCACCATGCGGGATCTGCGCGAGATCTTCCACGCCTTCGGCTTCGAGGTCTTCGAGGGCCCTGAGATCGAGACCGAGGAGTACAACTTCGAGCTCCTCAACATCCCGCCCGACCACCCGGCGCGTGACCTGTGGGACACCCTGTACGTCGCCGAACCGGGGAGCGTCGAGGCCGGCGCGCCCCGGCCCGCGGAGGACGGCACGATCCTGCGCACGCACACCTCGCCGACGCAGCTGCGGGCCATGTTCGCGCTGGCGCCGCCGATCCGCGTCATCACCCCGGGGCGCTGCTTCCGCTACGAGGCCGTCGACGCGAGCCACGCGTTCGAGTTCTTCCAGGTCGAGGGGCTCGTCGTCGATCGCGACACGAGCCTCGCAGACCTCAAGGGGATGCTCGAGGAGGTCGCGCGCGCGCTCTACGGGCGCGATGTCCGCACGCGCTTCCGACCCGGCTACTACCCGTTCACCGAGCCGAGCGTCGCCTTCGACATCGGCTGCCTGGTCTGCGGCGGCCAGGGATGCGCGGCCTGCAAGCGCACCGGCTGGATGACGATCCTGGGCGCGGGGATGGTCCATCCCGAGGTGCTCCGCGCTGGTGGCTTCGACCCGGACCACTACCAGGGCTACGCGTTCGGCATGGGTCCGGACCGGATGACGATGCTCCGTCATGGGATCAGCGACATCCGCCTCTTCTTCAGCGCCGATCTGCGCTTCGTCACCCAGTTCACGGAGGGCCGATAGCGTGCGGGCCCCGCTCTCGTGGCTGCGCGAGTACGTCGACATCGCCCTGTCGCCACGCGAGCTCGCCGACGAGCTGACGATGCGCGGCATGGAGGTCGAGCGGATCGAGGTTGCCGGCGCGGAGTGGACCGACGTCGTGGTCGGGCGGCTGCTCGACGTCCAGCGGCATCCGAATGCCGACACGCTGTGGCTCACCCGCGTCGACGTCGGACCCGCCGGCGGCGAGCTCGAGGTCGTGTGCGGCGCCCAGAATATCGAGCGCGGTCAGCTCGTCCCGACGGCGCTCGTCGGGGCGATCCTGCCAGGCGACCGGCGGATCGAGCGCAGCAAGATCCGCGGCGTCGTGAGCAACGGCATGCTGTGCAGCCCGATCGAGCTCGGTCTCGGGACCGATGCCGACGGGATCCTGATCCTCGGCAGCGGCGAGGAACATGCACTCGGCACGCCGCTGGCCGACATCGTCGGAGAGACCGTGCTCGACGTCGACGTGAAGCCGAATCGGGGCGACGCCCTCTCGATGGTGGGGCTGGCGCGCGAGATCGCGGCGTTCACCGGAGCAACGCTGCGGATGCCCGCCGTCACGCTCACCGAGGCGGCGGAGCGCACGGAGGACCACGTCTCGGTCCGGATCGAGGAGCCGCAGCTGAACCCGCGCTTTGCCGCGCGCTGGTTCACCGGCGTGAAGAACGGACCGTCGCCCGAGTGGATGCAACGCAGGCTCGTGGCCGCCGGGATGCGCCCGATCTCGGCCGTCGTGGACGTGACGAACTACGTCATGCACGAGCTCGGCCAGCCGATGCACGCGTACGACGCCGATACCATCCCCGAGGGGCAGATCGTTGTACGGCGAGCGAGGCCCGGAGAAACACTGGAGACGATCGACCACGAAGAGCGCGAGCTCGACGAGCGGATGCTCGTGATCGCCGATCGCGACCATGCGATCGGCCTGGCCGGGATCATGGGTGGCGCCGCGACGGAGGTGACGGAGTCGACGACGCGGGTCATCCTCGAGTCGGCGATCTTCCACGGCCCGACCATCCGCAACACCGCGCGCCGGCTCGGCCTGCGATCCGAGGCGAGCATGCGTCACGAGAAGGGGATCGGTCACGACCTCCCCAGGCTGGCCGCCGACCGAGCGGCACAGCTCATCGCGGAGGTCACCGGTGCGACCGTCGCGGCAGGCATCGTCGACAACGACCCGGAGCCGCGCGAGCCGCGACGCGTGGCCGTCGACATCGATCGTATGCGGCGGCTGCTCGGCATCGAGGCCGATGCCGCGCGGGTTCGCGAGCTGCTCGAGCCGCTCGAGTTCGGCGTCCAGGGCGACGGCGAGGAGGTGGTCGTCGCGGTGCCCGACCATCGGCTCGACGTGGCCGCCGCCGCAGACGTCGCCGAGGAGGTCGCCCGCGCTCACGGCTACGAGCGCATCGAGGGCCGCCTCCCGCGCGCGGCCCTGCCGGCGTACCGCCCGGATCCGAGCGGCCCGCGCCACGCCGTTCGGCGCGTGTTGGCCGGCATGGGGCTCGACGAGGTCGTCACCCACGCGCTCATCGGTCCCGACGATCTGCGACGCTGCGGCTTTGACGACGGCGCGGGGCACCTCGTCCGCCTGTTCAACCCGTTGAGCGTCGACCACTCGATCCT
Organism: Candidatus Limnocylindrales bacterium; assembly: GCA_035540715.1. Lineage (GTDB taxonomy): Bacteria > Chloroflexota > Limnocylindria > QHBO01 > QHBO01 > JACDBZ01. The sequence continues at coordinate 4,733 of DATLGA010000073.1, read as the reverse complement.
GCGACCGGTCATGGCCCCGTCGCTCCTCGGCGCGCTGGCGGAGAACGTCAGGCAGCGGCGTCCGGACGCCTGGCTCTTCGATCTCGGCAAGGTGTATTGGGCGGCGGCCGGCGCGCCGACGGCGCGCGAGCGTCGGGCCGAGACTGCCGGCACAGGCCGCTACGAGGCGTGGGAGCTCGGGATCGTCCTCTCGGGCCGCCCGACCCACGGGGGGCCCGGTGAGCCTGCCGGCGCGGCCGACCTGGCGAGCGTCAAGGGCCTCATCGACGCGCTCCACGAGGCAATCGGCGCACCGGCGCCGGCGTACCGAGCGGAGGCTGAGGATGAGCGGCACCCTCACCGACACCCGGGGCGTACCGGGCGGGTGGTGGACGCCGCGGGACGAGCCTATGGGTCGTTCGGGGAGGTCCATCCTCGAGTCGTGCAGGCCTGGGGCCTGACCGGCCGTCCCGTGGACGCGACGATCAGCCTGGACCGGCTGCTCGACCTGGTTCCCGTCCAGCGCAGCGTGCGATCGGTTCCAGCGGCTCAGCCGGTCGACCGCGATCTCGCCGTCGTGCTCGACGAAGCCACGCCGGTGGGGGAGCTGCTGCGGATCGCGCGGATGAGCGCCGGGCCCATGCTCGTCGAGCTTCGTCTGTTCGACGTCTACCGCGGCGACCAGATCGGGGCCGGCCGCGTGTCGTACGCCCTGGCCTTCCGTTTCCAGCCGAACGAGGCCGGTGACGAGCGAAGCGTCGACAAGGCGCTGAACAAGGTCCGCGGGTCGCTCCGCCACCACCTTCGCGCCGAGATTCGCGAGGGCTGAGGCCGATCTTCTTGTCGCCCCGGCGGGGCGGCTGGTACCCTTGCGCGCGCCCGAGCGCCGGTTCCGCGCGTTCGGCTCGCTCGGAAGGAGGCACGCGTGGAGCTGCTGACGCAGCTGGGCTGGATCGACCTCGTCATCATTCTCGTCCTTGCGGTCGGCGTCTTCGTCGGCTTCACCCAGGGCCTGATTCGGTACGCCCTGAACTGTGTGGCGATCCTCGTGGCGTTCGTCCTCGCCGCCCAGCTGAAGGGGCCGATCGTCGGGCTGCTCGGCTTCTGGACCGCCTTCTCGCCGGGTGGGCGCGAGCTGCTCGTATTCGTGCTCCTCTTCTTCGGGTTCGTGATCGGCGGCTGGTTCACGATCCGTGCGCTGTACCGACGCACGCGTCTGCCGATTCCGCGGCAGCTCGACGAGCTGGCGGGCGCCGTCTTCGGGCTCCTGTTCGTGGCGCTGCTCATCACCTTCCACCTCGTCGTGTACGACAGCTTCTTCCGCGCCGGCGGCCAGACGAGCGGCTGGGTGGGCGGCTACTACGACCTGCTGAACGAGTCGCTGATCGTCCAGTTCTTCCGCGAGACGCTGCTGCCGGCCGCCGGCTTCCTCGTCCGACCCTTCGTCCCGAGTGAGATCGCCCAGCTCGTCGGTCCGTGACCGTTGCGCAACGCTCCGACGGCGCGCAAGTGTCGCGGGCCTGGTTCGACCGGCCGGCGGCGGAGCTGGCCCTCGATCTGCTCGGCGCGCGGCTGACCCACGAATCGGTCGCCGGCGCCGTCGGTGGACGGATCGTGGAGGTGGAGGCGTACCGCGGGCCCGAGGACCTCGCGGCGCACTCGGCGCGCGGGCGCACGCCGCGGAACGCCGTCATGTTCGGACCGCCGGGGCACTGCTACGTCTACCTCGTCTACGGGCTCCATCACTGCCTGAACGTCGTGGCCGGGCCGGGACTCAAGCCGGAGGCCGTGCTCATTCGCGCCATGGCGCTCGACGAAGGCGTCGACCTCGCTCGGCAGCAGCGTGGCCCACGCTCGCGGCCGGAAGGCCTCGCTTCCGGCCCGGGTAACGTCGGCCAGGCGCTCGCCGTGGACCGTCGCCTGAACGGAGCGGACCTGCTGGGCGGACCGATCAGGATCGAGCCACGATCGGGGCCGGCGCCCGTGGTGCGCCGTGGCCCGCGCATCGGCGTCCAGTACGCCGGTCCGTGGGCGGCCCGTCCCTTGCGGTTCTGGATCGCCGATGACCCGCACGTCTCCCGCGCCCGCTGAGCCTGCGGTCGGCGCGGCCGCCGATCCCGCCACGCTGCGCGCCCTCGAATGGGAGGCCATCGTCGGCCAGCTCGCGGCGCTCACCTCGTTCGAGCCGTCGCGGGAGCTAGCGCTCGAGTCGTTGCCGGTTGCGGATCCGGTTCATGTCGGCCTGCTGCAGGACCAGACCGATGAGGCGGCGCGCCTCACCGGCGAGCAGGCGCAGGCCTCCGTCGGGGGGGCTCGGGACGTCCGCGGGTCGCTCGAACGCGCGGCGCGTGGCGGCCGGCTCACGCCGGCCGATCTGCTCGACATCGGCGAGACCCTGCACGCCAGCGAACGCTTCGCGGCGCGCCTCAAGGCATGGCGCGATCCACACCTCAGCGAGGTGCGCGACAACCTGGATCCTGCCCCCGAGCTGGCCGCGCGCCTCGCCCGCAGCCTGGACGACGCAGGTGAGCTGCTCGACACCGCGTCCACGGAGCTCGGCGCGATCCGCAAACGGCTGCGCACGGCGCAGGACCGCGTGCGTGAGCGCCTCAATGCGATGCTTCGGTCGTCACAGCTCGCCGGGGTCATCGGTGAGCCGATCGTGACGCTCCGAGCCGGCCGATACGTGATCCCGATTCGCGCCGAGGCGAAGGGCCGGCTCAAGGGCATCGTCCACGACCAGAGCGCTTCGGGCGCGACGCTGTTCGTCGAGCCGCTCACCGTCGTCGAGCTCAACAACGCCTGGACCGAGGCGACCCTCGCCGCACAGCGCGAGGAGGAGCGGATCCTCGAGGAGCTCTCGCGCGAGGTCGAGGCGCGGGCCGAGTCGCTGCGCGACAGCCTCGCGGCACTCGCGCGGGCCGACCTGTGGATCGCGCGCGCCCGACTCGGCGCGTCGATGGACGCCACCCGTCCGGCGGTCGCCGACGATGCGGCCGAGCTGCTGTCGGCGCGCCACCCGCTGCTGGGGGAATCGGCCGTTCCGATCGACCTGCGGCTCGGGGACCGCTTCGGATACCGGGCGCTCATCGTGACCGGTCCGAATACCGGCGGGAAGACCGTCTCCCTCAAGACGCTCGGGCTCCTGGCCCTCATGCACCAGGCCGGCATGCGGGTGCCGGCGGCCGACGGCGCGCGGCTGCCCGTCTTCCGGCGGATCATGGCCGACATCGGGGACGAACAGAGCATCGCGCAGTCGCTGTCCACCTTCTCGAGCCACCTGCGCAACGTCGTCCGGTTCGTCGCGGCGGCCGGACCGGGCACGCTCGTGCTGCTCGACGAGGTCGGCGCCGGGACCGACCCGGCGGAGGGATCGGCGCTGGCGATGGCGATCGTCTCGCGCCTCCTCGGCGACGGCGCGATGGTGGCGGCCACCACGCACTACGCGGAGCTCAAGAGCTTCGCCACCGAGCACCCGCTCGTGAGCAACGCCGCCGTCGAGTTCGACGTGCAGACCCTGCGTCCCACCTACCGGCTGGTCATCGGCCTTCCGGGCAAGAGCCAGGCATTCGCGATCGCCGAGCGGCTCGGCCTGCCGTCGGAGATCCTGGGCGACGCGCGTGACCGCATCTCGGCCGAGCACGCCTCGATGGAAGAGACGCTCGCTGCCATTGCTCGCGCCGAGGAGGCGCAGGCGGCCGCACTCGACGCCGCCCGGCGCGAGCGCGCCGAGGCAGTCTCCGAGCGGGAGCGAGCTCGGGCAGGCGTCGGCCGGGCGCGTCGGGAGGCAGCGGAGATGCTGGCCGAGGCGCGGCGCAGCGCGGACCGCCTCGTCGCACGCGCCGAACGCGAAGTGGCCGAGCTGCGACGTGAGCTGACCCGTCACGGCAACATGGCCGCCGGGCGCGGGCGGGGTCGTGCCAGCACCGATGCGTTCGACGAGCTGGCTCGCCGTGCGGAGCGAGCCCGCCAGGAGGCGATCGCCACGCCCGACTCCGCGGCGCCGACACCGGAGGACACGGCGGTCCCGGATGACGGACCCCAGCCACGGGTCGGCCTGTGGGGCCGATCGCGGACGCTGGGCAGCACCGGACGAATCGTCGAGATCAGCGGTCGAACCGGCCGCGTGACGCTCGAGACGGAAGGCGCTCGCCTCGTGGTGCCCTCCGACGACATCGAGGTCGTCCCCGAGCCGGTCAGCGGTCCCGTGCGCCGCGACACCGAGGCCGAGGAGCTGCGCCGGCGTGCGGCCGCGCGGGTGTCGCCCACGCTGACCCTGCGGGGGGAGCGGGTCGAGGCGGCGCTCGAGCAGCTGGAGGCGTACCTCGACGAGGCGCTGCTCGCCGGGCTCGACAGCGTTCGGATCATCCACGGCTCCGGCACGGGAGCGCTGCGGCGCGCCGTGCGCGAAGCGCTGGCCGAACATCCGCGCGTGCGCGCCGTCCGTCCCGGCCGCCGCGACGAGGGCGGCGATGGGACGACGGTGGCCGAGCTCTAGCTACCCGCCGCCCTCCTCCTCGGTGGGCGACGGTGTGACCTCCGGCGTGGGCGACGGCGTCGCGGGGGGCGGCGTCGGCTGCGGGCTCGGTGTGGCCGTCGGGCTCGGCGTGGCTTCCGGCGTCGGCGTGGGCGTGGGCGTCGGGGTCGGGGTCGGGGTCGGCGTGGGTGACGGCGTCGAGGTCGGCACCTCGCCGGGCACGCATTCCTCGGTCGGCGCCAGCGGCGCGTCGAGCGGGCCGGGGTACGGCACGCGA